>CANMLD010000161.1 GCA_947498315.1 Pseudomonadota bacterium | reverse complement strand
GAGCTGGGTGGCGCTGATGCAGCCGGTACACTCCAGGCCGTTGGCGACAGCGGCCGTAAGGGCTCGGAATGCAAAGGGGTTCGTCTCGAGGGGCGTGCGCGGGAGCTCCGGCTGACCGGAGAGCTTCACGCCGAGCCAGAGCGTCGCGTTTTGAGCGAAGAGCACGGCCTGGAGCGCCGTCGTCTTGCCGAGCCGCTCTTGGAAGAGGCCGCCTTCCACCACGGTGCCGAGGTGGGTCTCGGTGTAGACCGCCGTGCCGTCGGTTTCGGCCTTGTAGAGCGCGAAGGTCACGTCGAAGGTGCCGGAGAGGAGCGCTCCCTGGCCATCTTTCATAATGCCTTCCACGAGCAGGTGGCTTGCCGCGCTCGCTGAGGTCGCGGCGAGCAGGGTCGACGCCAGGAGGCACCCGATAAAGCGTTTCATCACCATGACGTATCCCTCTCGCCTAATCATGACTACTTGACCTCGACGTTGAGCGTGTAAGCGCCCCACTCTTTCGCCTGCTTACCGTCGACGACGAGCCAGTACTTCCCGCCCGCGAGCCCCTGTACCGTCAGGGTGCCCGTGGCCGAACAGCTCAGCGGGACGCCGGATGCCCCGCACTGGCTGGTCACGAGGTACATGACGGTCGCGAACGGCGCGTTGATGGTGGCCGTGAAGTTCTGACCGGTTCCCGCGTCGAGCTCGTAGACGACGTCGGGGCCGCCCGTGAGCGCCGCGGCGCAGAGGCCCTTCAGGTCGTCGTTGGCGTAGAGCGTCGTGCCGCTGACGGTCGCCGTTCCGCCCACACTGAACACGATCTTTTGAGCGCCGGCGCAGGTGTCGGCGGCGGGGATCGGCGCTGGGATCGTAGAGACGGCCAGCTTGAAGTTGCCCTTCGCGCCGGCGGAGTCGGAGTCGACCACGAGGAAGTAGGTGCCCGCTTCGATGGGGTCCGTCGCCAGCTGCTTGTCGGAACACTGCACCAACGCGCCGCTCTGGCAGTTCGCCTTGCGGAGATAGATCTTCGAGCTGAACGGCGCGACCAAGACGGCGTTCAAGAGCGATCGCTGGGTGAGGTTGATCTGGTAGACGACGTCAGGGCCGCCCAGGCCGCCACAGCCCGCGATGTTGAGGTCGTCCTTGGCGAGCGTCTTGCCCATGAAGTCTTCGGTCGTGCCCGAGACCACGACGGCCTGCGTGTTCGGGTCGATGAGGGTCGGCGTCGCGCAGACGTCGTTGGCGGGCGGGGTGCTCGCCGAGTAGGGGTAGAGCACGTAGACGTAGCTCTTGAGCTCGCCGCCCGCGCCGCCGGTCTCCTTGAGCTCGATCGAGTGTTCGCCGAGCGTCCAGTTGGCCACGTTGGTGAGGTCGAGCGGACCGGTCTCCCAGGGGACGAGGCCGTTGTCGCCCCAGTCGTTGGCCGTCGTGCTGTACATAGGCGCGCCTTTGCCGTTGGGGTCGCCGATGGACGGCGTGACGTTGACGCCATCGATCCAGATCTGGACGTGCTTCGGATACGCTTCGTTCACGATGCCGGGCGGTGGGGGCTTCTGGATGATCCAGCCGTCGCCTCCGTTGCCGGCTTGGGCGAAACGCGTGTCGTTCGGATAGTAGCCCTTGCCGAGGCCACCCTTGGCTTCGATGGTGCCGTTGTTCACGATGTTGGACGCGAAGAGCGCGACCGTGCCGCCCGCGCCGCCGCCGGAGTTCCAAGTCGTGCCGTCGGTGCCATTGGCCGAGATGACGCCGCCCGAGTCGACCGTGACGTTCGTCGCGCCGATGACCACGATGCCACCGCCGACGCCGCCCGCAGCGCACCAGTTGTTGTTGCCGCCGCCCGCGCCGCCGAAGTGGAGCTGAGTGCTGTCATCGACGCCTTTGGCCGCACCGCCTTTGCCCTGTTGGCCCTGACTGCAACTCGATCCCAGCGTCGCCGCGCCGCCTGCCGTCTTGTTGCCGCCGCCGCCGCCTGAGCAATAGGTGTTGGTCGATCCGCCGCCGCCGGAGCAGTTGTTCGTGCCGGACGAGTTCGCCGAGGGTCCCTCAGCACTGCACTCGGAGCCCCCGCGTTGCGGGCATGCCGGCTGGGTGCCCTGAAAGCCCGCTGCGTTCGCCTGGATCTTGCCGCCGTTTCGGACCGTCACGTTCTGCGCGCGGATGTACACGATACCGCCGGACTCGCCGCTCTGATCGAGGGCCTTCGACGGGACCACCGTGCCGCCGGAGAGCACCTCGAGGTTGTTGTAGCTGACCGCGACGACGGCTTGGGCCTGGCCCGACGACGGGCCGGCGTCCGTGAAGTCGCGCGTGAGCGGCTTGGCGAGCTGTACGGTCGAGCCCGCGACGCCTTTGACGGCGTTCAGCTCCCAAACGCCGGCGCTGACGCCCGTGCCGCCCGTCCCGACGGACTGGTAGAGCAGGATGTGGCTGCCCGGCGTGAACACGCCGGGGTTGCCGACCTGCATCACCGACTCGCCCGCTTTACCGACGATGTTCGTGGAGTACTGGTTCGGCGTGAAGTTGTAGGCGACAGCGAGGTTGTTGCCGGTCGCGAACGAGCTGGTGTTCGTGCCGTAGAAGTACCCGATGACCTTGGGGGTCGCGGGGTTGAAGAGGTGGATGTAGTCCTTGACGGATGCGAAGGGGCCGATCTGCCATTGGCTCGCCGTGCTCGAGGCGACCTGGCCATTGCCTTCGTTTTGAAGGCCGCCGCCACCGCCGCCACCCGCGTCGAGCAGCGCCTTGAGCGCGTTGATGGCCGCTTGCACCGTCGTGGCGCCGAGCTGCGCCGCCTGGTCGTCGAAGGCGATGTTCTCGGCCTCGAGGACGCCCGCGGCCAGGGACTCGAAGGTCACGCAGCCGGTGCACGAGAGCCCGAGCGCCGTCGTCGCCTGGAGCGCGCTCGTCGCGGCGCCGCCCGCGGAGGTCGATGCGGCGTAGGTCGAACCGAGCTGGGTGGCGTTGATGCAACCGGTACAGTCGAGGCCGTTCGAGACGGCCGCGTTGAGGGCCCGGAACGCAAAGGGGTTCGTCTCGAGAGGTGTGCGCGGGAGCTCTGGCTGGCCCGAGAGCTTCACGCCGAGCCAGAGCGACGCGTTCTGCGTGAAGACGGACGGCGTGAGTGACGTGGTCTTGCCGAGGCGCTCCTGGAAGAGCCCGCCTTCCACGACGGTCCCGGTGTGGACCTCGGTGTAGACAGCGGTGCCGCCGGTCTCCGCCGCATAGAGCGCGAAGGTGATGTCGAAGGTGCCGCTGAGCAGGATGCCTTGGCCGTCCTTCAGGATCCCTTCGACAAGGAGGTGGCTCGCGGCGCTGGCGCCCGAGGCGGCGAGCAGCACGCTGGCCGTCAATAGCTGACCGAGTATACGTCGCATCATCATCTCCACCCGCTCACTTCCACACGGGGAGCACCCAGGGGGCCCCGCCGAGGATCGCCTTGAAGCCGCTGCCGACCTTCCCGCCCGTCGCCGGGGTGCCGCTCACCCGGAGTCGCACCACACTCGACTTCATCACGCCGCCGAAGGACTGAAAGCGCACCGTCGGCGCCGGAGCGTCGTCGAGCATCACGCAGTCGCCGCCCGCGCAGAGCTTGCCGAGGTCGGCGCAAGTACCCGATCCGACGCAGTTTCCGGCGAGGCAGGCGTCCGTTGGCGTGCAGCCGTTGCCGTCATCGCACGCGACATTGTCGTTGCCCGGGGCCGCCGTGCAGCCGACCACCTTCTTACAGGTGTCGACCGTACACGGGTTGTCGTCGTCGCACAGGTCCGAGTTCGGGATGTGGATGCAGCCCTCGGCGTTGTCGCAGCGGTCTTCCGTGCAGGCGACGCCGTCGTCACAGTCGGGGTTCGAGCCGGGCTGGCAGCCCGTAGCGACCGAGCAGGTCTCGAGGCCGTTGCAGGGGTCACCGTCGGTGCACACGATGGGCGTCCCGACGCAGGCCTTGTCGACGCATTGGTCGAAGCTGGTGCAGGCGGAGACGTCGTTGCAGCTCGTCGAGGTCGCGACGTTGGTACAGCCGACATCGGGGTAGCACACGTCGGCAGTGCACGGGTTTTGGTCGTTACATGGCGCCGGCGTTGGGCCCGTGCACTTCCCGGCTTGGCAGACGTCGCCGATGGTGCAGGCGTTTCCGTCCGTGCAGGTGGGCGTGCCTGTGACCGGCGTGTAGGTACAGCCCGTGGCCGGAGCACAGGCGTCCGCCGTGCAGGGGGTGCCGTCGTTACAGATGGTCGGGACTCCGACGCACGAGCCCGCGTTGCAGGCGTCGGCCGTGGTGCACGCGTTGCCGTCGCTGCAAGCACCACCCGAGGGGGCGACCGTGGTGCCACAAAGCCCCGTGGTCTGGCTGCACTGGCTCGTCACACAGGCCGGGTGGAGGCCGGGCGGGATCTCGCAGATGACCACGGTCTTGGTATCGAGCACGCACTCATAGGGCACGCTCGCCTTGTCGCAGCGCAGGGTCCCGTTGCAGAGGTTGCCGTCCTCCTGCGAGGCGCAGTCTGCGTCCACCTGGCACTGGCACGCCCCTTCGGAGGGTTCTTGACCGACACACTCGCCGTCCTCGCACTGGTCGTTTTGGGTGCAGCTGTTGTTGTCGGTGCATGCCCCGCCGGGGGTCGGCGTGTTGGTGCATCCCGTCTTGGGGTCGCAGCCGTCGTTCGTGCACGGGTTGTTGTCATTGCAGGAGCCGAACTCGCCGATGCAGGTCCCGCCGACGCAGACGTCGGCGCTGGTGCAGGCGTTCTTGTCGTCGCACGTGCCGCCGAGGGGCGCGGTCTTACAGCCCGAGGCCGGGTCGCATTGGTCCTGCGTGCACGCGTTGCCGTCGTCGCAGGCGACGGGGGTTCCGGGGAGACAGACGCCGCCCGCGCAGGAGTCACCGTTCGAGCAGAAGGAGCCGTCGGAGCAAGGGAGTAGGTTCGGTGCGTTCTTGCAGCCGCTCAGAGGGTCGCAGGAGTCGTCCGTACATGGGTTCTGGTCGTTGCAGGCGAGGAACGCACCCTGGCAGGTGCCCGAGGCGCAGGCGTCCTTCACTGTGCACGGGTTCAGGTCGTTACAGGGAGCCTCGTTGAAGGAGGTGAGGCAGCCCTGAACCGGGTCGCACACGTCGTCCGTACACGGCTTGCCGTCGTCGCAGGACTTCTCGTCAGTCGCCCCGTCGCAGTCATTGTCGAGGCCGTCGCACCCCTCTTTCGCGAAGGGGTAGACGTAGGGCGAGAGCGGCGCGCAGTCGGTCGCGTCGAGGACGCCGTCGCCGTCGTCGTCGTTGTCGCACGCATCGCCTTGGGCGTCGCTGTCGTGGTTGTCCTGGGCCGGGTTGGCGACCGCTGGGCAGTTGTCGACCTCGTCGGCGAGCCCGTCGTCGTCGTCGTCCGCATCAATACAGTCCGCGCTGCCGTCGTCGTCGATGTCCGGGTAGGTCTCGTCGACCGTGCCGTCGCAGTCGTTGTCCTGACCATCACAGATGTCCTTGGCCGCTGCGGTGCCCTGGCAGAGCTCTTGGCCACCGAGGCACACGACCTTGCCGAGGCACTGCCCGAACTCGCTGGGCACGGCGCAGGTGGTTTGCGGGATGTCGTCGATGACCTCGTTACAGTTCTCGTCTTTGCCGTTGCACAGCTCGGCGAGCGGCGGCGTCGCGTCGCAGGACGTGAGTCCCCCGGCCGCGCAGTAGCGCTTGCCGGAGCAGGTCCCATAGAGGTTGGTCTTGGCGCAATCGGTCGTGGCGCCGAGCGTGGCGTGGAGCGGAGCGCACTCGCAGGTGTCGTCTTCTGGCACGCACTGGGCGACGTCGATGCCGCTGACCGAGGTCACGGTCTCGCAGGCGTAGCCGAGCGCGCAGGGATTCTGGGCGTCACAGGCGATGCCGCAGAAGGCGCCGTCCTCGCCGCGCGAGATGCAACGGTCTAGGCCTGAAAAGCCGATGGTCTGGCAGTCCTGGTCTTCGGTGCAGGGCATGCAGAGATAGACGTCGCGCTGCACGCAGAAGAGCGCTAGATCGGCCCCCGCTCCGGCGACGTTCTGGCAAGCGTAGCCCGCGGGGCAGCTCTCGATACACGGCTCGGCGCAGCGTTTGCCCGCGCTGGTGAGAAGGCAGTAGCCGTCTTCGCAGTCGGAGTTCTGAGCGCAGGCGCAGTCCGTGGGGTAGGGCGCCACGTCGCAGCCAGGCGGTTGGCCTACATCCGGTTCCGTCGAGTCCAATTCCAACGCCACGTCCGCGCCCTCGACGTCCGTCGACGGCTCGATCGTGGTGTCGGCGCCAGGGCCGGGGGTGCCGGTGTCAGGAATGAAGACGACCTCGGGCTCGTCGCCCGTGTCTTTCGACCCGTTGGTCGTGGAGGTGTCGCGGGCGTCCGGGAGGACGACGACGGCGGCGTCATCTGGGGAGGTCCCGCAAGAGAGTGCGAGGACGTTCAGAAGAACCGCGACCTCGATGAGGCTGAATCGCTTCAACGTGCTTCTCCGGTCGGGGCGAGTAGCCGAGCTTCGGTAGTCGTCGGGGACGATGACCGCATGCTATGCCGAATCGACCGCCGTTTGCAATGGCCGGAGTACCCCCGAATAAACATATCGGCTCGAGACTCAACTCGACGTCACAGTATAGGGGTCTTGCGTGAGGCATCGGGCTGAGAGAATCTCCGCGGCGGAGACGGCGAGGCGAACCGAGCGGTGAGACTTCCTCGTGTCCTTCACTTTTGGACCAGGACTCGTCCTCCCATGACCTCACTGGCGTCCCCGGCGAACGCAGCCCCACGGGATAGAAACACCAGCGTGACTGCACTCGCGCTGCTGTCGCTCGGTCTTCTCGTTTGGTTCTTTGAGCCGCTAGGCGCCCTGATGCAAGTGTTCGTGGAGCGGCACGGGAGCGCGACTGCTGCGCTCGAGCTCCTCCTGGTGCCGGTTGGAGCTACGCTCATCGTGGTCTTGCGCACGATGGTCGGCATCGAGGGCTTCGGGATCTTCTCGCCGCTCATCCTGGCCTACGCGTTTGTCCGGCTCGGGACCGTCGTCGGTCTGCTCACATTCATGGCGTTGCTGCTCGCAGTAACGCCCGCCCGGCTCCTGATGGACCGCTTCGCGCTGCTGTCCGTGGCGCGCACGGGCATCCTGGTGGCGGCTTGCGCGGTCGTCCTCTTCGCCCTCTCCGCTTTTGCGCCTGCTTACCTGGAGCTGTCGTCGCTCGGGCTGCCGGTAGTCATCATGGCCGGCATCATCGATCGCTTCGTCACGGCCCAGATGGATCAGAGCACGGGCGAAGCCGTGAAGCTCTCCCTATTCACCGTCCTCGCGGCGGCGATCCTGGCGACGTTCCTGCAGTGGGGCGCCCTTCGCGGCGCCGTCGCCGCTACGCCGGACCTCGCGTTGCTCTCGTTCCCGCTTTGCCTTCTGGTCGGCCGTTACACCGGGCTGCGCGTGTCGGAGTACTACCGATTTCGGGCGGTGGCCGACGCAGGCTCGGTCGGCGCGGGCAAAAGCGGCGCAAGCGGGGCCGAGCGGTGAGCCGCTTCGCCGGCGTGCTCGGGCTCAACCGGCGTGAGCTCGAGCTCATAGCGCCGAAGAACCCGCGCGACCGCATGATCCAGATCGCGCAGTCCAAGGTGAACACCAAGCGCCTTCTCGAAGCGAACGACATACCCGTCCCGAAGACCTACGCCGTCCTCTCGACCCGTCGGGAGCTTTCGACCTTCGCTTGGGAGCTCCCTGACGACTTCGCGCTCAAGCCGAGCGGCGGCGGGCGCGGCTGCGGCATCGTGGTGATGGTCGGGCGCCACGGTGATGGCTGGCGCACGTTCAGCGGTCGACCGGTGACCCGGCGCGAGCTCGCCTTCCACGTCATCGCCATCCTGACCGGCGACTTCTCCCGCGAAGCCCGCAGCGACGTCGCGCACTTCGAGCAGCGGCTGTCGAGCAGCCTCGACATCACCGGAAACCCGACCACGGGCCTCCCAGACGTGCGCGTCATCGTCTGTGACGGGCGGCCGCTCATGGCCATGTCGCGCATCCCGACTTTGGCGTCCGACGGCAAGGCGAACCTGCATCAAGGCGCGGTCGGGGTCGGCATCGACATCCCCACCGGGCTCACGACCCATGCGGTCCACGACGGGCAGCCGTGCACCCAACATCCCGATACTAAGCATGATCTCATAGGCGCCCGCGTGCCGCACTGGGAGCGCTTCCTCGACTTGGCGATGCGGGCCGCCGTGCTGAGTGGCCTCGGCTATACGGGCGTCGATCTCGTGCTCGACGACGGGCTTGGGCCTGCCATCCTCGAGATCAACGCGCGTCCCGGACTCAACATCCAGATCGCGAACCTCACCGGGCTTCGGGATGCGCTCACAGCCTTGAAAGTGGCTGGGAGCTGAGCGCTCACCAAAGCCGCCGCTCTCGCTGCGCGGCCGGCCAAGGGCGGCCACGGTTGCCGGCGATGTCCCGCCCGTCCGGGTCGGTGGCGAAGTTGCCGAGGTCGCTGAACGCGCGCTCGTCGCTCACGAGGCTCCCGGAACGGCGCATCGGCGTCATACGGCCGCCGTCCTCGATGGTGATGGCCTCGTGGGGCCCCATCCGCAGGTCGACCAGGGCGCCCTTCTTCGCCTTGTTCATGAGCTGCTCTTCGTTCCCGATCGGGTCGGCGATGGTCTTGGCCTTCATGGTCCAGACGAGGAGCGAGGTCGGCTCGCGCCCTGGGAACGCCTTGGTCAGCAAGTCTTCGTAACCATAGAACTGCTTGCCGATGTCGTTCTGGTTCACCGGGCCGGCCATGAGGCACGTGCCGGCGAGGAGGTCGACGTCCGAGGGCATGTGGACGACGCCCATCAGCTCGGCGTAGATGGTGGCACGCGAAGCGGCGGCGCCAAAGGCCCGGACGGCGCGGAGGAAGTCGAGCCCGGCGGCCTTGATCTCGGGTTCAGAGAGCCCGGCGACGTAGATACGCTGGCCGGTGAGCGCGAAGGCCTTCCGGCCGCGTTCGGCGTTCTTGCTGAAGGCGCGGCCGGCCGGCAGGTCAGCCCAGAGCGGCACGCCCGCGATGAGCTTGTCCGTGATGTCGTTCAGCGACTGGCGCACGTCGCGAAGGCGCTGCTTGCCGTTTGGGGTCAGCACGTCGATGCGCTCGAGCAGGTACAGGCGACGTGCTTCTTCGCGCGGCAGGCCGGTCCAGTGCGCGAACGCGTTGTAGACCGCTCGGCCGCACTGCTCGGTGAACTCGTGGCTGACGTCCATCTCCTGGCGCTCGTGGTACTGCGGCGGCGCCTTCTCTTCGAAGTTCACGCCAGGCTGTATACGCTCGGAGCGGAACGCGAGCAGGTTGGCGCCAATCTTGCGCCAGGTCGCGGGGTCGCCAGGGATGGTGTCCGCTGGGCGCGCCGTGCCGACCTGCGTCACGAGCGCGACACGCCAGCCGTCGCGTCGGTCCGAGGCGCTCAGACCGGCGAGCGCCTCGATCTCGCGCGAGATCGAGCGGTTGACCCGCCGATGTACGCCCGCGAAGGGTCCCATGAACCCGAGACCGCGGCGCTTTCCCGAAGACGCGATGACGGCGGCACGCTCCATCGCGTCGGCCAGGATGCCGATGTGCAGGTCCTGCAGGTAGCCGATGGTGGGGATGTCGTCGGCTTCGAAATAGCGCTTGCGGATGATACGGAGCGGCACCTGAAGCAGACTCAGCACCGGCTTATGACCGGCGAGCGTGAGCAACATCGTGAACGGCGTCCGGTACTTACGGGACAGGACGATGTGCGTGTACCCGGCGCCCGTGAGCGGCTCGGCTTCGCGGCCCTCGAGGCGCGACAGCAGCGGCACGAGGCGCGCGGAGGTCGATGGTCCAACCGTGACGACTTTGTGGCCGCGGTAGTTCGTAGACTGCCGTGCGCTCAGGATGCCGAGCGAGTGCTCTTCGAAGAGCTCGGCTTCGGTCGGCGCGGGGCCGGGCTCGAAGGCGGCCGGGCGCTCCAAGGCGAGCAGGCGAAGGGCCTGGGCCGCTTCAAGCTGGCTCAGCGGGAGCCGTGTTCGATAGCCGACCGGCGAGCTCGTGACGAGGGTGTCCGGCAGATGGTAACGCGTGCGCTTCTCGCCGGGAGTGGCGAATCGCGCCGCGCGTCGGGGGTAGTTGCCGTCGTCGGCAGAGACGGGCGGGGGCGTGACGGGGACGACGTCGAGGGCTTTCAGTTCGGACACGGGGCACACCTCATCCAGACTCGGCATCCGGACCTTTCCTGCGGGCGCGCCTTCTCTCACCTCTGTCCCACCTTCGCAATTGTCCATTCGCCGGTGAGCGCCCAGATAGAACGCTTTCCGGTGGCCTCGAGCGCCCAGGGCGGCCATGATGTCGCTCGCGCGAGCGGAGCAGTACGCGCTGGCCGACTGCGCAGCCCTGACCCCACGCCGAGGCCCCGCCTCGAAACTGAGAGAATCATGTTCGCAGCCGATTTGCTCCAAAGTCGCGTCGTCCTCGTCACGGGAGGCGGCACCGGCCTCGGTCGCGCCATGGCCGAACGCGCCGCCCACTACGGTGCCAAGGTCGCTGTCCTCGGCCGCACAGCGGCGACGCTCGAAGCGACGGTGACGGCCATCCGCGAGGCTGGTGGCACCGCGACCTTCGCGACCTGCGACGTGCGTGATCCGGCACAGGTCAAGGCAGCTTTCGACGCGATCGAAGGCGAGCTTGGGCCCATCGACACCCTCGTCAACAACGCTGCGGGCAACTTCCTATGCGCCAGTGAAGACCTCACCCCGAACGCCTTCAACTCGGTCGTACAGATCGTGCTGTACGGCACCTTCCACTGTACGCAGGAGTTCGGTCGGCGTCGCATCGCGGCCGGCGGCGGCGGCAACATCATCAGCATCGTCACGACTTACGCGTGGATGGGTTCGTCCTTCGTGCTCCCGAGCGCCTGTGCCAAAGCCGGCGTACTCGCGATGACGAAGTCTCTGGCAGTCGAGTGGGCGACCTACGGGATCCGCTCGAACGCGATCGCGCCGGGTCCCATCCCGACCGAAGGCGCCTTCTCGCGGCTCATGGCAGGCAACCTGGAAGAAGAGGCCAAAAACCGGGTGCCGATGAAGCGCTTCGGCAAGCCCGAAGAGCTCGCGGACCTCGCGATGTACCTCATGGCCGACGGCTCGGCCTACGTGAACGGCGACTGCATCACCATCGACGGTGGCGAATGGCTGCTGAGCGGGCAGGAGTTCTCGGGCTACACGCAGCATAACCGCACGGCGATAAAGCAAGTTCTGAACGCGATGCGCCCGAAGCGCTGAGCGACGGGAGAGACGCCCATGGCTCGTACGCCCTCCACCATGGTCGCGCTCGGCAGCGCGATCCCGGACTTCGCGCTCGAGGACGTCGTCTCCGGCGCCTTCGTTCGCGGCGAGGACTATGCCGGGCGGCCGCTGCTCGTGGTCTTCACTTGCAACCACTGCCCCTTCGTCATCCATGTGCGGCCCGTGCTCGTGGCCCTCCTGAACGAATCCATCGCGCGGTCGGGCGGGCGATTTTGGGTCGTCGCGATCAACGCGAACGACGAAGAGGGCTACCCGCAGGACGGACCCGGCCCGATGCGCGAGCTGGCGACGACGGAGGGGTGGGCCTTTCCGTACCTCTTTGACCGAACGCAAGAGGTCGCGCGGTCCTTCGGGGCTGCCTGTACGCCCGACTTCTTCCTCTATGACGAGACGCATCGATTGGCCTATCGCGGCCAGCTCGATGCGGCGCGCCCCGGAAACGGGGTGCCCGTGACGGGCGCCGATCTCGGCGCCGCCATAGCGGCAGTGCTGGCCGGGCAGGCGCCCGCGTCGGAGCAGCGGCCGAGCCTTGGGTGCAACATCAAGTGGCGGTCCGAGTAGGGACTGAGCGTGTTTACAGAGCGGAGGGTTGGCGATGCCTACGCGGCTCAAAGAGGCCAATGACTCGCTGACGCGCCTGTGTCCTCCAAACATGTGGGCGACAAGGCCGCTGCGAGGCAGGCACCTAGCGCCCCGCCAGTTGGGCTCGCAGCTGTGCGAGCTCCGCCTCCAGCTCGGCGCGCTTCTGACGCTCGCGCACCACCTCGCTGTTGGCCTCCTGCGCCTCGTGGTTGGCGCGTTGCGCCTCGTGGTTGGCGCGTTGCGCCTCGTGGCTGGCACGTTGCGCCTCGAGGTTGGCACCTTGCACCTCGTTTTTAGCGCGTTGCGCCTCGCGGTTGGCGCGTTGAACCTCGAGCGCGGCCCTCTCTGCTTGGTCACTCCAGCGCTGAACCGCTTCTTCTGCGCGCGCGGCCCGTTGCTCGCTGGGCGTCAGCACGACCGACTGTCCCTCTGGGTCGCGACAGACGCGCAGTGCGACGCCGTCGGGCCCCGTCGTCGCATGAAGCCATACGTCGAGCGCCTCCGAGTAGACGACGGCGGCGTCGCGGTCCGTCGCCACGAACTCACCTTCCGAGTTGCGGGCATACCGTGAGATGGGCCCGCGCCCGCCGAGTCCGTGGGGGTCGTATATGACCAGCTCCCCTGCGCCGAGGCTGTCGCATTTCGCGGGGTTGACGTCGTACTCTTTCGACGATCGGAGGAACAGATCTCGAGCGCGAAGTGGGGTGGCTGATGGCCCGAGCGCCACGTCTGCCAAG
>CANMLD010000160.1 GCA_947498315.1 Pseudomonadota bacterium | reverse complement strand
GACGCGCCGAAGAGGACGTGTCGAAGAGGACGTGCCGAAGAGGACGGTCCGAAGAGGACGCGCCGAAGAGGACGCGCCGAAGAGGACGCGCCGAAGAGGACGCGCCGAAGAGGACGCGCCGAAGAGGACGGGCCGAAGAGGACGCGCCGAAGAGGACGCGCCGAAGAGGACGGTCCGAAGAGGACGTGTCGGGCGTTTGGAACCATTGGAACGTCGGCGGCTCCGTCCCGGCCGTCGTGGTCTCCCCAGGAGCGCAGGGCTCATCTTGTCCGACCACGCGCGAACAGTGACGGGTAGCGCCGTCGCTCCCCGCAATCGATGCGATAGCGTTGATGCGCACAGCACTGCCCGGCCGGTGGTGTTAGACTCGCCACCTCAACGGCGATGCCAAAGGAGCCATCATGCCACCCGACCCGATGCAACCCCTCTCGGGAGGCCGTCACCCGCTGCACCAACGGCAGATCGACAGCTATCCCGCCCCCTTCCTCGGTGGTTGGTACGCGTTCGCTCACGACGAAGAGCTGAAGCCGGGCGGGGTCATCGCCTTCGACATCGACGGGGAGTCTCTCGTCGCTTTCCGGTCCAAGGACTCGCCCAATGACGTCGGCGTGCTCGACCGCCATTGCCCGCACCTCGGTGCCGATCTGAGTCAAGGCAAGGTGTGCGGCGGCAGCTTGGAGTGCCCGTTCCACCAGTGGCAATTTGGCACGGATGGCTGCGTCACCAAAGTGCCGTACTCGGCCGCACCACTGAAGGCGAGCCTACGGGCCCGGCGCTGGTATGCGACCGACTTTCACGGGGTCTTCTGTGTCTACATCGACGGCGATCCCGCGCGCCGCGGCCAACCGCCGCCGTACCAGCTCCGCCGATATCCTGACGTCGACAGCGGCGACATGGTGCTCCGCGGTCGTCGTGACGCCGGCATGCTGCGCCTCCACATCGCCGAGCTCGCCGAGAACAGCGCCGACGTGGCCCATTTCCAGTATCTCCACGGGCACATGACCATCCCCTTCACCGGGATCCGCGTGCCGGGCGTCACCATCCACCACGACGTGCTGTGGTTCGCCGACCCGGACCAGCGCGAGTTCGCCGGCTTCCGCGACGTCGCAGTGCTCGAGGTCGGCGGGCGTCGCCTGCCCTTCACGACCGCCACTGCCGAGGTGCGCTTCTTCGGACCCGGAAGCGTCATGCAGTTCGGCTTCGCCTTCCCGGACCTCGGCGAGCTCGTGCTCTTTCAGACGCACACCCCGTCGGACCCTGCTGACCCGATGATGCACCGCGTGCGCTTCCGTTGGTATGCGAGCAAGAGGGTGCCCCGCGCGCTCGTCAGCTACGTCGTGGGCTCATGGATGGCGCAGCTCCAGGCCGACATCGACATCTGGGCGGCCAAGCGCTACCGCGACAAACCCATGCTCATGCCGGAAGAGCACCAGCTCCTCGAGATGCGGCGCTGGTATCGGCAGTTCTATCCCAGCCATCGCACCGCCCGGCACGATGCCGCTGTCGCCGACGAGCTTCAAGTCCAGCCAGCGCGGGCCGGGTGGCAACCGGTTGTGGTTGATGCCGAGGCGGTTGCCCCCAGTTCATGACGACGAGGTCCCGAGCCCCATCCTCGTTGAAGTCTCCCGACGCCGCCGCTTGCCCGGCCGCGACGGCCGGTTGGCCGAGCACACGTCGGTCGGGGTCGAAGGCACCTTGGGGCGGAGGGTCGAGCATCAACTCCTGCTCGCGTCGCGTGAAGGCGCCGTCTTCGTGAACGAGCATTGCGTTCGGCATGTAGTCGAACGGGATCCCCATCCCAGTCGGGACGATGCTCACTTGCGTTATTGCTCAACTACAGCCACGGCACCTGGTTGCTCTTGCTGCCCGTGATCTTGACGATCGGCTCCAAGTACCTGCTGACAGTCGGGGGCCGTCACCTCTTCAACCCGTCCATGTTCGGCGTCGCCGTCTCTCTCCTCGTGTCCCGCGAGCTGATCACGGCGGCCCCGGCCTACCAATGGGCCGGCAGCAGCGTGACCATGAGCGTGTTCATCCTCATGGCGGCGCTGTCGCTCTTCGTCTTCCGGGTTGGACGTGGCGCGCTGATCGTGGCGTTCCTCGTGACCTACGCGCTGCAGACGGCGCTACGGGCCTGGATCATGCGGCACCACCTCCCGCCCGAGGTGTTCTTCATCGGCACGCTCTCGGCGCCGCCGTTCTTCATCTTCACCTTCTACATGATCACCGATCCGGCCACGTCGCCGGCAGGACGGCGCCCGCAGATCGTGCTCGGCATTTGGCTCGCGCTAGTGGACCTCTGGCTCCACACCAAAGAGAGCGTCTACACCTTCTTCTACGCGGCGCTGCTCATCGGCACCGGCCGCTTTTGGGAGACCGCCGAGGGCCTGCAGCGGGAGCTACGGGAAGCCGGCACTCTCACGGGGTTTGGAGGGCAGTCAGACCCTCGGCTGCACGTTGGGCTGGGACAACCTACCTCCGACGTGGAGGCTGAAATTCATTGGTACGGCGGGACGGTCGAACGCCGCCGCCTCGCGCCGCGCGCTTATCACGTCGTCCGCCAAGGTCAGCCTTGACCGGCGAAGGGAGCAGCGAGGGCGGCGACCGTGGCGGGGCGGACCCGATCCTCTATTTTGCGGTGCTCCAGCGCGGCGGAGGCGGGTCGGTCGTTCAGGCTGATGGAGCACGTCGACAAGACAGAGGCGGCGTCGCTATCCCGGCCGCGCTGACCCGAGGCGGGGACACTGTCTACTTGCTTGGCGACACGGTCGAATCGGTCCACCCCTGCGCCAGCCAACGTGCCGCGCTCGACATGCTCAAAGCGTGGCGCGAACGGACGGGGTCGTCAGGGCTGGCGGTCCAAGAGTCCGGTGGACCCGCTCGCAGTGGACGGTCCGGCGGACGGGCGGGAGTCGTGCCCCTAGAAGGGGTCCGGCTCCGAATTCGTGAGTGACGCCGTGAACGGCTTTGGTCGCGTCACGAGCGCTGCGTGAGCTCTCTCCAGGGCCAACGGCATCCCGCTGCGACCGCCGTTGCCGAAGTGACACGCCGGGAACATTCACGAGACCTGAAAGTAGCCCTCGTGAATCGAGCTAAGGGTTGGGGCTATCGGACAGGCGGGGTCGGACGAGTCGGCGGTCGTGCTCGCTACGTCGCTCACGCTGTCGGCTTTAGAAGGGGAGCAGCCGAGAGGCGCGGTCGAAGCCGCTACTCCGACCCAGAAGAAGAGACGCCTTGGGTCAGCGGCGCGCAGTGGGGGCCTCGCAGCTCTCCGGGACCGAGTAGCCGTACTCACCCCACAACCGAAGCTTCAGAATGTCCTCGAAGAACGAGGCAGGTCTCTCCATCGCGAGGAAACCTTCTGCCGCGCTGCTCGCACTGACCCGGTCGTCAGGGTGCACCTTCTCGAGAGACCCGGCCTCACTCCCCCGAGAGCGTGAACACCAGCTCCCCGCCCGCCGCGACCTGCGCGTGCGTAATCCAGGGCTCCGTGAGCGGCACCCCGTTGAGCGTCACGGACTCGACGAGGCGCGCATCGGGCTCCTTGACCACGGTTCGAATCACGAACTTTTCGCCCTCCGCATAGCCCGGGTGCAGCCAGAGTGTGGCTTCGTCGACCGTGGGGCTCCCGAGCACATACCGGCCCTGCCCGACCGTGATCGGGTAGAGGCCGAGCTGCGCGTAGACCAGCCAGGCCGACGTAGCGCCGCTGTCGTCGTTGCCGGGCAGCCCGCCGGGGCCTGTCCCGAAGCGGTCTCGCAGCAAGGTATCGACGCGGCGCACGGTCGCATCGACGTCACCCAAGGCCGCGTACATCCACGGGATATGGAAGCCGGGCTCGTTCGCCATGTCGAAGTGGCCGCCGTCGAAGAACGCGTCGAGCTTCGCTCGCGAAGCGACGTCTCCACCCATGAGCTCGGCCAGGGCCTGCACGTCGTGGGGGACGTGAAACGTATAGGTCCAGGCGCTCGACTCTACGAAGCCGCTCGCTGACGAGCCGTCTGCCGGGTCGAAGGGCTCCTTCCAGGACCCGTCGGCGTAACGGCTCTGCATGAAGCCTCGCTCGGCGTTCCAGTGGTTTCGCCAGTTCTCGGACCGGCTCCGGTAGAGTGCCTCAGCGTCCGCGTCGCCGAGCCAAGCTGCGACCTCCGCGAGCGCGAAGTCCGCGTAAGCGTATTCCATCGTCATCCCAGCCGCTTGCGTGGGATCACACTCGTCGGGCACCCAGCCGAGCGTCCTGTAGCTATCCGGGGTGCCGAGCTCGAGGTAGCCGCACGCACCTTCAGCCAACGGGTTGTCGAGGTAGGTCTCGGCGCTCTTCACCATCGCTTCATAGGCCGTCTCGACGTCGAAGTCCTTGAAACCCTTGGCGAGCGCGTCGGCTACGACCGGGAAGATGGGGTTACCGACCATGACCCGCGAATACCCGTTGGCTGCCCACGGACAGACCTCGAGCCAGCCGCCTTCGCGGTACGCGTGGACCGCGCTCTCGAGGATGTCGTCCATGAGCTCCGGCTCGAGCCAGGTCCGCAGAGGGTGGGAGGTTCGAAAGGTGTCCCAAAGGCACCAGTCGTCGGTGAAGTAGCGGCGCCCCTTGGCGTCATTGACGGACGCGCTTCCGTCGAAGCCGCTCACGAAGCGCCCGTCCTCCGTCCCCGGCGCTGGTGCCTCGGTGAGGTCGGCAGGCTGCAACATGACGTGATAGAGCGCCGTGTAAAACTGGGTCATTGTGTCGTCGCTGCCCGTGATCTGCATCCGATTCAGACGACGATTCCAGAGCCCTTCCGCCTCGGCGCGCACCTCATCAAAGCCCCGCTTACCGACCTCGGCCTCGAGGTTCCGCTTGGCGGTCTCTACGTCGATGAGCGAGAGCCCAACCTGCACTTCGATGACGTCGCCGGCCGCGGTGGGGCCGAAGGAGGGCACCGCGACGCCGCCCGAGCCGGTGAAGGTCTTCTCTGACGTCGCGCCCGGAGCCTGCCCGCGGCGGAAGAGCGCGACGTCACCGAAGGTCCGTGAGAAGCGGGCCACGGCGTAGACGCGAAGCGAACCGGTCTGCTCCTCCCCGAGCAGGAAGCTGACGGTCGGGTGCACCTGATAATCGCCGTAGCCGGAGATCGTGCGGTCATCTTCGACCTCGATACGCCCGCCGACGGAGCGGCCGAGCGAGTGACCGAAGTCGACGACGATGCGGGCGGTCTCCGAGGCCGGGAAGCGATACCGGTGGAGGCCCGCGAGCCCCGTTGCCGTGAGCTCGACCCCAACCCCTGAGCCCAGTGACACCCCGTAGAAGCCCGCCGAGACCTGTTCGTCGTCGTGGGAAAACGGGCTGGCCCAGTCGGCAGGCTCGAGTGGCAGCTCGCCTACGACCACGGGCATGACCAACACATGGCTGTACCCATAGCCGCTCCCGCCGGCGCCCGAGAGCTGGGTGTGCGTGAACCCCTCGATGAGCGTGGCGCCCCACCGATAGGCGGCAATGTCGAGCCCCTCGTTGACCGTATCGGGCCCGAGCCGTACCCAGCCGTGGGGGATCGCGGCTCCCACGGCGACGTTGCCGCTGTTGTCCGTCCCGATGCGAGGGTCAACGTACTGAACGAGGTCGCGGAGGTCAGCGGGTCCTTCCCATGGAGGGGCAGCCCCGTCGTCGCCGGTCTCAACATCGCCGGTCTCAACATCGCCGGTCTGAGCATCGCCGGTCTGAGCATCTTCAGCGACGTCACTCTCGAGCAATACGAGGACGTCGGTGAGCGCTCCCGTATCGGACGAGTCTGCTCGCTCGACGGACGCCTCAGCACACGCGAGAGAGACGAGGACCAGACAGGTGAGGGAGCGAAGACCGAGGAGAGAAGAGTCGAGCATCGCCCGATGTTACTCGGCGCGGCGCATTTGGTGAACGGGCCACGGGCGCGGCGTCTCTCGCATGCGGTGTGCGACGACCACGCCAGAGCCGAACGTGAGCGCCGCAACGAACCACATGGCGACTGGCAGGCCAAAGGCGTCCGCCGTGACGCCAGCGAGTATGGCACCGAACGCATAGCCGAGGTCACGCCAGAGGCGATAGACCCCAACGGCCGACGCGCGCCAGGAGGGGTGGGCGACGTCGCCGATCGCGGCGAGCAAGGTCGGGTAGACCATCGCGGTCCCAACGCCGAGGAGAGTCGCGCCGGAGGCGAAGCCCCAGAAGCCACCCGCGAGGATGACCAAGCCGATTCCAAGCGCCTGAACCCACATGCCGACCACGATGAGCCATTTGCGGCCGACGCGGTCCGACCATGCTCCGGTGAAGAGCTGCGCGACGCCCCAAGTGGCCGGATAGATGATTCAAGCAGGTGGTTGATTAGTCAAGGAGGGAGCTGGACTCGCCACCCGTGCGAGCTACGCCGGAGCGTCAAGAGGTGCGATGGTAGCATCTCGAAGATGGCGCTCGGCGCCCCTACCCACTCCGGAGCAGAGACCCATGGCCAAAGAGCGCACCCAACTCCTCGACGCGACCGTCAGTACCCTCGACGGTGGCGTCGTCAGCCTCCGCCAATTCACGGCTGGTCAAACCACCGTCCTGGTCTTCCTCCGCCACTTCGGCTGAATCTTCTGTCGCGAGCAGGCTGCTCGCATCCAGAGAGCGCTCCCCGAGTTCGATGCGCTTGGCGCGCGCATCGTGGCCATCGGCAACGGAAACGCGGCCATGGCGAAGTCCTTCATCGCCGAGTTCGGGGTGACCTTCCCGGTCTACACCGACTCGAACCGCATCGCGTACGACGCCGCAAACCTGAAGACCGGGTTCGGCATCAACTTCTCGGTGGCGAAGCGGGCAGCGGCGCTCGTGAAGCAGGGGCTACGACAGGGGGCGACGCAAGGCAGCGCTTGGCAGCAAGGCGGCACCCTCGTGCTGGCTGCCGATGGGCGGGTCCTCTACCACCACGTCGACCAAGACGCCGCTGACCACGCCCCGCTCGAGCCGATCTTCGACGCGATACGCGGTGCTCGCTGACGAGCCTTACGGGTTCGTTATCGGGCGCGTGCGTCAATCCCGACGCCGATGGTCGTTTGAGAGCCACTACGGGCGACACGGAGCCAATCCTACGCCAGCGTGGGAATGGATGAAGAGCCACCGCCGTGTGTGCTCCAAGCATGCTGCGAGTGCTGCAACGGCCGCGCCACAGGGAGTGTCTCCGGCATGGAACAGAACTTGGAGGGTGGCCCGCGCCCGAACGCTCGCCGTGACTCGCCTCGACTGAGCGGAGCAATGGGCCGGTGTGTATGACAGAGCAGATCTTTGAATTGAACGCGGACCCACTCATTTCCAAGTCTCCGTCGTTGGGAGCTGCTCGTGAAAGTCGAGCACGGTGCGCGTTGGAGAGAATGTGGTCCGACGCCCCGTGCCTCGATGAGAGCCTTGAGGCGAAAGCTGGCGGCGTTTCGGTCGAGGATCGTTTGCCCATCCTCGCACGTATCCCCGCAGGTCAGGCCTTAGCTCGTCCCGGGTCGCCCGTGGGAGTCAACCGGATAGGCATTGGATCTTCCATGCCTTTCCGCTCATCTCGGCAGGGCGCGGCATTCGCTGAACCGAGCGCACTCGGTTGTTGGCGGTTCGGCGCACCTTCGGTCGCTCCGGGACGTCGCGACGTGGATATCACTGTCCCGCTTCCGGAGTCGGAGGTCGCGTGGCTGATGCGTCACCGTCGATGGCACGGCATCGACTCCGATCACGCTCGAGCGACCCAGCCGCCGTCCTCATTCTTCATGGCGTCTTGCCGCTAGCGGAAAGTCGCGCCGAGCGGGGGCTCACTCATCGCAAGCGTCTCGCAAGCACTGCGCCAGTCCCTCCGACTCAACCGTCGCTTTGGCCGGGTCGGTCAGGCACGCTATGACACAGGCAAGGTTGTTGGTTTGTTCGCATGCGGACAAGCAGGCGCACCAGCCCATGGTGTCGTTCGACATGCACATCATGGCGAACTCTGCACAGTCGCCGAAGCCATTTGCGCAGCCGAATGTGCCCCGGCATGTCCGGGACTCGAAGGCCTCGCCCTCCAACATAAACTCTTTTAGCGTGCAGATGTACCCGTCGGGACAAGGGAAGTCGTGGCAGAAGTGGGTGCATATCCCCATCGTGGCCTCTTCGTGGTCGAGCGGAATGCAGCCAGAGGCGAGCGGGCAGTCGCTGCCGCTCGTGCAGAACGAGTTTGGGGGAAACGTCCCTGGGGCGACACAATCCCCCTGCACGCACTTGGTCCCACTCGGGCAGAGCACGCCCCAACACTTCTGATTCTCGCCTCGCGGGAACCCGTCGATTTGGTTGCAGACCGGGTGGGGCGACCCCCAGAAGTTGCAATCGGCGTCCGGCAGTAGGCCGCCGTAGGTGCAGTCGGCGTCGCGGTTGCACTCGATGGTGGGACAGTGCGGATCGATGAAGCCATCGAGATCATTGTCGATGAGGTCACACGGCTCTTCAGTGCGTTCGCACGGAAGGCGGAGGGGCTCCTGGCCGCCACCCCAAGGGGTCGCCAAGGGCCGGCAGCCCTCCGAGCTCGTGTCCGAGTCGGTGTTGGGGGGAGCCACGTCGTAATGCGGGGGATCTACCTCCGCCGGGGCCTGTACGCGCACCGCAGTGGACTCCGCGGACAGTGTACAGGCCGTAACGCAGAGGAGCGCAGCGAGGTGCGCGACCGCAGATGGACTAGAAGACGCTCCCTGCGCCATCAAATGCCTGAGTTGTGTGCCATATGGTACATCCTGAACTCGGAGTTGGTACAGCACGGGGCCCCTCGAAACGCAAGACGCCTTGCCAAACTGCAGGAGAACCGCGCTTGCGCGGCGAATGTGCAATTTCAATGCCGATGGCCCAGGGCGCTGACCGAAGCCTATTCTCCGAGGTGAAGCGCAGGGCCGAGATGCTGGATCATGTCTCGCTCGTCTCTCCTGTGTCATATTGAGATGGGCGGACAGTCGAGTGCCCTGCGTATGTGCGGTGGCTCGCGTGCTCTACCCGGTGGGCTGCACCCACCTCGAAATGCACGGGAACGGACCATCTCGCCGAAGCGTCCAGGGAGCCTGAGATGGGGAGAGCTCTTGGCTCGAACGTTGGGTCGTGTCCCCATCACGGGGCTGCTGCTCTTCGGAGGCGGCTGGGGCGATGGGACCGTTCTCATCACTGCCAAGACGGTTGCGTCGGTAGTCAATGCGCTTGCGTGTGGGGGCGATCCCCACACCCCCCGCGTGCGCGGTGTACACTCAATCTCCGTTTTGTCCGACCCACTTAGAGGGGAGCCGCGACCACGTTGATGAGCACACGCAATGAGACCTACCCCCAGGCGCGCTCCACAATCCCGATCATGTCAGAGAGATCAGCCTCCCGCGGGTTGAAGGCGACGGGCCCATCATCGAGTGCCCTTTCGGCTAGCGTCCGAAGGGCGCTTCGGTCCAGCTTGCCGGTCTCTTGAATGGTGCGGGGCAGCTTGCAACGGGCGTTCAGGGTGTCGCGGAGCCGGCGGAGCTGAGTGATGGTCTCGGTGCCGCGGCGGCCTTTCGGCGTGCTGGCGTAGATGTCCGGACCGGCGAGGGGGAGGAGGAGCTCGCCGATTCGGTCGCTGGCGACGGGGAGGTTGTACTCGAGCACATAGGGCAGGAAGAGGTTCATGCACACGCCGTGTGGCAGGTGGGTCATGGAGCCGAGCGTGTGTCCTAGGGCGTGGACGAGGCCGACCATCGAGTTCGAGAACGCGATGCCCGCCATGGTCGAGGCCTGGGCCAGCTCGAGGCGGCCGAGCGGACTCTTCAGGTCGTCCAAGACCGGCAGGAGATGGTTGCTGATCTTCTGGATGGCGCTCGTGGCGTAGGCGTCCGAGAGCGGATTGGCAGCAAGGCAGGTGTAGGCCTCCATGGCGTGCGTCATTGCGTCCATGGCCGTCATGGCCGTGAGGTGCGCTGGCAGGGTCTGCGTCATGCGAGGGTCGAGGACCGCCGCGTTCGGCATGAGGAAGGTCGAGGTGAACGGGACCTTCACGCCGCGCGTCTCGTCGGAGATGATCGCGACGAGCGTCACTTCGGAGCCCGTGCCGGCGGTGGTCGGGACCACGAAGAGCGGCCGCAACGGCTTCTTCAGGTGGTGAGCGCCTGCGTAGCGGAGGAGATCGCCGCCGCCCTCCGCCACGTCGCCCGCATCGCTCACGAGGATGTTCACGCCCTTGCTGGTGTCGATGACGGACCCGCCGCCGACCGCCAGGATCGCGTCGCAACCGGCCTCGCGATAACGCGCCGCCGCTGCACGCACGGTCGCGAGAGAGCTATCTTGGGGAACCTCATCGAAGACGGCGCCGATGGCCACGCCAGAGCTCGCGAGCGCCTTTTGAACGTGCGCCAGGAGTCCTGCGGCGATGACGCCCTTGTCGGTCAGGATCATTGGCCGCGCCGCACCGAGGAGGCCGAGCTCGAAGGGGATGTGCTCGAGCGCACGTTCGCCCGCGATGACCTTCACCGGGCAAAAGAACTCGTAAAAGTCGCGGCTCATGGGCGGTCTCCGTTCACAAAGTTCAAGGCCAAACGACCATAGATCCGCGCGCCGGCGCGGACCTTGTCGGACGCCGCGATCGCGGGATAACGCTTGACTGCCTTGGCGGCGATGGCCTGTGGGAGGATGAGGGCCTCCATTCGGTTCAAGCAGCGCACGAGGCGGATGGAGTGCGAGATGTCGCCATCGATGTAGAGGCGATCATTGGCGAATGCGCGCGTCGTGCTCTCCTGAAACGAAAACACGAGGAAGGCGTGTGCGAGGTGCTTGAAGACCACGGCGAGGGTTGCGCGACCGTCGAAGGACGGCAGGAGCTTCAGCGTGCCGTCCGGCTGGAGCACGAGCGCGAAGGACGGCCCAGACGGGATCACCTTCATGGCGATGACCATGCCGGGCGTGAAGGCCGCCAGCTCGCGCCGCGTCTCGTCGTCGGTCTGGCTCGCGGCGACGAGGCCGCGCCCGATGACCGCCATCATGAGGCTGACGTAGGCGTGCTGAGCGGCGGGTTCGAGATCCCTGAATCGGCTGAGCAATGTCATTTGGGGGCCCCCGGCAAAAAGGTCTCGCGGCCCGTGGCGCCGCTGAGGACGTCGTCGAGCTCAAAGCGCATCGGGATGGTCTCGTTGCCGAGCCACTTTGCCGCTTGATCGGCGAAGTAGTCGTCGCCGAGGAGGCCCGACTGACCGCCTGGCACGATGTTTTTGCCCGTGGTCTTGTCCCCGAGCGCGATGGCCATCCGCATGACCGGGCCGGTATCGTAGGTGAAGTCCTCGGCGTCGTCGCCGTGTTCGGCCGCGTCGACCGAGAAGTTGTCCCCGCCGCGCGGGAAGTGGTCGAGTTCCTTACGCGGATCGCCCGCTGGGAACGAGTCGGCGAGCGGCAACGTGTCGGTCGTGATCGAGAAGAGGCTCGTGAACACCGCGAGGGCTGGGTCACTGCCCACAGCCGCGATGAGCGAGTCGAAGCGCACGAGGTGACGGAGGCCCCAGAGCCACTGGGCCATGTCGGCCGTACCAAAGCCGCCGTAGCCCGGCTCGGCCGGGGCCGCTTCGAGCGCGGCTAGCGCCTCGCCAAGTGCGGACAACACCAGCTCGTCCGAGCGCTCTCTCTCCGGGGTGCCGATGCGGTCGAAGAACACGGACTCTTCGGTCGTCGGATCCCAGCTCGCGAGCTGGTCGGGGTTCCCGGCGCCACGTCCGTCGAGGAACGCGAGGATGGTCGCCCAGCGCGTGTAGTCGGGCCGGAACGGGAAAAGGTCGTCGTTCGGCTCGTCGCCCCAAACGAGCTGCACGAAGCGCGGGAGCCACGCGTTGAAGATCATGGTGGCGACGGCGTCCGAGCGCTCCGCTTCCGTCGGCGCTTCGTAGAAGGTCTCGACGCCGGACGGCGCATCGAAGCTCCAGGCGCCGAGGCGCGTGCGGACCTCATCGAAACGGGCCGCCTTGGCGTTGTAGAGCGCCACGAGCCGCTGTTCATCGGCGCTGAGTTCGCCAGCGCCTGTGGCGAGCGTCTTCGCGCGGTCGATGGCCCCGAGGAGCGCCGGCGTGAACCAGCCGCCGAGACTCGAGCGGCGGTCGGCTTGCACACTGGCCATGTCGTCGACCGTCGCGTTGCCCGCGGCCACGACCGCTTCGAGGCGCTGACGGATGGTGTCGGCGCGAACGGACTCCCACGGCCCGCCGAGGTACCAGGTGTCGTTGGCCGAGTCGCCGTCGTCGTCGATGGGCGCGGGCTGGTTGTTGGCGGTGCGCACGAAGCCCGCGGACGGGTTGAGCGACTGCGGCATCGCGTCAAAGGGGATGACGCACCGGTAGGGATCAACCTCGCCTTTCGTCTCGTCGGCGTGCCCATCCGCGTCGGTTGGAATGGTAAAGCCGCCGAAGCGAGTGCCGTCGAGCAGGTAGGCCGGATGGGCACCGGGCTCGAAGGTGGCGCCGTCGCGCGGGAGGTAGCCGCGGCACGGGATGGCCTGATAGCTCGAGTAGAAGACGTTGCCGAGCTTGTCGCCGGCCGCCATGAAGAGCCCGCCGCCCACGATGGCGCGCGTCGCGTCGCGGTAGTCGAGCACGTCGCCTGCT
>CANMLD010000159.1 GCA_947498315.1 Pseudomonadota bacterium | reverse complement strand
AGTGGGGAGCGGAGGGCGCGGGGCGCCAGTGGGGAGCGCAGGGCGCGCGGCACCAGTGGGGAGCGCAGGGCGCGCGGGGCGCCAGTGGGGAGCGGAGGGCGCGCTCACAGGGACCAGGTCAGCGCGCGCCGCTCGTGTTCAGGAACAGGCGGTCGGTCATCTGTTCGTCCGGGCGCTGCTTCAGCAGGTCGGGGCGTATCGACAGGACGACGGGCTCTTCGGTCGAAGGCTCTTGAACGAAGATCTCGTATTCTGTGATCTCCTGAACACGGCCCTGTCGGTTGCCGAAGGGCATGTCCTTCGTGATGACATAGCTGACGCCTTCCGGGTCCTGCACGACGGCCTTGTTTACCGAGCTGCCCCACCTGATGACGAGGAGTCGATAATCCTGGGTCCTGAACTTCGTGGTGTCAGTCGTGGGTTCGACAGGCTCGGCGACTTCGACCTCCTCTTCAGCGTCGGGATCCTTCTCCTCTTCGTAGCTGGGATCCTTCTCCGCGAAGTCTTCGAGCTTAACCTCGACACGCGGCACGTAGTGGCGTTCTTGCGGCTCGAAGGGGTCACGCAAGTTCTGCACCGCGCTGCGTACGAACCCGCCGGTCTGCTCCGACTCCGGGCCTAGGTAGAAGATCTTCAGCTTGTCCCACGCGTCATTCTTCAAGCGTTCCGGCTCGACGATGCCTTTCGCTTCGTCCTTCTTCGGCCCGTCGTCGACAGGGCGCTCATTCGTTGTCTCTTCGCCGCCACACGCGGCAGCGGCAAGGACCACGGCGAGCAGCGCCAAGCGGCACGTCCCAATGAACGGCGCCTGGGATCTCTCCGGCTTGCCCGTGCCCGATTCGGGTTGCTGAATGCTGCGCAAGGTCACTCCATCGTCCTCATCGAGATCTCAGCGAGTCGCTTGTCGACTCGTTAAAGGGGGACCTGTCGGCGCTCGGTGAGCTTCTTGAGCCGCGCCGTAGCCTGGGTCTCGAGCTGTGTCTTCTGATCTGCGGGGAGCTCGAGCCCGGTATACAGGAAGACGAACGCATCGAAGCTCGCTTCCAGTTCAACGCCTGCGACGACCAGCTCGTCCATCGCACGGAGTTTGTCCATCTGGACCTGAGTCTCGTTCATCGGGCGAAGGGACCAGCCCTTCGGTAGAGACTCTGAGCGCTGATTCATGTAGCGCGCCATGAGTGGCGTGACGTCGAGTTCCGGCGCCTTGATCTTCAAGTTTCGAATGTTGACGACCCGTCGGTCCTTCTCCGCCACCGCACGCATGAACCCGATCAGCTCGCGGTAGGTCCCGGAGACCACCATCATGATTGGGATCTGCATGTAGAAGTTGCGGTTGGAGGGCTTACCCTTTTCGACCGACACGAGCTCGAGGCCAGCGCTGGTAGCCGTCTCCGAGAGGCCAGAGATGAACTTCACCATCTCCGCGCTCTTCGGGAGCATCTCTACGTAGCTAAGCTTTTCGTCTTCGAGCGCCTGTTTCTCTTTCACGAGCTCGTCCGGCTTGAGCGCCGCCGCCTCTTTCTGCAGCTTCTCGAGCTCCGTCTTGAGGTTCTTTTCCTTCGTCTGTGCTTGGACGATCGCTTCCTCGATGGGTGTAATCATCGAGTAGTAAAACAGCCCGGCGATCGCGGCGAGGGCGGCCACGAGGATGGCCACCTTCTGCGGGAAGGGGAGTTTGTTGAACGCGTCCATGGTGGTTCAGCCCGGTCCGCGGTTTACGTTGGCGGCGGCGGCGTCGGCGGGTAGCCGCGCTCGTCGTAGTTGAGGTAGGCGCTCAGCTTGAACTCGATGAGCTCCACACCGAGCTGGGGCGACGTTTCTTGCGACTGCTGCACGAAGTCCACGCCCTCGATGTAGATCGCGGTTCGCAACCGCTTCATGAACGTCATTACGTCTTCGTGGTTTCGGGCGCGCCCATCTATGGTCAACCCGCCCTCGTTCTCGGTGATTGAGTCGACCCAAACGCTTCGAGGATCCCACTCTGAGTCGGCAGAACCCGAGCGCTTGAGCTTCTCCGGCGTCCACAGGTTGGTCAGTACAAGGTACTCTTCTTCCGCCGTCGACGTGTCGACCCGCTGCAGCGCGTAGGAGAGGAAGAGGAGCGTGTTGAGGGGGCCTGTGCGGCCATTCTCGAGTTCTGAAAACACGACTCGCTGAGCGGTCACGTCGTTTCGGAGGATGTTGAGCTCGGAGCCCTGCTTGGCGATCTCTTCGAGGCGCGTCTTTTCGCCAGCGAGCTCCTTCTGGTGCTTTTTAGCGCCCTCTTCGGTCTCCGTGACGAGCATGTACCAGTAGTACAGCCCGCCGAGCTCGAGGAAGGCGCACAAGAAGAAGACTCCGAGGAGCGCGTTCCCACCCGGCGCCTGTATCGCCGTTCCGGGGCGCTTGCCCTTCTTTTGGTCCTTTTGTGGGAGCAGGTTGATGCGAATCATTTGTCGCGGAACCTCCTGAGCGCGAGGCCGACGGCGACCGCGGCCATGGGGCCTGTTCGGCTCACCAAATCCGGGTCGAAGCGCTTCGGGTCAATGAGGATGTTCTTGAACGGGTTGACATACTCGACTGGAACCTCGAGCCGCCTTTCGAGCGAGCGAACGAGGTGGGGGAGCTGACTCGCGCCGCCAGAGAGGTATATCTTCGAGATGTCGGCATTGATGGTGGTCGCGGCGAAGAAGTCCAGCGACCGCTGGATCTCCGTCACGAGGGTCTCGCTGACGCGCTCCGAGAGCTTGGCGACCTCGCGGGCGATGGAGGAGTTCGAGAAGTTGCCGTCGCCGCCGGTCTTGTAGTGCTCGGCCTCCTCGAAGGAGACGTTGAACTGCTTCTGGATTTCTTCGGTCAACATCTGGCCGCCCATACTGATGTCGCGCGTGAAGCTCGTGATGCCGTCATGGATGACATTGATGTTGATGACGGCGGACCCGACGTCGATGAGGGCGATGGTCTCGCCCGGCGGGAGGCCGTAGTTCACCTCGAACATGTTCTGAATGCAGAACGAGTCGACGTCGACCACGACCGGGCGGAGGCCCGCTTCCTGTGCCGCGGATACGTAGTCCGCGATAATATCCTTTTTCGCCGCCACGAGGAGCACGTCCATCTGGCCCTGACCCGCTTTGGGGTTTAGGATCTCGACGTCGACGTTCACGTCGTTGATGTCGAACGGGATGTACTGCTCGGCCTCCCACTGAATGGAGTTATCGAGCTCTTCGGGGGTCATCTCGGGGAGGCTGATCTTCTTGATGATGACAGAGTTGCCGCTCACGGAGAGGGCGACGTCTTTCACCTTGAACTTATTGACCTTCCACAGGTCCTTCAGCTTCTCGACCACGGCGGTGAAGTTCTGTATCGCGCCGTCGACCACCGCATCGGGCGGCAGGAGGCCGACGTCGAGCCCTTGGAGCTCCAGCCTTTTGCCCTCCTTGAGGCTCACGACCTTGATCGACGAGCTGCCGATGTCCAGGCCGACTGCGAGCTTCTTCGCCACTCGATGTACCTCGTCCCTGTAAGCCCCATTCCTGCTTACGGTGTTCTGTGTGAGCCCACTCGATGAGTCGGGACGCACGAGCCCACGTCGGGCCATGCGACGATGGAGTATGGGGGGCGGTCACTTCGAGCGTCAAGAAAGCGCACTCCCTTCGCGATCACTCAGGTGGACAAGTTCGCCCAAGCCATTGGAAGCACGGGGATAGGGGGCGAGAGGCTCATGAGCTTTGGCTGTTGATGATCGTGATGTAGTTCGAAGCCGAACAGCTAGCTGCGGGGCGGGATGTCGATCTCGTACTCCTTGATCTTGTAGAGGAGCGCGCGGTGCGAGATCTCGAGGAGCCGAGCCGCCGCAGTCCGGTTGCCGCCCGTGGCGTGCAGGGCGCGCGTGATGAGCTCGTTCTCGATGATTCGCGTCGTCTTCTTGATGGAGAGCTCGCCTGAGTCGAGGGTGAGCTTCACTCGGTCGGTCATCGCGACGAAGCCCTCGGGGAGGACGTCGCGGGTCACCGTATCCTTTTCGGCGAACACGCAAGCCCGCTCGACCGTGTTCTCGAGCTCGCGAACGTTGCCCGGCCAGGGGTAGCCCGTGAGCAGGCGCATCGCTTCGGGATCGACCTGAGAGACCTTCTTCCCCAGCCGGATGGACGATTGCTTCAAGAAGTGCTCGACGAGCAAGGGGATGTCTTCCGGGCGGTCCCGCAGTGGTGGGATGTGCACTGGCAGGACGTTCAGACGGTAGAAGAGGTCCTGCCGGAACCGTCGTCCATCGACTTCCTCACTGAGGTTTCTGATGGTGGCCGCCACGATTCGGACGTCGATCTTGAACGACTTGGTGTCGCCCACCCGGCGCACCTCTTCCTCTTGAATCACCCTCAGGAGCTTGACCTGAAGTTGCAACGGGAGCTCACCGATCTCGTCGAGGAAGAGCGTGCCGCCGTTCGCTTCGGCGAAGAGGCCGCGCTTGTCGTTACGCGCGTCCGTGAAGGCGCCTTTGACGTAGCCGAAGAGCTCGGACTCGAGCAGTTGCTCGGGGATGGCGCCGCAGTTCACAGCGATGAAGGGTCCCTTGGCTCGCGACGAGTTGTAATGGAGGGCGCGTGCGACCAGCTCCTTACCCGTGCCGGACTCTCCCGTGATGAGCACGGTTGACTTGTAGTCAGCGATTTTCTGAATGATCTCGAAGAGCTTACGCATCGGCGCGCTGCGCCCGACCATGTTGTCGAGCTTGTGACTCTTCTGAAGCTCGCGCTTCAGCCGCTGATTTTCCTGCCGCAACCCCTCGCGCTCCTCGAGCTTGCGTAGGACCAGCACCAGCTCGTCGGGCTTGAAGGGCTTACCGATGTAGTCGTAAGCGCCGAGCTTCATGCATTCGAGGACGGTATCGATGGTGCCGTAGGCGCTCATCATGATGATCGGCGTCGTGTCACCACGTTCTTTGCTGCGCTGCAGGAAGGCCTGACCCGAGAGGCGCGGCATCTTGACGTCGCAAAGCACCATGGCGAAGCGCCCGGTAGCGAGGTTCTCGAGCGCTCGCTCTGGATCGGGCTGGTAGGTGACTGCGTACTGCTCTTTCGTCAGCAGCGTCCGCAACATCTCGCCGAAGCCGCGTTCATCGTCGACGACCAGGATCTCGCGCACGTCAGCCACCTTCGCTTTTCGGTGCCTGCCCGCATGGCGGGCGGCTCGTTCGATTGGCGAGACTGTATCACTGCCCGCGTGGGGCTGCGTGCTTCGGTAGAATGGTGCGGGGAACTACTTCTTCTTCGCGCTCGAGTTCGCCAGGAGGTCGGCGAAGGTCCCGAAGTTGGTCCGGCGCTCCGGGGTGGCTTGGCGCTGGTAGTTCGACACCGACTCCCGCTCTTCGCGCGTGGCGCTGGCGGTGATCGATAGCGTCATCCTTCGGTTCGGGACGTCGATGGCGATTATTTCGGCGTCGATCGGCGAGCCTACCCGATAACGGCGCTCGAGCTCGGCCGGGCTGAGGCCCGTCTCGGAGCCCGGGAGGAGTGCCGTGATGGCCGGGCCGACTCGGACGAACACGCCGAAGGGCGCGACGCGCTCGACGTTGCCGGTGATGCGGGCGCCGACGGGGAGGTCGGTGGTAGCGGTCTCCCACGGATCGCCTGCCAGGGCCTTCATGGACAGCGCGAGCTTGCGGTTCGCGTGGTCCACGTCGAGCACCGCGACCTTGATGCGATCGCCCGCCTTCACGACGTCACTCGGGTGGCGGATCCGGCGTTCGTGTGACATCTCGGACACATGCACGAGGCCTTCGACGCCGTGGGTTATCTCGATGAACGCGCCGAAACGCTCCACGCGGGTGACCGCCCCTTCGAACGCGTCGCCGACCTTGAGGGCGAGGGTCTTCCACGGATCCTGGCCAATCGCTTTCATGGAGAGGCCGATCCGCTTCTTGGCTGGATCGAGGGACACGACCACGACCGTGACGGCCTCGCCGACCGTCACGTGATCGTTCGGGTTCTTCACGCGGACCCAGTCGAGTTCGCCGACGTGGACGAGGCCGTCGACACCGCCGAGGTCCACGAACGCGCCGTAGTCCTGTACGGAGCGCACGGTGCCCTGACGGATCTGGCCGACTTCGAGGGTCTCCCAGATCGCGGCTGCGGCCACTTCACGCTGTTCGCGCAGGAGCGCATTGCGGCTGAGGACCAAGCGCCGCGCCTTGGGGTCGAACTCGATGATCTTGAAGGAGTGGGTCGAGCCGATGAACGCGTCGAGCTTGTCCTCGGGGATCTGCTCGAGGGCGAGCTGGCCAAGCGGGAGGAAGCCACGCGCACCGGAGACGTCGACCTCGAAGCCGCCTTTGTTGCGACCCGTGATCTTGCCTTCCACCGGTAGGCCGAGCTGGTGCGCTTGGGCGACCGCTTCGAAGTCCTTGCCACTGCGGCCACCGAGGCCCCGGCGCATTCGCACCGCGCCGTCGGTCGACGTCACGATGGCCGTGATGGTCGTGCCTGGTTTCAGGGTCTCGGCTTCTTCGAGCGAGACCTCGAGGATCCCTTCGGCTTTGCCGCCGAGGTCGATGAACGCCACGTCACCGCTCACGCGGATGATACGGCCGGACACCTCGTCGCCGCGCCGAACGCGGGGGCCGGGCGCGCCGATGGCGTTTTGGTCGAAGAGGTTCTCGAACTCCGCTTCTTCATCGGAGAGGAGGAGATCTTTGGGGCTCTGAAGCTTGGTCGACATGGCGCGATTCCTCGAGGAAGCGTAGCACTTGCAGCGGGCACACCCCCGCACCCACTGAGAGGGCGCAACACTAAGCCACGCACCGCGCAGGTTGACAATCGCTTTTGGTGCGGTTCGCCCGGGTTGGGGACGCCAGTAAGGGTGAGATTGCTTGATCCAGGAGGGCTCCCACGCTGGGCGCCCTCAACCGGCGTCGTGGGAACACCTCTTAGAAGACGGGGTCCTTGCGCTCCGGCTTGATGAGCGCCATCAGGCCGCCGATGAGGCCGAGCGCGCCGGCCACCATGAGGAGGTGCATGCCCATCCCCTTCACCGAGTCGACGCTGCCGCCGGCCTTGGCGATGTCTGCCGCCACTTCGTTCGGGGCGGCGTTGAGGATGGCCCAGACCCCGAGCGTGATGAGGCCGAACAGGAAGCCGCCCGTCCCGCCGAGGCGACCGAACTGCTTACGGGCCACGGCGACGACGCCAATGATGAGCATGAGGAGCGACGGCGCGTAGGCGCCGAGCACGATGTTCTTCACGGTTGACAGTGCTTGATTGGCTTCACCGGCCGCCTTCTTGAGCTCTACCGAGCCTGCCTCTTCGGCAGCAGCGGCGGCTTCGCCGGCGGCACCCTTGACCACTTCGCTGGCTGTCTCGAGGCCCTTCACGATTTGGAATGCGCTCACCGCGCCTTCGATACCGGAGTTCTTCACCGCGATGAGCGGCATGAAGAAGGAGACGATCCCGACGATACCACCGACCAGAACGAGGAACTTGGCTGCACCCATGATGAGACTCCTTTGGAGTTCGTATCCGCCCCAGGGCGGCGAGTAGGCTCGACCGGACTGAGCCACTCTCTGCCCGCCGACGCGCGGACCTTAACGCCAACGCGCAGTTGGGGCGAGAAAGATGACCTCGATGTGGTCCTCGGGGCCGGCTCCATCCGAGGAGCCAGGGTCGGCGTGGCAGTACGCCGTCTCAAATGGTCGAGGGCGCGTTCAGGACTACGTAGATATTACGATTGATACTAATAACACTTGGCGTTTTGTATTTTGATTAAAGCGAACGTTTTTATTGACAAAATTTGAATTAAATCTTTAGTATTGCGGTCGAATGGCAACAAGTCGGGTGCTAGTTCTCGTATTTTCTGCTGCAGGAATTCTCGCTACGTTCTTGCCGTAGGTGAATGCTCCAATCATCGGTTCCATACCGGGATCGGCCGGTGACGGCTGGTTCACGTTCGGGTTGTTCCTCATTGCAATGCTGTTCGGAATCGCTGGTGACCGTAGCAGGCCCCTGTCGACAGGCGCGCTGATCGGGGTAAACGTCGTCGCGCTTTTGGCTTGCGCACTGGGTGTCTGGAAGATCCTCGATTTCGGCCTGAAGATGGATGAGGTCTCTGGCAATGCCGGCGGCCTCGGACGCGCCATCATCGGTACTGCGTCAGTCGGAATCGGGCTTCACTTGGTCGTGGGCGCGTCGGTAGGCGTCATCGTCACGAGCTTCATTGGGCCAGGGGCAATTAAGCCAGATCCAGCGAAGGGCCTCGCTTGATGCTGCCGAAGTCCAAACCCAGGCCAAAGACCGGGTTCCGCTGAGGCGTTGAATCCAGCAGCGGCAGCCAATTCAGGCGACCGCCGAGAGCGAGCTCTCGTCTGCGCCACTAGGCAGGATCGGCTGTTCGAAGACACTCTGGAGTCTCACGATCGCCGGAATACGCTCATCATCGAGTCGAGCTTGGGTAACGGCGGCTCGGGCGAGATGACGCCTCTCCGCAAAGGCGTTAGTGTCTCCCTGTGGTGCATTCCGCTCCCAGCTCTACTACTTCCGACCGGGTGCCGCCCAAGGCATACGAGCCACCGCAAGCCCTCACCACGCTGCAACAGTTCGTCCTCATCGCGGTTCTGCTCCTCGGCGGCTTCGGCACCCTCTATGGCGCGCAGTCGCTGAAGTGGGAGCGCGTCCCCATGCAGGGGGGGGCCTCGGAGGACGTGGTTTACCTCCCGAGCTCGCTCGCGCTCAAAGCGTCCACCCTCGGGGTCCTGCCTTTCGGCGCGGACCTCATCTTCATCCGGGCGCACGCCTATTTCTTGAAGCACATGGACTCGGACCGGATCTTCAGTTGGCTCGATAGCTATGTGATGGCCGCCATTGCGCTCGACCCCGACAATCGCGAGCTTTATCACTGGGCGGCGACGAACGTCCGGCTCGGGCAGGAGATCGACGAGCGGATCCTGGGCATCTCCAACCGTTACGCGGAGATGGGCATCGCCCGCTTCCCGGACGACCCCCGCTTCTACGAGATGATCGCTTTCAATCAGTACTTCGAGCTGCGTCCCCGGCTCCGAACCCGCGAGCTCGAGCTCTCGTCTCAGCTCCATAAGGCTCAGGGAGACCTTAGATCGTCGCTTTTGGCCGAGGTCACCCAGCTTCGCCAACGCCGCTACGACCTCGAACGGTCCACTCTCGAGAACTACACGGTCGCCGCGATGCTCCCCGGCAGCAGCGTCAATCCCCTGATGCTCGTCAACCTCTATGTGCGTCAAGATGAAGCTGCGGCCGCCACCCAGCTCACCCGTGCCCTCTTCGCCGACGCCCCTCCCGAAGCGCGCGAGTCCCTGCTCAATAACCTCGAGAACATCGGTCAGAAAGGCGTCGCCGCCGAGCTCCGTGCCATTGAAGAGCGTCATCGGGCCGAGATGCCGTATGTCTCCGAGACCCTCTTCGACCTCATCGGCTCTGCCGATTCGGTACGCGTCCCTAGCGACTGGAACGAGCTTGGCCGCGCCATCGACGACGCCAAATCTTCGCTCGAAGGGCGCACGGGCCCGGTCCCTGCTGTGCCATCTGTTACCGGTTCCGCCCCTGTGACCATGCCCGAGGAGGGCTCGCCATGACCGCCGTGTCCACTACGCCCGCCCCTTCCGAATCCCTCCTTGTGCCGCTCACAGGTCGCCGAATCCTCATCACCGGCGGCGCCGGGTTCATCGGCACGTCACTCGCGTTGCGCCTCTATCAGAACAACGAGATTGTCATCTTCGACAACTTTTCTCGCAACGCGCTCGAAGGCACCCCGCTCGAGACCTCGAAGAACGTCCGCATCATTCAAGGGGACGTTCGCGACATGGAGGCGGTTCAGGCGGCGGTGGCCGGTTGCGAACTGGTCGTGCACATGGCCTCCATCGCAGGCGTCGACACGGTGATGCAGAACCCCGTCCCGACGATGGAGGTCAGCCTCTTCGGCACCGCCAACGTGCTTCGTGCTTGCGTCGACAAAGGCGTGCGGCGCTTCGTCGACTTCAGCACGAGTGAGGTCTTCGGCCGTTACGCCTACAATGTGGGCGAGGGGGACGTCACGACGCTCGGTGCCGTCGGGGAAGCTCGATGGACGTACGCCGTAAGTAAGCTGGCAACAGAGCATCTTACTTACAACTATCATAAGCAGTATGGGCTCGAGACCGTCGCCGTCCGGCCATTCAACATCTACGGGCCTCGGCAAGTCGGGCAAGGTGCCATCCATCACTTCATCCGGCGCGCGCTGAAGCACGAGCCGCTCACGGTGCACAACGACGGCAGCCAGATTCGGTCCTGGTGCTATATCGACGACATCGTCGAGGGCATGCTCCTCGTCCTGACCCGGCCGGAAGCGATTGGCCACACCTTCAACATCGGGAACCCGCGCAGCACCCTCACCATCTACAACCTCGCTCGCGAGATCGTGCGCCTCTCGTCGTCGAGCTCACGTGTCGAGTTCGTCTCCTGGCCCTTCGCCGACGTCGAGCTGCGTATCCCCAACATCGAGAAAGCCCGGACGCTCCTTCACTATGAGCCGACTGTGGATCTCGAAGAGGGGCTCTTGCGAACCATCTACTGGTACCGGCAGGCCAAGTGATCCGGCTGACCCGACCCTCTATCGATGATGCCGAGCTCGCCGAGCTTGCACGCGTGCTTGCGTCGGGGCAGCTCGTTCAAGGGCCGGCGGTCGCCGCGTTCGAGAGCGCGCTTGCCGAGGCGCTTCGGGTGCCCCCGTCGACCGTCGTCGCTTGCAGCACCGGCACGACCGCGCTGCAACTCGCTCTCGCGGCGCTCTCGGTGGGGCCGGGTGACGATGTCGTGTTACCCGACTTCGTCTTCCCGTCTGTCGCGTCCGCCGTCATCTATACCGGCGCAACCCCGGTCGTCTGTGACGTCGACCCCGACTCCTTCAATGTCACTCTCGAGACGGTCAGTGCCGTCATGACCAAACGCACCCGCGCGGTCATCGCGGTCCATCAGTTTGGTGTGCCGTGCGATGTTCAGTCGCTCTCGGGCGGCCTGACGTGCCCTGTCATCGAGGACGCGGCCTGCGCGCTCGGGACTCGCGGCACGACTGGCTACGCGGGCACTCAGACCGGTCTTGGTTGCTTCTCTTTCCACCCGCGAAAGATCATCACGACCGGCGAAGGCGGCGCCGTCGTTGCCCTCGATTCGGGTCACTCGACACGTCTCCGCCATCTCCGGCAACACGGCATGCGCTTCGGTCCCTCCGGTGTCGACTTCCCGGAGGTCGGCTATGCCGCGCGCATGAGCGAGCTGCACGCGGCGGTGGGCCTTGCGCAGATGCGAAAGCTCGACGCGATCGTCGCCGGTCGGGCACGAGCGGCCGAGGCGTACCGTGCTCGCTTGGCCTCGGTCACCGCCATCAGGACGACGCCGTGGACCTGGCATCCGGACCGGGTCTATCAGGGGTTGGTCGTCCTGCTCGACCCGGCCTTGGACCGCGCTCGCGTCATCGCGGGTCTGCGCGAGCGAGGCGTCGAGTCCACCATCGGGACCTACGCGATCCACACTCAGGCTGGTTTTAGGTCAGTCGTTCGTGCGTCGCCGAGCGGCCTCCGCGGTTCGCGGTACGCCGCCGACCACAGCCTGACTCTACCCCTGCGACCCGACATGACCGACGACGACATCGACCAGGTCTGCGTCGCCCTACGCCACGTCATCGATCACCATGGAGCGTCCGTCTAATGACCTCCCCAACCGCGCCATCGCCTTCAGGCCCCCTGCCACCGCGAGCTAACGGTGCTGCCCTGCCGGCCATCGTCGTCCGCGACTTCCAGAAGCGCTTCACGCTCGTCGAGCTCGAGCGGCTCTTCTCCGAGCCGTCCAAGATCGTGCGCCGAGTCGAGGCCGTCACCAGCGTCAGCTTCACTGTGGAGCACGGTCAGGTCTACGGCTTCCTCGGTCCCAACGGCGCTGGTAAGACCACCACCATCAAGGCCTGCATGGACATCATCCGGCCGACGTCGGGCCTCATCGAGCTCTACGGGCGGCCGCCGGGTGATCCGACAGTGAAGCAACGCATCGGGTACCTGCCAGAGCACCCCTACTTCTACGACTACCTAAAACCCCAGGAGATCCTGGACTTTTTTGGACGACTCTTCGGCCTCGACCGCGGCGAGCGAAAGAAGCGCATCGGGGCGTTGCTCGAGCGCGTCGGCCTCTCGCACGCTCAGAACCGCGCCCTCCGGAAGTTCTCGAAAGGCATGCTTCAGCGCCTCGGTATCGCACAGGCGCTCATTAACGACCCGGAGCTCTTGGTCCTCGACGAGCCGATGAGTGGCCTCGACCCCATGGGCCGTCGCGACATCCGCGAGCTCATCCTCGAGGAGCGCCGCAAAGGGAAGACCGTGTTCTTCTCGACCCACGTCCTGAGCGACGCCGAACACCTCTGCGATCGCGTCGCCATAGTTGTTCGCGGTACAGTCCGTCGCGAAGGGCTCCTGAGTGACCTACTCACCAGCCAAGAGGGCCGCACTCACATTCTTCTCCGCGGCGGGACCCTCGAGCTACAGGCGTCGCTGCAGGAGCTCGGCGCCCGCATCGAGGTCATCGGCGCTGGCCTCGACGTCTCGCTCGACGCCACGCTGACCAACGGGGCGCTCGAGCGCTGCATCGCGGCGGGCGCGGTCATCGACCGGGTCTCTGCCATGCGCGACTCGCTCGAGTCCATCTTCGTTCGTGAAGCCGAAGGCGCAGAGAGTTCCAA
>CANMLD010000158.1 GCA_947498315.1 Pseudomonadota bacterium | reverse complement strand
GTCTACGATAGGGACGACGGGCGCTGCACCTTCGTTGGCAAGGGCGGTCACGTGTGCGGGTCTCGCTACGCAGTGCAGCTCCATCACCGGATCGCGTGGGCGCACGGCGGCTCGAACACGGCCGACAACCTCACCCTGCATTGCGGCCCGCGCAATCGGCTCGTGACCAAGCGGGAGGGGCTCGGGAGGCGTCCGCGCCGTGGGTCCGGAGCAGGTCCGAGGGCATCGGTCACTTGAACGGGAGGCAGTGGGGACTCCAAGTATCGGCTCTCACCCCGCCTGCCGGCGAACGCAGGGCCGGTCAAGCGTCGAGTGGAGCCGCCCGGAGGCGGGCATCGCGAAGCGCCCGCCGAGGACGGCGAACTCGATGCTTGATCGGACCGAGTGCGCCGCTACGCTGCCCCCTCGAGGGCTGGCCCCGCCTTGCCCTCCCAGGCGGCTGAGCGAGATCCGAGACCATTCCAGAATCCCAGTCTACCTGAACGGGAGACAGTGGGAAATCCGGACAGTGGGAACTCCGGAGACAGTGGGAACTCCGGAGACAGTGGGAACTCCAGATTTACTCTACCGACCGATGCCAGCGAGCACGAGTCCGTGCCCAGCGGTGCCGACGCTGGCCCGGCAGGGGATAGACGCATCGCGGCCAAATTGGCCGGAGAACTGACTGGACCGAGCACGCCAGAACGCTGCCCCTCGAGCGCTGGCCCAGCCACGCCCTCCTGATTGATGCGCGGATCCGTGAGCGCAGACCGGGACAAATGCCGCGCGCCCAAACGGGTCGAAAGAAGAAGGAACGCCTGAGCGATTGGCAACTTCCGCTCGAACAACTGTGCTGCGTGAGCCGCGACTGCGACGTCGCCGGGCAGCGCGGCCAGGGGAACCTCTCAGAATTCCGTCACTCCCACCGCAGTTTGCGCCTCAAGCGGTCGGACGGAACCTACCAGAGCCGAACGCCCCAGATGGCCATCGGCATTGCAGAACACCCTCTCGATCAACGAGCTCCTTGTGACCCAGGTCATCGGGACTGCCTCCGTCACGAAACCGACTTTGGCGACCTTTCGAAGCGGTTACCGACGAATCGGTGCCACGTGATGGGGACACCATCGGGTAGCGCAGCTCGGCTACTTCACCAGCAGCTCGGCGATGACCTTCCAGATGGCTTGGCCGGCGCCGGCGAGGCTCTCACCAGCGATGACGCCCGATGCGACGACGATGAGGAAGCGAGTGGACCAGTCCTTGGCGAACTTGCCGAGCACGACTGCGATGAGGCCGCCGAGGAAGAATGAGATGGAGAAGTTGGCGGGTACGAGCGCGGCCAGGCCGATGCCCGAGGCGCTTGGGATCCAGGGGCGGATCTTCGGTGGTGCGTGCTTTTCGGCGAGAGCCAGCGCGATCCCGATGAGCGCCGCGACGAGCATCGCCCACGTAGCGCCGGGCGGGAGCTGGCTCAGCCCGTGGCGGAAGACCTCGGCGACGCTCTTCCAGGAGGCCACTGCGGGGGCCGCCCATTCGGGCGTCAGCAGCATGGCTTTGGGGTCGGGGATGAGCACAAGGTAGATGGCAGATCCGATGATGGCGCCGGACACGACGCCAGCGAGCTGCGAGAGCATCTGGTGTTTGGGCGAAGCGCCGATGAGCGCGCCGGTCTTCAGGTCGTGGATCATGTCGCCGGCCTGCGAGGCCGATCCGCCCGTCACGTTCGCTGCCATGAGGTTGGTCGACACGTTGCCCGGATCGAGGACCGCGAAGGTGAGTTGGGTGACCTTGCCCATAGGCCCGACGGGCGTGATGTTGGTCTCGCCCGACACGCGGAGCGCCACGATGGCGAGGATGCCGGTGAGAGCCACGGCGACGAGGCCAATCCAGGGAGCCATGCCGAAGAGCACGTTGCCTACGACGACGACGCCGATGGAGACGGCGCCCACGCCGATGGCGATCCAGCGCGTGGGGACGGCGTGGGGGTCGAAGGCCTCGGCGTCCTTGGCATCGCCGCTGCGACGGAACGCACGCGCGAACTGCGGGACGATGCCGACGAGTGAGACCATGGACGAGGCCACGAGGAGCGAGACGCCCGGCCAGATGAGCCACTCGCCGATGCCCTTGAGCCACGGCGCGGCCGGATCGCCGGCCTTGGCCCAGCCCTTCTCGAGGAGCCAGGTACCGATGAAGCCCCAGGAGATGATGGCACCGAAGAGCATCGAGACACCCGAACGGAGGCCGATGATGGCGCCGGCGCCGACCATCAGGAGGCTCGGGTCGAAGGCAAAGCCGAGGTTGTGGGCCGAGACGGAGGCGACGGCGCTCTTCTTGAGCGCACCCGACTCGGAAGACCCGAAGGCGAGCCAACCGAGGCCGGTCGGCTTGAGCGCCAGCCACGTCCCCGCGAGCTTCCACACCGCCGCCGCGACGGCGCCCGTGATGAGAGCCCAGACGCGGCCGGTCGCCTCTTTGCCTTCGGCGTACATCTCTTGGAGCGTACGCGCCGTGGCGACGCCGGACGCGAAGGGCAACTTATCGACGTGGATGAGCTGTCGGCTGAAGAGGACCGCGACGAAGACGCCGAGTGACGAGCACAGAAAGACCCAGATCGTGAGCGACAGCCACGTGAACTGGTAGCCGTCGAGGATGGTGAGCGCGGGCACGGCGGAGACGAGCCCGGCCGACGAGATCGAGGCCGCAGCCGACGCGCCCGTCTGGTTGATGTTGTTCTCGAGGATGGTCCAGTCGGGCGTCTTGAAGAGCGCCTTCATCAGGCCCCAAAACCCGAACGACAGGAGCACCGCCGTTATCGACATGTTGAAGCCCCAGCCGATCTTCAGGCCGGAGTAGACGTTACACACCGAGAGCAAGCCTCCGAGGAGCGCCCCCGTCAGGACGGCTCGAACCGTAAAGGAGCGGGTGACGGTATCGACGGGTGGGTAGGTGTGAGCGTCATTCATGGGCCGGTATCGTAGCTAGAGCGCCAAGATTGTGAAGGGCGTACGCAGAACGCCGGCGCGATTATTCGCCCTTTCGGGAGAGGTGCGTCGACACGTCGTGCCAGGCCGAAAGGGTCACGGCGAGCTCCAGCAGCTCCGCATGCCCCACGGACCCGCCGGGGCCGCCGCGAGGCGCTTGGACGCCGCCCGCGATCAACTGGATGCGACGCTCACCGATGAGCTCCACCGTGCAGCCGAGGAGCCCTCTTTGGCGCACACGCACGCCGCCAGCGCCGTCGACACGCCCTTCCCGGGCCCCCCAGCGTAGGCCGAAGGCCTGATACTCATGGCGATAGCGCCCGTCGCCGTGGAGCGCGAGGCGCTCGGTGGTGACGGACTTGAGCGCCGGGAGTATCCCGAGGACGAGCCCAAGACCGGCCAACGGGACCCCGACGAAGGTCGCATACGCCGCGTTGGACGTGTCGGCCAGGGCGACGGCGCCGGCGCCCAGCATGGCGAACGCGACGAGGCCCAAGGTGCGCGGGAGGTGGCCCTGGGCGCCGACGCGGATGAGCAGAGTCTGGTCGTCGAGCGCCGACTCGGACGGGGCGTTCGGGCGGGCCTTGGGCCGTGCGGGGAAACGCGCCGTGAGCTCCTCCAAGAGCGCATCGAGCTCGTCTTCTTCACGAGACTCGGCGATGAGGACCGTGGCGCCAGATGCCAGCCGGGCCTCTAGCCCGAAGGTGACGTAAGGGTTGGCGTCATCGCCTTCCGAGACCCGGCGTACCCCTATCCCCACGATCTCTGTGGCCGGGACGACCAGCCCTGATTGGGGACCGTCGCCGCCGAGGGAGAGAGCGGTCCCGCTACCGTGAGGGACCACGGCGACACCACCCCGGCGCGACGACAGGAGGAGACCACCGCTGAGGCTGACGATGCCCAGCGTCGCCGGGAGGATGGCCGCCGCGAGCCCACCGCCGGGGTCGAAGACAGCCCATAGCGCGAGCGCGAGCCCGGCGATGCCCGCGGCGATGCTGAGGGGGCCAAACCACGGCGATTGGCGGGGAAGGATGAGCCAGTACTCTTCAGTCAATGGCGCCGAGGTCGAGGGTGTGGGGGTCATGTAGGGCTCCTCACCCGCCCGCCATCGCGGCGGCGCTCGCCCGAATCATCACCCGGGCTCTCGGATCGTCGTCTCGAAAGACCAAGTCGACCGGAGACGCGAGGCGGCTCGCGCTTCCCGGAAGCGCTGCGCCGTCTCGTGCATCCGACGGGAGCAGCGCGAGGCCATCGAGCGGCCGGCTGTGGAAAGGGAGCGCGACGAGATGCCCCGAGCCCAAGACACCGAACAGCGTGCACCAGCGCGTGGGCTCGGCGTCGGGGTCGGTGAAGGCACGGCTATCAGGTGGCAAACGAACACAGCGCATTCGGCGGCGTAGGTCTCCGCGGTAGAAGGCCTCGGACTCGTCCGACTCGACGGCCTCTGGAGCTATCCAGAGGTCGAGGTGGGCCAACTCGAGCCCGTCCTGCACCGTCCACTCGATCATGGCTCCGGAAGCGCCCGTGGTCACGCGGTGAAAATGCACGATCTCGGGATACACCGGCACGCCTCAGGTGTCGGCCGTGATGCGCATGAGAAGGAGCTGATTGCCGTTCCACAGGAGGTGCACGAGCATGGCTGGCAGCACGCTGCCCGAACGCTCCACGAGGTAGGCGAGGACCAAGCCGAGACCAAAGAGCGGCAACAAGTTGACGGGGTTGGCATGGATGAACGCGAAGAGGAGCGCAGACGCGACGGCCGCCGCCAGCGGGCCGATCCGGATGCGCAGGTGCCGATAGAGCACATCTCGGAACACGAGCTCCTCGAAGAAGGGCGCGAGCGCGATGGCCGACACGATGAAGAGCGCTTCACTGACGGACGAGCCCGAGTTCAGTAGTGCATCACGCAGCTCGGACGCCGTCGGATCGGAGATCGGGAGGAGCGAGCTGAGGTATCCGAGCCCAAAGACGACTGGCACCGCCACGGCAAAGCCTGAGACGGCCCACGTGAGTGGCGGCAACACCCGTCCATCGAAGCGGGAGAGCCCGGGCGTGAGCCAGTCGAGGCCGCCCGTGGTGCGGATGATGACGCCGAGCGCGACAGCGCCAGCACCAAGCTGAATGACGACTTGCAACGCCGAACGCCAGTCGGCGGCACCGGAGAACTGGCTGGCTAGGAGCGAGAGCCCGAATCCGAGGACAAGGTAGGTCCCGAGCCAACTGAGCAGAACCATCCAAGCCGTCCAGGGGAGGTCAGCGCCTGGCAACATGGTCTCAGTCGCGAGCCTCGAAGGGGCCATCCGGCGACGCACGAGGGGGTGCAGGACCAGCATCCCAAGGCCCGCGAGCCCAAGGAGGCCCACCACCGATACGATGGTGAGGAGTCGCCCAGCCCACACTCGCTCGGTGCGAGCGTGCGAACCGGTCGAGTCGAGGGCCTCGCGCGGCGCCGACAAGAACGCGTCTAGCCGGCTTCGAAGCCACGGAGAGAGAGCCACTTGCATCAGCGCATCGCGGTCTTCAGAGCGGACTTGGCCGGCGTCGGTCCCGGTGCCGGAACAAAGCGAGGCGAGGACTCGCCCAAGGGCCGAACGCGCGTCGGGTGGAGGCAAGGGGCGCGCGAGCCCGTCTTCCGAACGGGGGCCGCAGAGGGGCGCTGTGGCTTCGTCAGGGCTGCCGGAGCGCCAGAACATGACCCAAAGGGCGAAGGCCTTCTCACGTTGAAGCGGCGGGCGCTCCGCATCTTCTGCCACGGTAATGGCGTTCAGCGCGAGGTCCTGGAGCGACGAACGATCGACCTCGTCACCGCCTGCTGCGACCGCAACTTCGAGGACCCGCGCCTCGTGGGAGAGGCTGCTGAGCAGGGCGTCCGCAGCAGCGTCGGGGTCTGGCGTCAGGCCGGCTTTCAGGTTGGCGGCGAACTCGAATGAGAGCGCGACGGCCACGAGGACCGCGAGGGGCCACAGCAGTATCGGCGGCTTACGGAGCGGGCTGGGTTCGAGCGCCGACGGGCCGCGTGGAGCCAGAGCAGAGCCACCGAACCCACCGGCGCTTTGGTCTTTCGGTTCCTGGGGCTCAGCGCTCACTGCGAGCCGCCCGTCTTTCCACCTTCTTCGAGGAGACGCAGCGTCTTACGACAGGTCTCGTCGTCGACGTGTTCGGACTGTGCCCTGAGCCGCTCGCAGCGCTGATCGCCGTTGGTCTGACTACCGACGTGGTCGCATGCCAGCTGAACGAGCCGATCACAGAACTCCTTCTTCTTGCAGCCGCCGAAGACCAGCGGCAGCACCAGTGCCAGGAGCCCCGCCGCTCTCATTTCTCGCCGAGGATCTCTTCTTTGATGAGATCGACGAGCGCGTCCGCGTTGGTCGGAGGCGACTTCAGCCGACGTCCATTCAAGAACACGGTGGGGGTCCCTTGCACGCCAATGCGGCTGCCTTCCTCCATGTCCTTCTGCACCTGATCGGCGATGGCCGGGTCGACGCGGTCGGCGTTGAAGCGGGCCAGGTCGAGGCCTTCGACCTTCGCCCAGAGCTCGAGATCGGCTGTGGTGAGGCGCTTTTGATTCTTGAAGAGGCGGTCGTGGTAGGCCCAGAACTTGCCCTGACGGTCTGCCGCGAGGGACGCCTTGGCCGCCGGGATGGCGTTCACGTGGAAGTTGAGAGGGTATTGCTTGAACACCACGCGGAGCTGATCACCGAGCTTCTTCTTGGCCTCGTGGATCGGGTCGCCGATTCGGGAGCAGAACGGACACTCGAAGTCGCTGAAGATGACGATGGTCGCCAGCGCCGAGCTGTTGCCGTCGGTCGGGGCGCCCGCGATGTCGATGTTGTGCTTCGGCCCTTCGAAGCCGGTGGCCTTGGCTTTGCGGCCGAGCTTCAGCATGTGCGCGTAGATCTGATCGGGAGCGACGCCCTTGGCGAGCTCGGCCTTGGCCTTCACGAGCTCTTCGTCGATGGTCTTCTTGAAGTCCTCGAACGGCTTTGCTCCTTCGAGCTTGCGACCGTTGACGAAAAACGCCGGGGTGCCGGTCGCGCCGATCTTCACGCAAGCCGCGTCCTGCTTCTTGACGCGCTCTTCCGTGAGCGGGGAGGCAAAGTCGGCCTTCCACTTCGCCATGTCGAGGCCGAGCTCAGTCGCGTACTTCTCGAGGTCGGCGTCTTCGAGCGCCTTCTGATTTTCGAAGAGCTTGTCGTGCATCTCCCAGAACTTGCCCTGCTCACCGGCGGCGAGCGACGCCTTGCCGGCCGGCATGGCGCGCGGATGGAAGTCGAGAGGGCGGTTGTGGAGCGCGATGCGCACGTCCTTCGGGTACATCTCGTGGATCTGCTTGAGCGTCGGGACGACACGGCTGCAGAATGGGCATTGGAAGTCGGTGCACTCGACGATGGTGACCGGCGCGTTCGCGGGGCCCTTGATCGGGTCGAACTCGAGGACCTCCGCCTGATAGACGGTCAGATCTGGCGCTTCCGGCTTGGGCGGCGGCGGCGGCTTCGGCGGTTCGAGGCTCACTTCCATGGGTTTGTGGTCGAGGACGTACTCGACGTAAGCGGCCCCGCCGTTCTGAGCGACGCGAGCCCGGCGCGCCTCGATGACGGACTTGCCGCCTGCGACGAGCTTCTGGACTTCGGCGGCTTCGGCTTCGATGGCCGCCTTGATCTCGTCCTTCTCACGCACTTCGAGTTTCTTGCCGTTCAAGAAGACCATGGGCGTGCCGCTGACGCCGACCTTCTTGCCGGCTTCGGCCTCCATGCGGACGTAGCGCAGCATCTCGGGGTCGGCCAGATCCGCTTTGAACTTCGCGACATCGAGGCCGATCGCCTTGGCGTAACCCTCGATGGTGGCGGTGTCTTGCTTCTGAAGGTCTGAGTAGACCTTCTCGACCATCTCGAAGAACTTGCCCTGACGATGCGCCGCCATGACGGCGACGGCAGAGGGTTCAGCCGACTTGTGAAAGTCGAGCGGGAAGTGGTGGTACTCGAGGCGAGCCTTGTCGCCCGTCTCTTTCCGCGCGTCGTCGAGCGTCGGGCCGAACTTCGAGCAGAAGGGGCACTGAAGGTCAGTGAACTTGGCGATGATGACCGGCGCGTCGGCGGGGCCTTTGAACGGTGTCTCGAGCGCGTAGGGCGCCGGCCCTGTGGTGGCCTTGGCGCCCGTCGCTGCTCCCTCGGTGGGCGTGTCCGTCTTGCGGAGGAAGGCCCACGCGGCGCCGACGGCGACGACCGCCACGATGGCGACGATGGCCTTGATCTCGACGGACGTCTTCTGAATAGAGGCGACCGGGACCGACTTCTTGATTCGTGCCATGGATCAGTGGCTCCGGAGATCGACTTTGAGGTCGCTGACGTCGTTGAGCATGAACAGACGCGAGAAGTCACGACCACTGCGGTAGTGACGGGACGCATCTCGTGCGCGCGCTTCCGGGACACTGAGCCCCGTCGCTAGGTATTGATGGGTCGCGCGCCGGGCGGACGCCACCATGTCGCGGAAGACAGCAGGGTCCTCTCGGAAGAGCGCGTCTTCCGGGACGACACGGCCGTTCACGATGAGCGTCGGCGTCCCGCGAATGTCGACGGCGTCAGCCGCCCCCTTGTCCTTCCGTACATAGGAGCGCAGCGACGGATCGCGGAGGTCCGCCTGGAAACGTTTGGGGTTGAGGCCGAGCTGTTTGGCGTAGGCGACGAGCGTTTCGTCGGTCCAGGTCTCGTCCTGATGGCGGAAGAGCATGTCCGAGTAGTCCCAGAAGCGGCCCTGCCGATTGGCTGCCATGGCGGCGATTGCGCCGCGCTCACTCTCGATCGGGTGGACGAACGGGAGGTGCTTGACCGCGAATCGAACACTGCGACCGTGCTCGGCGAGTAGGCGCTTCACGAAACCGTGGCGGGCTTTGCATGCGCCACACTTATAGTCGAGGACCTCGACCACGAGGACTGGTGAGTCCAAAGGACCTTGGGCTGGCAGCGGCTCGAAGTAGCCGGGCCCAGCGTTCTGCGCATAGGCCATGGCGCTCACAGGGGTCGGTCTCGATGCCCAGCCGAACACGTACGCGACCGCAGCAACGGCGATGGCAAGGATCCCGAAGCTGGGCCCCGTGCTACGCCCGTGCCCGTGCTCGGCGTCGTGCCCATGTGCGCTGCCGTGACCATCGTCATGAACCGCGTCATGACCGTGAACCTGCTTGTGACCGTGTCCCATGGCTGGCTTTTCTCTCGCTCTCGTCGTCGGGGGCGACACGTTAGCACAGGCCTGGAAGCACCGCCATGACGACGTGTTCGGTTCCGGCAAGTACCCGCGTCACCTGCAGTTCAGGTTCTGGTCGCCCCGCTGCATGCTCCGTAGTAACCCATTGGGCCTTGCTAGGACCCGCGATTCGGACCACTCTCCAGCGTCCTGATGCGCGCCTTAAAGCTCAGCGCTGCCGCCTTCGTCATCGCCACCGCCGTATGGTCGGTCGGCGCTGCGGTGACACGAACCCCGCCGAACGATGCGATGTTCCCGAAGATTGGCGCACATGGCGCGTCCTCCGTCCCAGCGGTCGACGCGCCGCTCTTGGACCGGCTTGGCGAGGCGCGCGTGTCGTGGGGAGACCATTCGGGTCGCTACACAGGCCTCCGCTGGATTTCGGGCCTACAGGACTGGCTTTGGGTGGGGCCCCACGCCGGACTGGTGACGACCGACCGCGGTCCCGAGTGGCGCTGGTGTCTCTGGAGCCACCTGCCCAAGGGCGGGCCAGGACCAACCCCGCTGACCATCACCTTTCCTGCAGCACCCGGCGGGGGTCTACTTCATGGCGAAGCCGCGATCTTGGACTCACCTCGCGATGGCGCGGACGTGACCTTCGAGGTCATCGCGGGTGACAAGCGCGTCGCTCACACGCTCAGAGACGTCCGGGGCGAGAACCGTTGGCAAGCCTATGAGCTGGCGCTGCCCGACGTGGACGCCGAGCCGACCTTCCGCCTCACGTCTGCCAACGCCGACTGGCGACATGCCTGCTTCACAGCGTTCGTGTCGCCAGCGTTCGTGTCACCGACAGCGCCGCCTCGCGGTGGACCGCAGTGAGCGAGCTCTCCACACACCTCGAGTCCGCAGCCAGCAGCGGGGCACCACCGAGCACGGCGAACCCCTGGAAAACACGGCAGCCCTCGACCGGGCTCATGCTAGGCGCCATCGTGGCAATCGGTATCGGCCTCGTCGCCGGGCAGCGCCTCGATCAAGGCGACTACCGTGCCGCAGCCCTGCCCGGACTCTCATTTTCGGAACGTCTCCTCCCCCGCGACGGGGCGCAGCCACCCTCTGCCGAACCGGGAGGCCCGTGGGCTAGCGCGACGCTGCCCGTAGAAGGGCTCGTCGCGACGATTGGAGAAGCGCTCGCCGGTGATCCCGCGGCCCCGTTCCAGTCGCAGGCGGTCGGGTCAACGTTGTTCATGGCGCTGGCCGGCTTCTTCACGGTCGTCACGGCGGCGCGCCTCGCCGGGTCGGGAGCCGCTTTGGGTGCGACGATCGCGTTCGTAGGCCTCCCCGGAACCTTCGCTCATGCGTCAACGCTCGGTCCAGAAGCCGGCACGACACTCACTATTGCCCTGCTCCTCTTCGCCTCAACGTTGCGCCCCGGCGGCAGGGCACAAGTGTTACTCGCCACGTTAGCGCTCGCGGCCGTCGCCGCCGCTCACTCGTCAGGGCTCGTCTTCGCCCTCCCGTGGTTACTCGGGATCGGCGCTGCGACGTTGGGTCGACGCGACGGCACGAGCGACTACCCCGTTCAGACGGGCGAGGTGGCCGTAGGACCCTTGCCGTGGCGCGCGCTGATCCCGGCCGTCGCAGGGCCTGCGTTGCTGTTTGCCGCATGGCCGCACCTGCACTCGGAGCTCGGTAAGCGCGCCTTGGCGCTGCTTTACGCGCCGTGGCAATCGCCAGTTCCGCCGGTCGCAATCGCAGGAGTGGCCTACGATGCGACGTCGGGTGGCGCCCCACCGTTCGTCTTGGCCTTCTGGGACCTCGTCAATCGCCACCCAATCATGGTCGTCCTCGCGGCGGCGGCGGGCGCGGGCGTGGTGCTGGCTGCCATTCGTCATCGGGCCCCTGCGCGAGAAGCTGCTGTGACCCTGGCCGTCGTCGGCTTTGGGCTTCTGCTCTGCTGCGTCAACGGTAGCCCGACGTGGGATGGCCGAGATGGCCTGTCCCTTCTGGCCCCAGGGATCGCCATCCTTGCTGGATTGGGCGCATCGGCCTTCACCCACTTTCTGGGCTCGCTCCTCCCGCCTCTACGAACTGAACGCCCCCAGCGCGTGCTGCCGGCGCTGCTCCTGCTCTCGGCACCCCTCGATCTAGCGCGGAGCCGCCCGATCGAGTTCGCTTATCGAAGCCTACTCGTGGGCGGCACCGCAGGGGCGATGACCCGCGGCTACGATGTAATGCCGCCTGGGTATCTACCAAGCAAAGCCATCGAGTGGATCAATGAGAACTTGCCGCCGCGGGCGCGCGTCGCTTTCGGGCCAGAGCTGGCGACTCCGAGCCGTGACACGGGAGAGCGCGCACTCTTCGAGGCGCTCAGGCAACGCGGCGTGGTACGTCGCGACATCGAGGGCGCGGCGGTCTTTAACGCCACTCATCTCGTGCTACTCGGCCGATCGGCAGCACCCCACTTCACCGACTGGCTGGAAACGCTCGGTGAGCCCTTAGTGACTTTCGACCATTCAGGCGCGCGGCTTCTGGCGATCTACGCGCTCTGACGAACTACGCGCTCTGACGAACTACGCGCTCTGACGAACTACGCGCTCTGTCGAACTACGCGCTCTGTCGAACGAAGACCGTCAGGCCTCAGGACTTCAGTCGGTGCCGAACGAGCCCTTTGAGCTCCGAGACGTCTCGGCGGAAGTAGTTCTTTCGGGTCGGGTTCACGTTGAACTTGAGGATGCACCAAAGGGCGCTGACGCCGTCTTTCCAAGTGATCTTCTTGCCCTCGTCGTAGGTCCGCCCGTGGTAGCTGATGGGCACCTCGTAGACGACGACATCGCGCATCTTGGCCAGCTTTGCCGTCACCTCGGGCTCGAAGCCGAATCGGTTCGATTCGAGGATGATGTTCTGGATGACCTCGCGGCGGAAGACCTTGTAGCAGGTCTCCATGTCGGTGAGGTTCAAGTCCGTGAACAGATTGGATAAGAAGGTCAGGAGCTTGTTGCCCATCGTGTGCCGGTAGTAGAGCACCCGCCCGGAGCCGCCCTGAAAGCGCGAACCGAAGACGACGTCCGCACGTCCTTCGACGATGGGCTTCAGAAGAATTGGGTAGTCCGTCGGCGAGTATTCGAGGTCGGCGTCCTGAATGATGACGATGTCGCCGGTCGCTTCCTCGAAGCCGCGCCGCAGCGCAGCGCCCTTGCCCATGTTGTGGGGCTGATAAAAGACTCGGACGACATCATCGGATTCCCAACGAGCGAGACGCTCCCGGGTACCGTCCTTGCTGCCATCTTCGACGACGATGATCTCCTTGTCGTAGGGGACCGACTTCACCGTCTCGATGATGGCGTCGATTGTGCTTTCTTCGTTGTAGCAGGGGATCACGATGCTGAGCTTCATGAGGATCCTCTCTTTGCGAAAGCGTGTCGGAACCGAATGCCGACGACGTCGCGGAACATGCGTGCTGAGTCGAAGATGGGGTGAACGCGAGTACGCTCGTCGTTTTCCCACGTCACGGCCACCTCCGCGATTCGGTAGCCTGCGCGCTGAGCGAGGTGCAACACTTCGACATCGAAGGCGAAGCCGTCGATCTGAGAGCGCGCGAATATCTCTCGCGCCACATCGCCGCGGAAGAGCTTGAAGCCGCACTGGGTGTCTTGAATTCCAGCCACGGCCAGCT
>CANMLD010000157.1 GCA_947498315.1 Pseudomonadota bacterium | reverse complement strand
CGGCGGCGAGCCGTGCCGCGCTCACGGCGACCCCAGATCAACACTCACGAGACCGAATCAGAGCGAAGGTCGTCGTGGACCTGGCTGCCTTCAGGACGTCCTGGATCGAATTTTCGGGCCAGCGTACCGGCTATAACGTGTCGGCCGTGTCGCGAGACTTCGCGCACCAAACAGGCGAAGCCATGGCCATGAGCCGCATCGGCGATATCACCGACTACTTCTTCTTCAAGGACGGCGCTTTGTGGCGTCTCGTCACAACGGACGCATCGAAGAAGCCCTTCGTCCAGCTGCTAACGCAACTGACAAAGGTCTACGGCGATCCCACCATGATGACTTGGTCCGACCCCGACAAGAAGACCGATCCGACTACGGCCCGCTGGCAATCCCCACAACTCACGGTTGACGCGGAGGCCCATGCCAACTTCGGGACGCGCCTCATTCGGTGGACCTGGCGAAGCGTCGGCGACACCATCGACGCGGCGCGCGGTGCTAACGTGCCCCCTGGCGCCACGGGCGAAGGCATGCTCAATCAGGATATCCTCGACATCATGCAGTAAGGCACCGCGCCGCGCCGTTCCCGTCAGAACGTCGCCAAAGCTCCCAGAAACGCGCTGTCCGAAGAGAGACCGACCGTCGGCATCCACGTCGCGAGTGGCGCCCTCGGGGCCGAGGTCGCCGCCGAGTCGTCGTCGCTCGTGAAGACCCAATAGCTGGCTATCCCGACCGCGAGCCCCACTCCGAGCGCCGTGCCGCCGATCCAATGTTTGTTCGTGACGAGCTCCTGATCGCGCTCCTCTGCCGTCTGGACGTCGAGCGCGTAGGACACGAGTAGCCCAGTCCCAGCGAGGACACCCGCCGTGCCAATGCCCACCATCGTCCAGCCCCAGGCGTTCGAAGACGAGGCGCTGCCGGCACTGTAGAAGAACTGACAAGAGACGTCGGTCGTCTGACCCTCTGCGACTTCGAACTCGACATAGGCATTGGGGGAGCCTGGAATCGCGCAAACGACGTTGTGACGACCGAGAGCGACTGAACGTGGTGTGGTGACCCCGCTGGTGATCTCTCCCGGGGTGAGGTCGACGGGCTCCGCGTCTATCGAGACGGAGACGCCCTCGAGAGTGGGGCGGGACGTACGCACCACGACCCGGCCCATCCGAGCCGTGGCCGCCAGCTGAACCGCTTGCGTCGCCCCTGCCAGGACACGCACGGTGGCTTCGCCGCTTGCGAAGCGCGGATCGGCGATCTTGAAGGTGTACCGGCCAGGCAGGAGCTGAGCTTCGAAGGGGGTCCGCTCTGGCGCGCCGGAAGCACCGACCCTGGTGACGAGCACACCGGGAGGGGTTGAGACGACGTTGACCGCGACCGGCCTTTGGAGCAGCGCCTCGAGCTGAGCGATTCGGTCTGAGGCGAGCCGGCGGTCCTGCTTGTTCGACGCCGAAAGCAGCCCGAGGTACTCGCGGTAGTCCGCGAGCGCACGCTCGAAATCAACGAGCTTCTCCCACGCCTCAGCGCGCTTCTTCATGATCAGCGGATGCTGGAAGAGCGCGAGGGCCTCAGTCAGCTTCTCGACGGCCGACGCGAACTCCCCTTCGTTCATGAGGGCTTTGGCCTCTTCATACCGGGCGTTGGCCTGCTTCTCGGGGGGCTCCGCACACGCAAGGCGCGCGGTCGTGAGAGTGCCGCCGGAGACGACCAGGATAACGAGAAAGGTCAAGGTCCGTGAGGGACGCATTACGGCCACAGTCACTCCTTCCACTGCACCGTCCTTGGGCGCTTCACCTTCGGCTTCTCGGAGGGCGACGCGACCGCCACGAGCTCGCGTCTTGGCCGAGGCTCGTCTTCCAGCTCTGCGGTCGCCGCTTCGATGACCACTGGGGTCAGCACGACAGCCGGAGAGACCACCTCAGCGGGTCGAGCCTCGAGAGGGTCCACCCCTTCAGACAGAGCGAGGACCGCCTGTGTTCCGGCGCCGCCACCCGTTCTGGCCAAAGGCCTTCCTGCTGACGGAGGTGCAACCATCGCCACCGAAGGCGCCACCTCTGCAAGCACTGGCGTCGCCGCTGCCGGCGCAGCAGCAGGCGGTCCAGCAGCAGGCGGGAGCGCCGCCACCGTGTCGGTGCGTGATGGCACGAGCGCCGGGCTCACCACGGGCTGGGGCGACGCGTTCGTATTGCCTTCGAGTTGAGAGACCAACACGACGATGCCGGCGCCGACGAGGATGGCCACCCCGACGCTGGCCCACAAGAGCCCATTGCCCGACGTCGGCGGCGCAGCCTTGGCGCGGCGCCGACCCGTGTCGACGGGAGAGGTGTCGACCGAACGCAGGTCGAGAACGCGCGTAGAGTCATGCTCGTCATCGACGGGCGCTGCGCGCGTCGCCATGGACGCTGACTTGATGGCTGGGACAGACGCGAGCGACGACTTCTGGCGTAGCCCAGGCGCCGACGGCCGCACGCTGTCATCCGGGGACGGCTCGTTGATAGGCTCGGCTATGGCCATCGGGGTCGCCGACGCAGTCGCTATCGGCAACGAGCCTTCCGGCCTTGATGCCGGTCGAAGGCCATCGCACGCGGGCAAGAGCCGCTGAAGCTGTTCAACCACCTCCTGCGACGAGCGAGGACGCTTGTTGCGATCCTTGTGCAAGAGACGAAAGACGACCTGCCGTAGCCCGTCGGGCACCGTGACCGACGGGTTCTGTACCTCCAGGGGCGGCGGCTCATTGTGAATATGCTTCATGACGAGCGCGATGGGCGTGTCCGCCGTGAACGGGGTCTTGCCAGTCAGGAGCTCGTAGAGGATGACGCCACAGGAGTAGAGGTCGCTACGCCCGTCGAGTTCCTGTCCAAGCGACTGCTCTGGCGAGATGTAGAGCGGAGTTCCGCAGATGAACCCGGTCTGAGTCAACGTCTCGTAGCTGCCTTCGCCGATCACTTTGGCGATGCCGAAGTCGAGCAGCTTGACGGCGTCTTCACTGCCGTCGCCACGTGCCTCTCTAACGACGAAGATGTTATCTGGCTTCAGGTCGCGGTGGATGATCCCCAGGCGGTGGGCCTCTGCAAGCGCCGAACACGAAGACATCACGATTCGAGAAGCACGCTCTGGCGACAGCGGCCCACCTTGTTTCACCAGTTGACCGAGAGTGCGCCCGATGAGCAGCTCCATCGACATGAAGAGCAGGCCGTCAGCGGTCTGACCGTAGTCGTAAACACGGATGATGCTTGGGTGGGTGAGCCGGCTCGACGCGCGCGCTTCTTGTTTGAAGCGAAGTGCCTGTCGTTCGTCATCGCCACCGGCGCCATTGAGCACCTTGAGTGCGACAGTGCGTCCGCCCTTCGAGTCCTCAGCTCGAAACACGACGCTCATGCCGCCCTTCCCGATAACGGACTCGATCCGGTAGCGGTCACCGAAGACCCGTCCGATGAGATCCGCCGGATCGAACGACGAACGCCCACCGCTACGCGATGCTGCTCCTCCGTTTGGCGCTGCGCTCATAAGACAGCCTCCGGGCGGCGTCTTGGGTGCCGCGCAATCGTGGGGATTAGCCAGTGCCTTGTAGCCAGTCGATGCGACGCCGGGCGAACTTCCCGTCGATCGCCGTGCCCTTGGGCGCGGGCCACCCCATCGCGGCATACTCTAGCTTGGCCAGTCCCAACTTGTCTAACTGATGGAAAGTCCTGTTCGGTTCACTGCATCCGAGCTAGTCGCGCTTGATGAGCCACCGTCGCTTCAGGACGCCGCCGATCGTCAGGAGTCCACTCTCATAGCGCCGATGCCGGAAAGGGGCCGCGCGGGTCACTCGCCCTTGAAGTCGGCCGCCCGCTTGTCGAGGAAGGCACCCATACCCTCGCGCAGATCGCGGGATGCAAAGAGCTCGCTGAAGGCGAGCGACTCGAGCTCGATCGCCGTGCCGAGCTCGAGGTTGTAGCCACGCTGGATGACCCGTTTGGCGCTCGCGATGGCAAGTGGCCCCTTCTTGGCGATGTTGTCGACGATGGCGAGGCACCGAGGAAGGAGCGCCTCCGGCTCGACCACCTCGGCCGCGAGTTGGTGGCGATGGGCCCACTCGGCGTCGAAGATGTCGCCGGTGAAGATCATGTAGCGAGCGAGATTCTTCCCCACGAGACGCGAAAGGCGCTGAGTGCCGCCGAAGCCGGGGATGACGCCGAGGTTCACTTCAGGCTGCCCGAACTTGGCCCGAGTCGACGCGATGATGACGTCGCACGCGAGCGCGAGCTCACAACCACCACCGAGCGCGAAGCCATTGACCGCCGCGATGACCGGACGAGGCACGGTCTCGATCTTCCGGAGCGTTCGCCCGCCGACGTCGCTGAAGGCGTGAGCCTCGAGTGGACCGAGCTTCGAGAGGTGCTCGATGTCGGCACCGGCAACGAAGGCGCGCCCTTCCCCGGTCAGGATGATGCCGCGCACTTGCGGATCGGTCCCCCAGCGGTCGAAGGCATCGTAGAGCTCGGTCAGCGTACGGATGTCGAGGGCGTTCAACACCTTCGGGCGCGCGACCGTGATGACGGCGGCGTTGCCGATGCGTTCGACGCGAATGTTCTCGTACGATTTTTCGGGAGCGGGCGACTGATCCATGACGTCGTGTCCTTCGCTTTGTTTATCTCGCGCACGGGCGTCGCGTGTAGACGCCGGGGCACGGTCGGCTATTCGGAGCCGACTGGCCGTCTACCACAACAATCCACAGGCGAAAACTTGCAAGCTAGCCCTGGGGGTCGTAGCGCAAGCCCATGAACATCGTGTCCCAACGCGCCACCGCCAGCATCGCCCTCTTCCTCTTCTCCGTGCTCGCGACTCCGTGTGACGCGCTCGGCAAGACGAAGCTCAAGCAGATCCGACACATCGTGCTCGACCCGGGCCACGGTGGCACGAACCCCGGAGCGCCCAGCGTTACCGGCGTCTATGAAAAGCACATCACACTGCCGATCGCGCTCGAGATCGAGAAGCAGCTGCGTGAAGCCACGGACGTGAACGTCACCCTCACGCGTCGCGGCGACACCAGCATCGGTCTTCGGGAGCGGACGCGCCTGGCGAACGACGCTGGAGGCGACCTACTCATCTCCATTCATTGCAACTCGAGCGAGAACCCCGACGCCAACGGCCTCGAGGTCTACTTCCTCGATCCCGAAGCCGCCGTTACGGAGTTCGAGTCGCTCGTCGAACGTGAGGAGCAGGGCGAAGCCGACGCTCAATCGCCGGAGACGCCTGCGGGCGAGACCGCCACAACGCCAGGGGAGGAGAAGGGGCCCCTATCCATCGATCAGGTGCTGCTCGACGCCTCGTTCTACAAGTCACACGAACGCTCGGAAGTGCTCGCAGGGACACTGCTCGACACCATCCACAAGGTCGCCAAGATCCCTCGTCGTAAGGTGCGGCAGGCGGCTTTTGCGGTCCTCAAAGAGGCCCGCATGCCAGCGGTCGTCCTCGAGGTCGGCTACCTGTCCCACGCGGTCGAAGGCAAGAAGCTCATCGACCCGAACTACCAGGAGATCATCGCGCGCGGTGTGGTCAAGGCGCTCCTCGCTTTCGACAAGACTGTTCCACGCTGACCCCGGGTCCAGCTGCTCTCAAAACAATCTGCTGCCCCCCACGAAACTCCCCACAACATCGTCCCGAAGGACGTGACGAGCCGGTCACCGGCTATGGGGAACATCACTGGAGGTGCGCCGTCCGTCGTTGGAACCGCCTCCACATCAGGAGGGGCAACCATGCGATTCACCACGAAAGCGACAGGCGCCACCGGGCTGCGGCAACTCTTCTCAAGCGTCTTGACCACGACTCGCGCCGTAGGGACGACTGTAGCCCTGCTTGGCATCGTCGGCTGTTCGAGCGGCGCGCCTGCGGGCGCTGGCCACGATGAACGGCAAGGCGAAGCGGAGCGGGGCCTGGAGCTTCAGTGCAGCTCCGCCCTCACGACGGCGTCGGCCGAGAGTGGCGGATGTGAGCCCGTCGATTCCTTCAAGACCCGCGCGACTGCGATCTGTGACGGAGACGGCAAGTCCCTGGGCAGCATCGGCTACGCCGGCAAGTGCGATGGCGGATGGCAGAAGGCCCAGTATTCGTGCTGCGGCCAGGTGGAGTCCGCACCACCGCCGTCACTCAACTGCGCCGTACACGTCATCGGATCCGGCGACTGCCGCTCGGACGCCGAGTTGAAGACGCTCGCAAAAGCCACCTGCGGCGGCGCCGAAGGGGTCACCGACATCGCGTGGGGTGGCGCCTGTTCGGGAGGCCACAGCTTCGCCAAGGTCACTTGCTGCACCCCGTCGGACGCCGGCCCCATCGCCGAAGACGCACCCGAAGACGACTCTCCGTGTTCGGTCCGAAAGGTGACCATCGAAGGCGCTTGCGCGGACCCGGCGGCTCTCGGCGACCTCGCCGATGCGGCCTGCGACGGGCTCGGTCGTTCGGCGTCGGAGTTCGCGCTGGGGGCATCCTGCGGGGCGGGTACATATGACGCCGCCACAGTGACGTGTTGCGACGCACCGGTCGAGGACGCGCCGGCAGCAAACGGGGCCGGCGGCAATGCCGGAGGCGACGTCGAGGATGGCAACCAGGCTTGTGCTACCGGGCTGCTCGGAAGCTCGGCCGCGTGCAAGTCGAAGATCGACTGGCATCAAGCGGCGGCTGCGCGCTGCGCGGCCCAAGACCTCGTCCTCTCGAAGTTCGAGGCTTACGACTCCTGTGGTCCGAACCGCACTTCGTTCGCTTCGTTCTCATGCTGCCCTACCTTCCCCAATGGTGAGCTCTGCAAATCCATCGATATCGGTGGCGAAGGCTACTGCGCTCCCGCCGGCATCTGGGAGGCCGCTGCGAAGGGTTCATGCGAAGCGATTGGTCGCGACGTTCAGTCAGTCGGGGTGAGCAAGTCATGTGGCAACGGCTACTGGAGAGCCGCGTCGGTGGCCTGCTGTGCGAGCGAAGTGCCCCCGCCAACGGCGTCGGAGTACAAGATGCCTTCCTCGAAGGACGTCTGCCTCGAGACGAAGCTGGCAGCACCCTTCTGCGCTGACAGCGATACGTGGCGCGAAAAGGCCCAGGCCTTCTGCGCCGCCCGGCGGGCGCATGCCGACCAAGTGGTCCTCTCGTCATCGTGTACGACGGGCGGTTCGAACAGCGCGACGGTCACCTGCTGCGGTGGGGCTCCGGCGCCGAAGTGTGAAGCGCGAAGCGTGGCGTGGAAGGACATCTGCATCAGCGACCTCGACGCCCAGGCAGTCGCCACGACGGTATGTCGCACGTCCCACCGGGCACGCGTGTCCGGCTTCTCCGCCACCGCTTGCAAGGCCGGTGGCCGCAAAGTCGACTTCCAGTGCTGTGATTGAGCGGGGGTCGTCGCTTGTCCGTCTCGGCCCAGCGACGGCGCCAGACCAGCAAGCTCCCTCACGGGACCGACTCAGAGGGACGGTAAAAATGGAGATTGAGGGTACGCCGCGCAATTTTCGACGCAGCAGTCACTGGGCGCGGATAGGCGCGTACTCGAGCGACGACGACGGGCTCATAGCCCTTCTAGGAGCGAGAGCAAGTGAATGCTAGAAAATTGCAGGCGAGCGCCAATCGGAGTTTTGACCGACCCTCTCAGTGACCTCCTTCAGTCGACCGTTCTCCACGCCGCGATAAGCGTGTCGATGAGGGCGACCTCGCTCGCCCGATGCGTCTGACCTCCGATTGCAAGCTCCCTCGGTACCACTTGCTCTGCCACGACTGGGAGCGTCTCGAGCATGGCAAGGCCAGCGAGTCCAAGGAGCAGCAAGTCGGGCGTGTCGTCTTCGCCTCGCAGCTCTGACGCCTCACGCGCCTGCTGATGGAAGAGCGACACGTCCCGCCCCACGATCGCCGCGAGCGCGGCACACCCGGATAGAAAGCGGCGGCCACCTCGGACCGGGACCACGGCCTCGGGCACCGTGTCGAGGACTCTCTCTAGCTTCTTGAGCAGCGCCCGGGCGCTGCTCTTGTCGCCAGCCGCGAGGAGTCCGAACGCGCCGGCGTACGTCGCGACGGCGAGGCCGGTCAAGTCGGCGGGCGTATCAACACCGCCGGTGCGGAAGGCCGACGACATCGCCCTGACTTCATTGACGATCTCGCTCGTCGCCGTGCGCGCGTAGAACGAAAGGAGCGGCAAACCGAAGAGCGGCCCGCCCTTCTCTACGAGCGGTGGATCCGGTTCACAAAGGAGCAGATGCAGCGGATCGAGGCGTCGAGTTCGCACGCGTTCGACGGGTACTTTGATTAGTCGAGAGCCCCCTTGCGACATGACGGCGCGCGCCGCCGAGCCGTAGTCCGCTCGTGCCGAATTCGTCTCACCAAGCGCGAAGTAGGCCCCTGCCCGCTTGGTATAAGGCTCGACCAAGCGAGGATCGTCTGCTGCTGGTGTGAGGAGGATCTGCTCCGTTGTCTCTCTGACAACGACGGATGCAATGGCGGAATCGAGGACAGCCATGGACGGTTCAGCCGCCCGAATACACGTTAGGGCTAGCTTGCACCATCTTGCCGACGCCACCGCAGTGTTGGTCGGCGTCGTTCAGCCGATGTGCGCCCTTGCCATTGATGATGACGGTGGCCGAACCCTTGATGGCCTTCCACGTGTTCGGACCACAGCAGGACGAATGGATCCCTGAATCGCCGACACGTAACGCGGGCTTGCCGTTGATCTTCACCGTCTTCGAGCCGATGGTGGCTGGACCGATGCACGAGTGCGCGCACGCGGGGCAACCGTGTCCGTCCGCTGGAACCTGCGACTTGTCACCGAGCCGTGAGTTGGCCTGACCCATCGTGATGCCCTCCTCGTCTAGCCTAAAGCGCGCGATGCCAAATAAACACTTACACCCGACGCCTTTGAAGTCAAACCCGGCGCCCTAAATCGTCGGCCGGAGGTGCCGCGAAATCGCCCTCCCGCGGATTGGCCTCGATGGCCAATCCACTGTACTCGCGATGGCCACGGCGTTTCCGGTGGCGAAAGCGGGCTCTCTGAGTATTGGCCGGTAGGCCAATACTCGTCGCAGATTGGCCCTCTCGGGCCATTCTGCGGCGGTGAGACACCGGAAGCGTCGTGGACGCGCGGGGCCTGCGGATTGGCCTGAACGGCCAATCCGCGGAGCGATTTTGCGCACCGGAGGCCGACGATTTAGGTGCTACTTCAGGGCGCAGCGGACTCCAAGAAGCGTCGTTGGAGGTGGACTCTGAGCGCTGCCCAGAAAAAGACAGCGCAGCCGAGAGCCATCACGCTACTACGCCAGCCCCCGTCAAGGCCCGTAGCCCCCGAGGCCATCACGGCCACCGCGAAGATGAAGAGCTGCCCCGTCCGTGCGCCATACGCTTTGGCCACGTCATTGGCGACGATCGTGTGCCCGAGGGAACATCGGACCTCCTGCGGCGTACCGGGCGACCCACGAGGTCGCAGCGGGGCTCGTCCGCCGCACGTTGGGCAGGGCAGCGAGGGTGGGCTACGAGAGCTCATGGCCGCGTCGGGCCGATCTGGAACTCGCTGGGATCGGGGAGCACGCCTTTGACGATCTCGATACGGGCGACGGCGGCGATCGAGCGTACGTAGTCCTCCTTGGCGCGTTTACGGTGAGACGCGCACAGCTCCGCCTCGACCTCGTGACGCACGCCTGGGTCCTCGAGCCCGCGATTCTGAGCCCCTCGCCGTCGGGCAATCACTCTCAAACGGGCACCGAAGAGCCCAGTCTCTACGAACCCGCGCCCATCGGGCTGGCTGGCCAGGAAGCGACGCTCGGGATCCCGCTCGTCGATCTCGAAGCTCCTCTCGACCACAGCGAGCGGATGGGTCACTTGGACTGCCTGAAGAATGGCGAGCTCATCGACCGAACGCACCTCCGCTGCGATGGGCGCCCACGACAGCTCCGCGAGAGAATGGGCGGCTCGGCGGCACGCGAGCTCGTCTGGGTCACCCGTACTGCCACACACGTAGAGGAGGTCATCGACGGTGACGAGGGGGCCGTGAACCCAGCGCGGCTTCATGCGTGAGTACTGCTCAGCCAGCGCGGATGGCGAGAAGCCGTTACACACCGTCTCGGCGGCGAAGAAGTTGTCGAGGAAGGCCTCGGCTCGCTGCTCCGGATCGCCCGGAAGGCCCGATTCCATCTTCAGGGCCCGTGCTTCCTGCAGCAGTAGGGCGCGCCTGACGAGGCGCTCGACACCGCGGCCGGGTCCTTCACGTCCGCCTGCCGCAACGACCTCGGACCGAGTGAAGGCCGCGAAGTTAACACGTAGCGCGATCGGATCGCCTGGATACACGACCGTGTTGGGTGGCCCTCGGGTTGCGAGTGCAACCGACGCGCTCATGATCAGGCCGAAGGCCACGAGGCGTGGGTTCACCTGGGTCGTCGAGATGACGTAGCCAAGCAGGAGTTCACGGACACTCAGCCGCGTCAGCGGCGAACTCGAGATGCTGAACGATGCGGACCGTCGCCCGCAGCGGAGACGTTGGAGCACTGTAGTCGAACCGCACGGTGTAGCTCGGGTCATCCCGAGTCAGGATAGCCGCGAGGGCGTCGGCGGCGTCGATTCGAAATCCGCTGTCTTCGGTCTCGAAGGCCACTTGGCGGCTACCGTTCTGAAGGTTTCCTTGCCAGGAGACCATCTGCGTCTCAGTAGCGCCGTCGACGATGGTCGCCGTGAGAGTGAACGGGGCACCGTCCGTGCCGTCGTGTTCGACCACGGCCAGAAAGCTCTGAGCGAGTGACACGTACCCACATGCGAAGTCGGTCTCCGCGATCTCAGGTCGGTCGCGTGCGTCGAAGACCAGCTCCTGCCGACCTGTGCCTTCCGGGAAGGTGAGGTCGGTCTCGAATCGAGCGAAGGCGCCTGAGACGGCGCTATCGCCCCCGCACGAGGCAGAGAACAGAATGAGACCGGCGCTGACGAAGAGGCGATTCATCTTGTCAGCATACCGAGCCGACGGGCGTGAGGGAAGGAGATGGTGCACCTCAGCCACAAACACGCGCGAGTCGAAGCGCACGTGGTGGCACCAAAAGCCGCGGCGCGTTAGAGTCGGGTATGAGACTTCGACACGCCCCGCTGGTCTTCGCCGCACTCCTCGCTGCCTTGGGAGTTGCCTGCAACACCGCCCTCGAATCGCAGATCGCGACCGGCGCCAAGGCTGGCGAGACCCACACCGACTTCAGCGTGCGCGGTGGTACTGAACGCGAGATCGTGGTCACGCTCCCCCGAGATGCCATGATCACGTTCAGCGCTTGGTCGTCCGGCTCTCTGGTGGGTATCGCCGCGAGCGTCGTGGGCCCCGATGGCGCTGCGCTTTGGACCGACACGTCTTTCGGCACGTCCATTCGGATGGACGGCTACCGGACCCGTGTTGCCGGCGAGTACCGCGCCCGGGTTCGCTGGCAAGAGGGCGACGGGATAGCGTCATACCGAGTCGACGTGCTGAACGTCCAACCCGAGCCACTGCGAATCTCCCGTCTAAACGACCTCGCGGTAGAGGATCAAGCCATCCCTCGCGCCGGCGGGGGGGCCTTCCTCCTGGCTACGGGCGAGGTCCTACTCGCTGGCGGCTATGATATCGGCACCCAAACGCGGGCCGCTCCCATTCGAGCGGCCTCCGAGAGCGTCGCCATCGATCCGCTCACGGGCAGTACGCGCATCGTGGGGAGCTTGGCTGAGCCACGGGCGTTCGCCGGCGGCGCGGTCATCACCGAAGGCAGCCTCGCGGGTCACGTCCTTTTGGCCGGCGGGCTCGGCAGCCAAGGGGCCGCCCTCTTCTCGACCGAGACCTTCGACCCCGACTCCGGTTCATGGAGCGACGGCCCCAACCTACTGGAAGCACGTGCATTTCTGACTACGTTGTCCGTCGCAGGCACAGGCTCCTTCCTTGATGGAAAGATTGTGCTCGCCGGCGGCGAACGCACGCTCGCCATCCCTCAGAATGACAAGGAGACGAGCCTCTACGCCGAGGTTGACGAGAACCCGCCCGACGTCTGGTACTTCGACCCCAGTAACTCCAGCGTTCAGAAGTTCACGGAGCTCGACAAGGGACGCCTCGGCGTGGAGACGGTGCTCCTGAGTGACGGCCGCATCTTCTTCATTGGTGGCGGGATCGACACCACGCCCAGCGCCGGCGGCTGTACTCCGGCGGCGGACAACCTCTGCAGGTGCAACCCGAACGAAGCAGTCCCTCTCTGTACCGAGCACGTCTGCGAGGTGAACGAGAGCGTGACGGATGGTGCTGCCATCGAGTGCCGCTACGACAACTTCACGAACAAGGATCTCGCGACCCGTGAGATCGAGGTCTATGACACTCGGACGGGTAAGCACCAGACCTTGCCGGAGCGCAGTTGGCTTCACCGGGGGCGGGTCGGCCACGCCGTGACCGTTCTGCCCGGGGATCGCATCCTCGTCGTCGGGGGCAGCACGGCGGTTCGGCGCGGATTTCAACTACGCGAGCTCGGGTTAGCTGAGGCGCCCACCACGACTGACATCGTGGAGCTCTGGGAGCCGGAACGAGAGGGCTTCAGGATCCTGCCGGGGCTGACCATTCCGCGAGAGTGGGGCTCACTCCGAGAGCTCGGTGGCGGCCAGTGGCTCCTCATTGGTGGGCTCACGGCAACGCCCGGGGGAGTACGCCCTGTCTCGCTGATCGAGCGCTACTCGGCCACGAGCGAGCTCTTCGAACCGATCTCCAACCTCGGTGTTGCCCGCGGCGCTCCGATGGTCATCGCAGCAGGTGGCGTCAGCACGAGTGGCCAGCGCAACATGCTGGTCATGGGCGGGGAAGATTCTGGAGGGCCCACGGTCTTCGTCGAGCTCATCGAGCCCATTGCCGGGGGACCGCAGGGGCCAGACGCATCGGACGGGACCGACGCCACGGATGCGACGGACGCCACGGACGCCACGGACGCCACGG
>CANMLD010000156.1 GCA_947498315.1 Pseudomonadota bacterium | reverse complement strand
ATGCGCCGCCATAACGCAACAGCCCGTCGTAAAGGGCGAACTCGACCTTGCTGTCGAAGCGTTCCGGCCCACCCTCGGGTTTTGGGAGCGGATCGCGATGGTCTACGATCAGCGTCTCCGAATGGCCCGTCGAAGAGGTCCTTCGTGCCCGGATCGACCACCGTTCGGCGCGCTGCACGGCCCGCACGAAGCGGCAGAGCGCCCGGCCATAGAGTCGGGTCTCGGCATGGAGGGAAAGCGGGCCGGAGACGGACAGGCTCAGGGTCCCGGGGGCGAGCTCATGTACTTCGACGATGAGCCTCGTCGCGCGGATCGCGTGCATGAGCGCCCGGGCGCCGCCAGTGAGCGCCAGCTCGAGCCGGTCCGACTGGAGGAGGGACGCCTCGAGGAGTAACTGATTGGCTGCCAAGATGAGCTCGTTCGCCGCCGGCAGCTCTCCCCGCCGCCTCAGCAGGCGCTCGGGTGGGAGGTCCGCGAACAGCGCCTGGTCGAGCTCGATGAGTGAGCAGCCGAGCGCTCTTGCAGCACGCTGACGAGCGAGCTCCGGACCTCCGGACCCGGCGCCTTCCATGAACAAGACCCGCCGCACCTCGCGGGGCGTCATCCCATCGCTCGTGATGTCGTCGTGCCAGGCGTCGATCGCGGACACACCTGCGGCCCACGCCGCGTCATCGAGGCGACCACGTTCGACTTGTCCGAGGCGAACCGCGAGATGTCGGCGCGACCGCCCGAGGCTCGCCGTGTAGGCGTCTCCGATCGCATGAATGATGGTCACTGCGCTCGGGTCCAGCCAACGCGGGGCGAAGAGGGGAGGCCCGTCGCCTTGGGCAAGGAGCTCTCGCTTCAACTGCGAGCACCGAACAGCGAGCGGTTCCGCCGCGCACTTCGAACCTCCTCCTGAGTCCCCTGGACCACGAGCTCATACACGATGGCTCTCTTCCCCGGTGCCGGACGCAGGACCCGGCCAACGCGCTGCACATGTTCACGAGCGCCTCCCCGCCCTCCGACGATGACGGCGATGCCTGCGGCGGGGACGTCCATGCCTTCGTTGAGCACACGCCCGCTGACGAGGTGACGGAGCTCGCCCACCTCGAACGACCGAAGTACTGCTTGGCGCTCTTCGGCCCCGATGTCGCACGTGATGGGCGCGCAAAGGTGGTCGCGTGCGATGCGGTAGACGGTGCCGTTGTCCGGGGCGAAGACGAGGCAGCGGTCTGCGGCATGGCGCTTCAGCAGCGCGCTCAGCGCGGCCTGTTTGGACTCGGGGTAAGCGAGGCGCAGCTCATTTCGGCGGATCGCCTGGACGACGTCACGGCCCCAGGGCGTCCGATGACACGTCTTCACGAAGTCCCGCCAAGCACTACCGGTGCGACCGAGCTCGGTGGGTCTGTCGACACGGAACGCGCGCCACGCCGCATCGATGGTCGCGAGGTCGCGCCCGTATCCGACGGCGGCGTCGGCGCTCAGCGCCACGGGCACTACAATGACCTCGAAGGGCGCGAGGGCGTCGCCGGCGAGCTCTGCAGGGGCCAGCGTGAAGACCGACGGGCCAACGCGCTCAGCGAGGTCGGCGAGCGCGGCGGGGTCCGTAGGCGGGGTCGCGGTGAGGCCCAAGCGTCGCCTGGCCGTCGAGAGGTCGAGCGCGTCGCGAAGGGCGGTCTCGACCGCGTGGTGGGCTTCGTCGATGACGAGGAGATCGTAGCCAGCGGCGAGCTGGTCGGCGATCGCCGCGCCGCCACGTCCAGCTCCCCCCAATGAGCGGACGAACGACGAAAAGGTCGCGACCGTGATGCCGGCGAGCTGGCACACGCCGTCACCGATCCGTCCGATTGGGCCCCGAAACCAACGTTCGAGCTCGGCGACCCATTGGTGCAACAACACGCGAGTCGGCACGAGCACGAGGGTCGTCACCGCCACCGCCGCGATCGCCGCCAGCGCCACGCGTGTCTTCCCACTGCCGGTCGGGAGGGCGACCACGCCCCACTGCTCGCTCAGCCACGCGGCGAGAGCGGCGCGCTGGTGATCGCGGAGCGTGAGCGGCTCGCGTTCACCGCCATGCAGCGCAATGGGTTCTCGAGAGGTACTCCCGGGCCACCCTTCCCCGTAGGCCCAATCCACATTGGCGCTGGCCAAGTGCGAACATATGGCGCGGTGGAACCGGCCCGGCGCACGGAAGTTCCCGGTTCGTCCATCCCACAGAACGCCCGGCGCGAGCGCCAATGGCGCGGCCGTGACCGCCTCTCTCGGGCGACTAAGGAGCAGTGTGCCGCGGTCGAAGTCGATGATCATCCGTGCGTCTTCAGCACGCCGCATGCCAGGCGCAGGATCGCGTCTTCATCGGCAGACCAGTCGTCATCGTGTCCGATTCGAGTCCCGTTTCGGGACAGTCGCGTCTCATGTTCGGACGATTTGGGACTGCGGTGTACGGGCAATTTCGCGCGGCAACGTCGACTTGGACTCACATCGACGATGAAGGCTCCACGCTTCGAGAACGTCGCGGACTTGTTGAAACCCGGTCGCAGATTCTGTAGCATCCGCCGCCGTCAACCGGGCGCGGCGAGCTCGTCCGGTGATGGCGTGTGGCGACATCCGGTCTCCACGCAGGCAACAGGACACGAACGATCGGCCCGTACAGACGTGCCGACTTCAACTTGAGGTGGGAGCGGGCATGCGCAACACAATGAAATGGACCACGGCTTTCGTCGCCTCCTTCGGCTTCGCCGCCGTGGGCTGCGAGAGCGATTCTGGCGACGAGACGGGCACGACGGACACGACGGATTCGACCGACGGTGCTGACGCGACCGACGCGGCCGATGGCGACGACGCCACGGACGGGACTGAGGCTGGCGACGGTGCTGACGCGACCGACACCGTAGACGCGACCGACGCGACCGATGGCACCGATGGCATCGACGCGACCGACGCCGTAGACGCGACCGACGCCGAAGACGGCTCGGACGTCGCCGATGCGACCGACGGCTCCGACGCGACCGACGGCGATCCCGCCACCTGCCCGCAGGGCAGCAAGTGCAACGGCGCTGAGTGCTGTACGTGCTCCGGCTCGGAGTGCGAGCTCGGCATCGACAACTCGCTGTCGGGCATCGCCTCGCTGGCGAACTCGGCCCTCCAGGAGACGATCGACGCGGGCGACGTCAACATCGTCGCGGAGTTCGTGGGCGACACGACCAAGACCTTCACGCTCAACATGTACACGGCGGACCTCGATCCGACGGACGCCGCGTGCGATATCGCGGTCGGCCCGTGCAAGTGGCAGCTCGGCCTCGAGGCGTTCAACGCCGACTGTGGCTCGCTGATCTCGTTCAACAACGCGGCCATCGACGCTGACGGCAAGCTCACCGCGGGCGGGCCGGACGGCCTCTTCGTCCTCTCGCTCCCGATCCAGGGCTTCGTCCTCGAGCTCAAGGTCGTCGGCGCGCGCATCGTCGGCGAGGTCACGATGGACGGCGAAAACATCACGGGCTTGACGGGCATCCTCGCGGGCGCCGTGCCCAAGGCCGCGCTCGCCGAGGCCGTGGACAACCTCCCGGATGAGGGCCTGCCGCTGCCGAAGCCCGCCATCAAGAACCTCCTCGAGAATGTCATCAAGGCCGACATCGACGCGTTCGACGCGGCGGGCACAGCCGGCACCGACGGCGTCAAAGAGTCGGCCTCCGTCTCCATCGTGTTCGAGGGCGTCCCGGGCACTATCGCCAGCCTCGAGCCGGCCGAAGGTCAGGACCCGGCTCCCGCCTGCGCCGCCCCGCCCGCTATCGAGACCTTCAGCCAGGTTGCGTTCCGCATGTCGGGCCTCTCGCTCGGTGATTCGGGCAAGGCCGGCCAGGGTCTCGACGTCGACGGCGTCTGCGCCCCGCCGCCCGAGGTTGGGATCTGCGAGTAATCATGATGAAGCCGGCACATCGGTGTCGGTGACATCCCTCAGCGAGCTCGACGCCGCCGGCTCTATGAGCCATGCGGCGTCGGTGCTCCACTGACGCTCTTCGCCGAACGTGGTCTCCACGTTCGGCGAAGTCGTTTTTGGGGTAGAGTGAGCGCCTCACGAGCCTCCAAGGTGCACCGAATGCGAACCCTCTCGACCCTGCTCCTCTCAGCTTCGATCTCGAGCGCGTGTGGCGCACCGGTCGACGCGAACTCCGGCGGCGATAACGTGCGCGGCAAGGCGGTCGAGCTGAAGATCGGAGAGACGCACGACGACTTCCTCTCCGCCGAACAGGGAGACCACACGGACTGGAAGAAGTTCGTGCTGGCCGAACCGGGCATGTACGTGTACGCGCTTCATGCTTATTGGGACGACCCCAGCATCGACGCGACCGTCTCGGTCCGCGACCAATTTGGCGGCAAGGTCTTCGAGCTCAAGCACGTGCGCGGGCAGGCTGCGGATCACTGGCCAGGGATGAAGCTTCGCGAAGGTGAGTTCTACATCGAGCTGGTCTCTGGCCGCGGCTCGAGCGTCTACACGCTGGAGCTCACTTCCGAAGGTGGTGGCGACGGCGGTGGCTCCGACGGCAGCCTGGCTCCCCCGGAGTGACCATGCTCATCAACCTCGACGTCCCGAAGTCCACCGAGACCAACTTTCTCCGGTTCTGGCAGCAGGTCGCCAAAGTCCTGGGTCACGACGAACACGCCGTCCTCGAACACCTCATCGACGCAGGCACCACGCGCGGCTGGTTCCCGAGCTGTAGCCAGCTCGTCGATCGCTTCGAGGAGACCCTCGGCCGCAGCGACGCTCAACAGGCGGTAGACCGCCTCATCCAGTTTCGCCTCATCGATGCGGGCCCTGATGGCCGAATCCTCTCCACCATCGGCGGGATCACGTCTGGCCGCACACGCTTCGCCGCCAAGGCCGACTCGGGCACGTTCTTTCTTCGATCCGCCATCGACTGCCTGACGATCGCGCCCACGCTCCAAAAGCCGGTCACGATCACCACGACCTGTGGTCACATGGGCGCTCCGATTCAGCTCGTCTTCGCTGCTGACGGGTCGCTGCTCGATTCTACGCCCCGCACCGTGACGGCGTTCCTCCCGGGGTGGGATGGTCGCTCGCCGCTCGCTGACGCCATCGTCACCAAGAGCCACTTCTTCGCCAATGGTGACGCGCTCAGCGACTGGCAGATGCAGGCAGGCGACCCCGACGGGATGCCGCTGACCGAAGACACCTTCCGCTTCATCGGCGTCGAGATGGCCGCCGCGATCGCGGCGCTCTACGTGAGCTTCTCCGTTCGGGAGTTATAGCGGTCGGGGATGCCCGCTCCCCACGTGGGGGCGGCCTCCTCCTCGAGCGAAACGACGCTCCACGCGGCGCTCTTCGCCCCCGTTGGCCGGGCATGGGCCTTGCTCGGTCGCAAGACCAGAGGGCGGCCACGCGCTCGTAGCTCTACGGCTTTTCGGCCGTCTTCTTCTCCAGCGTCTCCAGCCGCGCTTCCGCGTCTTCGAGCTCCTTCTTCATTCGGGCAAGAGAGCGCTCCACCACGGCCTTGTCGTCGGTCGGGCGAACGGCCTCCGGTGTATCGGTCGTGGCCGTCTCAGCCGTGTTCGTCGCAGCCGTGGTCGTGGCGCACGCGCTGAGCAGCGCCACGCCGATGATGGTCGAGTAGATGGAACGAGCTTGCATGATCTCGAGCCTATCAGTCGCCTGCGGCAGACGCCAAAGTACTCCTCGACTTGACGGGTTCGGCCCCAGATCACGCTGGAACGGCGCCATCTCATCCCACTTCATCCCACACTTCTCAAACTTCAGTAATGATGTCGGCATGTTCGTTCGCGGGGTTATCCACAGCCCGGCTCCTCTTCCGGTCTAAGGGAAAACCCGGTCCCGACCCCAGCCGGTTGTGGTCTCCATTGCCTCGAAATACAAGGGATAGTGGTGCGAAGGTCCCTGTGACGAGTTTCTTGCGCAATCGCCCGAAAAGCCCTTGACCACGTCGCCCCTGGGGGACTAAACGTCATGGACTTGGGAAGAAGTGGGATGAAGTGGGAAAGTATCCCAAGCCTCCCACGCCGACGAAGGGGACGCTCGGCCACCGATGTTCATGGGAGAGTTCACGCATGCGGTTGACGCGAAAGGTCGCGTCTCGGTCCCATCGGACCTGCGCGACGTATTGCGCGGGACCTACGCCGACGATCGCTTTGTGGTGACCCACGGCATCGATGGGCGCTGCCTCCGCGCCTACCCCCTGACCGAATGGAAGGCGCTCTCCGACCGCATCACCGCCCAGGCCGCCACCCCCGGCACGAACTCGCTCGAGCTGATGCAGCTCCGCCGCCTCATCTTCTCCAAGGCGCGAACCTATCCGATCGACAAGGTCGGTCGCATCCTCATCGCCGACGAGCATCGTGCCCACACGGGGATCGACCAGCACGTCGTCTTCAACGGGAACGGCAACTTCGTCGAGCTGTGGGAGCCGGCCACCTACGAGGCTTATCAAGCGCCACTCCTCGCCCCGAACGCGCTCCAGAACATTCTCGCCGTGCTCCCGAACCTCGGACTTTAGCCCGGCAAACATCGCGACTACGCAGGACGAGCACCCTTTCTCATGACCTCCACCGCGACAGACCACCACACCGCCAGCGCCGCTCCTCGTACGAGCGCGCGCCGCGCCATGAACGACGCGGCGTCCCCGGCGGTCGAAGGCACGGTCGCGGGCGGTCGGGTCGTGTGGGGGCTCAAGGCCTTCGCGTACACGGCGCTCTACGTCGGCATCCTCGTCGGCCTCGGCCTCTACCAGGTGTGGCACCGCCACGAGCTTCACCGCCTCGGGGTCCAGCTCTCGACCGAGACGCTCCAATACCGGGCGGCCTACGAAGAGAACCGTAAGCTCCGCCTCGAGCTGGCCTCCGTCAAACACGCCGACCGCGTCCGCCATGAAGCGGAGCGCAAGCTCCAGATGCGGGTGCCGGCACCTCAGGACATCATCGAGATCCGATGACGCGCCTCTCCCCACGCCAGTCCCTCCTCACCTCGCTGATGCTGTGGTTGTCGCTCGGCTGCGCCACCACGGACGGTGGCGGCGGCGACACCATGAGCCCCAAGGAGAAGTCGGACTTTCACTACAAGCTGGCCAACGGCTACTTCTACGAGCACCAGATCCCACCGGCCTTGGCCGAGCTCACGCAGTCTCTCGAGATCGACCCAGGCAACCCCGACGCCCACCACCTCATGGGCTTCATCTTCTTTGGACGAAAGGACTTCGTGTCCGCCGAGACGCACTTTCAGAAGGCACTCCAGATTCGCCCGGGCTTTCATCAGGCGCGCGCGAACCTTGGCGCACTGATGCTCGAACAGCGCCGTTGGCAGGACGCGATCGAAAAGCTCGAGCCCCTCGTCGGCGCGACGCTCTATCAGACGCCGTGGGTCCCCTATAACAACATCGGGATCGCCCTCGAGAACCTCGGCCGCCGTCGAGAGTCTCTCGAAAGCTACCGCATGGCCGTGTTCCACAATCCGGTCTTTTGCCTTGGGCTCAACAACTTGGGCCGCATGCAACATGTCGTCGGGCAGTCCGAACAGGCCGTCGACACGCTGCGTCGCGCCACCGACAAGTGCAAAGGCTACGCTGAACCGCACTTCACGTTGGGCGAGCTCTTCGAGTCTCGAGGGGATCACGGCGACGCGCGCCGCGAGTTCGAGGCCTGCTGGAAGGCAGCGCCAGAATCCCCACTCGGCGGTCGCTGCCGGAGGCGCCTCTGATGGCGCTGTTTCCTCTGAAGTTCTGGAAGCGCCGGCCCTCTCGGCCCGGTGCGAAGCGGCCCGGTACCTCCCCCGGCGCGCCTGCGCGTCGTCGAGCCAGCGGCGCCGAGGTCGACCGCGAACAGCTTCGCCGCATGCGGCTCGTTGGTGGCGCCTTGATGTTCGGGTTCATGTCCGTCCTCGCCATGACGGGCTACCTCCAGGGCTGCGAGCGTGACGTGCTCCTCGAGCAGGCCGAACGGAACTACCTCCGTACGCTCCGACTCGACACGCAACGAGGTGAGATCTTCGACCGCAACTTCGAAGCTCTGGCCACCTCGGTCGAGGTGGACACCGTCTACGCCAACCCGCGCACCATCGACCCTGGCACCAAGGAGCAAGTCGCCCAGATGATCTCGGAGGTGCTCAGCCTGCCGGTTGAAGCCGTCATGCGCGCTCTCGAGGCCAAGGCCCACTTCCGCTATATCAAGCGGCAGATCACCGCCGAAGAAGCTCAAGCCGTGCAGCTGCTCATCAAGCAGCACAAGATCGCGGGCATCTACTTGCAGAAGGAGGCCAAGCGCTTCTACCCGAAGAAGGAGCTCGCCGGGCAGTTCCTCGGCGTGGTGGGCTTCGACTCCATGGGCGTCGACGGCCTGGAGTCCGCTTATGACAGCGTGCTCAAAGGCACAATGGTTTCAGCGCCTTACCAGCGCGACACCAAGGGCCGTTATCGCATGCTCGACGCCCTCCCGCCGGTCGAGGGCGCCGCTGGTAAGTCCCTGAAGCTGACGATCGACGAGAAGATTCAGGCCGTAGCCGAAGCCGAACTCGAGCGGGCGGTCGTCTCCTTCCTCGCGCGCTCAGGCATGGCCGTCGTGATGGACGTGCAGACGGGCGACATCCTCGCCGCCGCACACTATCCGCGCTTCAACCCCAACCGTTACCTCGAGATCGTGGGCGCTGACCGGCGCGCTTACGAGCGCCAGAACCGCATCGTGACGGCCCTCCGCCGCGACATCCGGGAAGACGTCGAGGTCGACCCCGATCTCTTCGAAGCCGTGCGTATGCAGACCATGGTGCCGCGCCAGACGAACCGCATCGCCGCCTACGTGTTCGAGCCCGGGTCGATCTTCAAGGTCATCACCCTCGCTGCGGCGCTCGAAGAAGGGGTCGTCGGGCTCTCCGACATGATCGACACGGAGAAGGGGCGCCTCAAAGTCGGCAAGAAGTTCGTCTATGACACCCACCGCTTCGAACAGAAGCTGTCGGTGACCGAGCTCGTCAAGTACTCGTCGAACGTCGGTTTCATCAAGCTCGGCGGCATGCTCGGCCGCGATCGGTTCTACGACTACGTGCAGAACTTCGGGTTCGGCACCCCGACCGGCATCGACATCGGCGGTGACTTCAAGGGGCAGGTGCCGGCGCGCGAGAAGTGGGGCAGCGTCGTGCTCTCCAACATCGCGTTCGGGCAGGGTATCGCGGTCACCGCGCTGCAGATGACCGCCGCCCTCGCCGCTATCGGCAACGGCGGCGTGCTCATGAAGCCGCGCATCGTTCAGGCGCTCCTCGACTCGGATCGGAAGGTCATCGAGGAGTACCCGCCGCAAGCCGTCCGCCGCGTCGTCTCGCCTGGCACCGCGCGCGCCGTCGTGAAGTCGCTAGAGTCGGTCGTCGAGTGGGAAGGCACGGGCCACCAGGCCTGGATGTACGACTACGACGTCGCTGGGAAGACCGGCACGGCTCAGAAAGTCGACCCGATCGTCGGCGGCTACTCCACCGAACACTGGACCGCCTCATTCATCGGGCTCGCTCCAGCGAAGGCCCCCCGACTCGCTGTCGCGGTCATCATCGACGAGCCGAAGGGGCTCTATTACGGCGGTCTGGTCGCGGCTCCCGCGTTCAAGGCCATCACCGAATGGACGCTCCACTACCTCGGCGAAGCGCCTAGCTACGGTCCTCGCGAGCGCATCGCCCGTGAGGAGATTCGTCGTCGTCGTGGCGATGTAGACCCGGCTGCGGAAGGGGTCTTCTACGAGGCACCGCTCGCAGGTAAGAGCCCTGCCGCCAAGGTCGACGAGCCGAAGGAGGTCGTGGTCCCGGACTTCACCGATCTCGCCGTCTTCGACGCCGTCCGACGGGCCCATGCGAACCACCTCGTCGTGGACATCGATGGCGCCGGCACCGGCTCCGCACAGTCCGTTCCCGCCGGGACTCGCGTACCGAGCTGGACCCGCGTGACCGTCTACTTCAGACCGGGAGACACTGCGACGCCGTCGAGGGAGGCTTGGGAGCCGCCGTCCGGCCCGACCGATCCCACCATCGATGAGCCGGCTGGCGAACCCGAACCCGGCGCCGAAGTCCCGCCCCCTATTCCGCCGCTCGAAGAAGAGCTGCCCGCTCCGGAAGCGCCCCCCGGGGAGCCCTACCCCGAGGAGTTCGAACCATGAAGCCTTTCAAGTCCTTGCTGAGCGGTCTGAGCGTACGCTCGTCTGCGGGCGACCTCGAGATCCACGTCCTTGCGCCGCAGTCCGACACGCGTCGCGTCGTAGCCGGCAGCGTCTTCGTCGCCGTCAAAGACGCCTACCACGACGGCCCGAAGTGGGTCATGGACGCCATCGAGAAGGGCGCCGCCGCGCTCATCCTCGGGCAAGCGCCCGAGGCCGAGCTCTCGGTCCCGTGGGTCGTGGTGCCGCATCCGGGCCACGCGCTCGCCGTCGCGTCGGCCAACTTCCACGGCAACCCCTCTCGCAAGCTCGATCTCATCGGCATCACCGGCACGAGCGGCAAGACGACCACGGCCACTCTCATCCACGCGATTCTGACGACCGCGGGTCGAAACGCCGGGCTCTTTGGCACGACCGTCGGCGCCGAGTTCGCGGGCAAGGCCGTGAAGACGGGTCTCACAACGCCCGAGTCTCCCGAACTTCAGGCCATTCTCGCTGACTGGCAGGCTCGCGGCTGCGACACGGCGACCATGGAAGTCAGCTCGCATGGCATCGCGCTCAAGCGGGTCGCTGCGTGCGACTTTGCGGTGGGGGTCTTCACGGGGCTCGGCCAGGATCACCTCGACTTCCATGAGGATCTCGAGGACTACGGCGAGACCAAGATCAACTGGCTCCTCGGCGATGTGCAGCGCAGCAAGCGCTGCAAAGGCGTCGTGCTTCCCGAAGGTTGCGACTGGGCCGACCAGGTCCACGCCGAGTTCCGCGGCGATGTCATGACCTTTGGCTTCTCAGAAGAAGCCGACGTCTACCCGCCCCACCTCGAGCTCTCGGCTACCGGCACCCGCGGGCGTATACACACGCCCGACGGCACGCTGACGCTGGACCTGCGGCTGCCCGGTCGCCACAACGTCAAGAACGCGATGGCCGCCATCTGCGTCGCCATCCTCCTTGGGGTCCCGCCCATCGACATCGTCGACGGCCTCTCGCGCGTTCGCCGCGTCCCGGGCCGGCTCGAAGCGGTCGCCAACGACGCTGGCCTCGCCGTCTTCGTCGACTACGCGCACAAACCGGACGCCCTCCTCGCGGTCATCGCGTCGTTGCGCGAGATCGTCCCCGCGGGCTCCCGCCTCATCGTCGTCTTCGGCTGCGGCGGCGACCGCGACCGACAGAAGCGCCCCGAGATGGGCCGAATCGCCTACGAAAACGCCGACATCGTCGTCATCACGTCGGACAACCCGCGCAGTGAGGCTCCGCTCTCGATCATCGACGAGATCGCGCTCGGCACGCCGCCCGACGCCGAACCCGGTCGCGTCCACATCGAGGCAGACCGTCGCGCCGCGATCGAGCTCGCGCTGCTCGACCTCGCCGAGCCCGGCGACGTCGTCCTCATCGCGGGTAAGGGCCACGAGACTGGTCAGGTCGTCGGCGTGGAGGTGCGGCCCTTCGATGACCGCGTCGTCGCGGCCGAAGTCGTAGCGCAGCTGGTCGCGCGGGACGCTGAGGAGCCGGCGCCCGCATGAAGTTCTCGTGCCACGAAGTCGCGGACGCCGTTCACGGTGTGCTGCACGGCCCGAACGTCATCGTGAACGGCGTGTCCACGGACACCCGCGCGCTTTCGGCGGGTCAGCTCTTCGTGCCGTTGCGCGGCCCAAACTTCGATGGTCACGCGTTCATCGATGCCGCGTTCGCGACGGGCGCCGTTGCGTCTCTCGTCGCAGGGGACTGCGAGCGCTGCCTCGACGACCACCGCGTCTACATCGAGGTCCCCGACACACAAGTCGCGCTCGCTGACCTCGGTCGCGCGTGGGCGCTACGGGTCGGCGCCACCCGGGTCGCCATCACCGGCTCGAACGGCAAGACCACCACCAAGGACTTTGTCGCGCTCGTCCTCGGAGCCTATGGGAAGGCTCACAAGACCTGGGGAAACCACAACAATCTCATTGGCCTGCCGCTCACCCTGCTCGGCCTGCCGGAAGGCACGCGTTACGCGGCGCTCGAGATGGGAATGAACGCTCCGGGCGAGATCGCCGCCCTCACCCGTGTCGGCGTACCCCACATCGGCCTCATCACGTCCATCGGCGCCGCTCACCTCGAAGGGCTCGGGAGTATCGAGGGTGTCGCTGCCGCGAAAGGTGAGCTCTTCCTTGGTCTCGCTCCTGGCGCCACGGCTATCATCAACGCCTTCGACGCTCGTGTGGCGCAATTGCCGGTCGGTCCCGGCGTGAAGCGCCTCGTCCTCGGGCCGAAGCCCGGCGCCGACCTCCTGCTGAGCCGCATCACTCGTGAAGGCACTGCCGGCTTCTCCGCCGTCCTCTCCATCGGCGCCCAGAACCACAAGCTGTCGGTCCGCAGCCTCGCCCGTCACGACGTCGTCAACGCGGCGCTCGCCGTCGCGGTCGTCCACGCGCTCGGCCTGCCGCTCGAGCCCGCTCTCGGCGCGCTCGCCTCTGCATCGCAGGAGCCCTCGGCGCGCCGTGGCCGCCTCGGGTGGGTTTGTACTGGTAGTGGCGTGAACATCATCGACGACACTTACAACGCCAACCCCGCGAGCATGCGCGCCGCCGTCGAAGCGCTCTGCGAAGTCAGCGTGGGCGGTCGTCGCTTCGCCGTCCTCGGCGACATGCTCGAGCTGGGCGATCGCGCCAGCAGGCTCCACCAGGACATCGGCATGCTCGCCTCTGACCTGGGTGTCGACGCGCTCTTCGCCGTCGGACGCTTCAGCGACGACTACGCGACGGGATACGACGGGGACAAGGTCATCTGTGGCGGAGACGTCCCCGAGATCC
>CANMLD010000155.1 GCA_947498315.1 Pseudomonadota bacterium | reverse complement strand
CGGCTGTAGACGCACGACCATCAGAGGCGATCTGATCTTGCTCGAAGAAGGATGAAGTTCAGTCGGACAGAGCTGAATCGAGGGTCCTTCTCGGTGCGTCCGCGAGAACGGCGAGGAGTAACGCGATGCCTGAGAGGAGCGCGTTGCAGGTCACGAAGATGACGAGCGGGACGGCGTGAAGCGTGAACCAATGGTTCGACGTCTCGTATTCGAAGCTCACGAAGGTCGACCAGGACTGTAGCGCGAAGACGCTGAGCAGGGCCGTAGTGGCGGCGAACGGTCGGGCGGCGTCGCGTGCGTCCGTCGCGGAGTCAGGATCTCGCCACGCCAGCACCAGGGCGGACGCGACGACGAGCCAAGGTCCGAGGTGCTGAAACAGAAGAAAGACGAAGCCTTCGCCGAGGTTGATGGCGTCGCGAGTGGCAGCGAACGCGACGGTGACGTCGAGCGCGGAGAACGAGAAGCTGTAGCCGAGCTCGTGAAAGAGAGAGTGCTGGAGTAGCGCCGCGGAGAGGACGAGCGGCGCGGTGGGCGCCTTACGAAGTGCCGGTGCCGCCAGGAGGGCGGTCGCGGCGACGAGGACCACCGCGGCGACTCTGATGTCGAGGGCGAGGAGGCGGTGCACCGCGAGCGCGAGCACGACCAAGAGCCACAGGCGCTCGGTACGGGAGAACGTGAGACGACTGCGTGCGATGAAGACGGCAAGGGCGACCCACACGCCGAGGAAGATTCGAACGGCAGGGACGAGGTCGAGCGCTCGGATGACGAAGGCGGCAACGCTGAGCGCGAGCACCGCTGCAACGAGGATCCCTCGTTTCGACCGTTGGCTTTGGCGCTCGATGGACGCAGGGCCAGCCAGCGTGAGAGCAGCGATGGTGAGTGCGAGTCCGCCGAAACCAGCCGCGGCGAGGTACCGGGAGCTCCCGTCGTCTTCGAAGTGAGCATCTTCAGCCTGTAGCCACGTCACCGTGAAGCCGTAGAAGAGGCTGAGCCCGACGGCGGCAGCGAGGCGGCTCTTCGTCTCGCTCCCGCCGACCCGTAGGGCCCCGTGAAGCGCCCAGCCCCAGACGAGCGCGATGCAGGCAGCTCGAAAGACGAACGGCAATGGCCCGTAGGGGTATCGGAGCACCACGACGCTGAGCGCTGTGGCACCAAAAACGAACACCAACCAGGGCAAAGCGGCTGCGGGTACGAGCTTCGAGCGTAGACCGACGAGGACCACGAGCCCAATGGCCGCCCATCCGAGGACCCCGCTGAGGCCAGGGAGCTCGGTGATGCCCACTGCTGAGAGCACGAGGTTTCGCGCCTCACTGCTGAAGGCGAAGAGCACGAGCCACGCCCCGAAGACGACCACGGAGGCGGTGCGCGTAGCGCGAGGGATCGTCAGCGATTTCAGGGTCATGCGAAGGAGGGACAATACCAGGAGCCCGCCGATGAAGAGCCCCGCGAGTCGAAACCAGATCCGGGACGCGTCGAGGGCGGCGAGCGTCTGGCCAATCTGGTGAAGTTGATCGGCGGCCCACGTATCGGCAGCGTAGGGAGACGCAGCGACGGGGAGCACGTCGGGCTCAAGAGCGCCCTGCCGCCCTTCGCTGGCCATCGTCGCGGTCACGATGGCGCCCACGTAGGCGCGGCGAGCGAGGACCTGGGCTTCGGCCAGACCCCTCTCAGCGGCGGGCGTGTGGTTCATCAGCCCAAAGGCAGGCGGTGACTCCGCGGTCGCGGGTGCGCGAACGCCAAAGAGCGCTCCGAGCGTGCCCGCCATCGCGGTGAGCGACTGTTCGATGCGGGAACCAGCCCTGATGCCGGGGCCGACCATGGCGAAGGGGGCCCGTCGCGCTTCATCCTCGCCGCCACCGTGATTGCCGAAGCGCGTGCAGCCGTGATCGGAGATGACGAGCCACGTGGTGTCCGGGTCGTTGAATCGCGCTCGTAAACGCTCGACTTCACTGCCGATACGGCCAATGACCTGGGCGTATTCGGAGAGGCGACCGTCCGACTCCCGAAGGTGGGCGCCGTAGCGATGGGCAGCTTTGTCGGAGCCCACGAGGTGGATGACGACGAACGAATAGGACGGGTCGGCGAGGATGGTCTCAGCGCGCTCGAGGGACTCGCGGTCTTGGGGGAGCATGCCACCCTCGAGCTCGCTGTAGAACCCGGTGTCGCGAAACGGGAGCATGTGGTCTGCATGGGCGCCGTAGAGCTGCGTCCAGGCCGCATCGCCGAGAAAGGCGATACGTTGGTCGCTGCGCTCTGGGCCGGCTGCACGAAGAAGGGAGAACAGAGTCTCGCCGTCCAGGCTCGACGCGTCGAAGTTCTGCAGGGACCACGCGATGGGCGGCGTCATCTTGGTGCCCATGGTTGCGACCGAGAGCGCCGTCAACGTCACAGGCGGCGTGATGTTGATCCCGGAGGCGCCCTCCACGGAGAAGGTCGAGAAGATCGGCAGCACGGTCGGATCCTTCGCCGCGTCTTCACGAAGTGAGTCGATGAGAACGAGAACCAGCCGTTTCGTGAGGGCGGGCGCCACCTTGGCGGGTGTCGTCGTCTGTATCTCGGGATGTGGGAGCGGCGCGAGGTAGCGCTGATAGCCGGCGGCGGCGAGCGCTACGAGCCCGACGAGGAGCATCAGGAGCCAGAGGCCGGTGCGGGCCAAGGGGCTCATCGTGATCGATGGACTGGGGAGGCTCAGCTCATGCCTTCGCGGGCCATGAGCTCGGCCTGAGCCGTGTCGAGTAGAGGCTGCAGGACTGGATCGAGGTCGCCCATCATGACGGCATCGAGGCGGTACAGGGTGAGGCCGATGCGGTGATCGGTGAGGCGGTTCTGAGGGAAGTTGTAGGTCCGGATACGCTCGGAGCGGTCGCCTGAGCCAACCTGCGCTTTTCGATCCGCTGCGCGCTCGGTGTCAGCAGCGACTTGCTTCATCTCCAGGAGCTTCGCACTCAGGACCTTCATGGCGCGAGACCGGTTCTTTTGCTGAGACCGCTCGTCTTGGCAGGTCACCACGATCCCGGAAGGCACGTGGGTGATTCGAATCGCGCTCTCCGTCTTGTTGACGTGCTGCCCGCCAGCGCCCGACGCGCGGTAAGTGTCGATGCGTAGGTCACCGTCGTCGTTGTTGACGTCGATCTCGTCGGCCTCCGGGAGGATCGCGACGGTACATGCGCTCGTATGAATGCGCCCTTGGGCTTCGGTGACGGGCACTCGCTGCACGCGGTGAACGCCGCTCTCATACTTCAGCCGTCCGTAGACGTCTTGGCCCGCGACCAAACAGACCAGCTCCTTGACGCCGCCCAAGTCGTTCTCGTTGATGGAGAGGACTTCGATGGTCCAAGAGCGTTGTTCAGCGTAGCGGGAATACATGCGGAACACGTCGCCCGCGAAGAGCGACGCTTCATCGCCGCCTGTGCCGGCTCGGATCTCGAGGATGACGTTCTTCTCGTCGTCTGGGTCGCGGGGAAGCAGCAAGACGCGTATGCGCGCGTCGAGTTCAGCAAGCCGCGGTTCGAGAGCCACCAGCTCTTCCTTCGCCATGGCGCGAAGATCCGGATCGTTATCGTCGAGTAAAGACCGAGCTTCGGCCATGCCGCTTCGGACCACCAGAAGGGCACGCCACGTGTCCACAATCGGGGCCAGCCTCCGGTGTTCGGAAGCGAGTTCCCGATACTTATGGTGGTCCGACACGACGCCGGAGTCACCCATTTGAGCGAGCACGGACTCAAGCCGCGTGACGGCATCTTCGCAGCGGCTATCTAGCATGGCGGGATCCGGCGTGGCGGGAGAGCCCCACTGAGGGGCTCTTCCGGGTCAGTCTTCTCGAAGGAGCAGGGCTCACTCGAGAGAGAGGCGAGTTCAGCCGGCGGCCGTCTGACCCGCTTGACCGTAACGCTTGCGGAAACGATCGACGCGGCCGGCCGTGTCCATCAGCTTCTGCTTGCCCGTAAAGAACGGGTGGCTCGCGCTCGAGATTTCGAGCTTGTAGAGCGGGTAGGTCTTGCCGTCCGTCCACTCGGTCTTGTCATTGGTCTTGACCGTCGAGCGAGACAGGAACCGGAAGTCAGCGCTCCCGTCTTCGAAGACCACATACCGGTAGTCGGGGTGGATGCCTTCTTTCATAGCTGCGAGCTCCATGATGGCTGCCAGAGATAGGCAGCAGCGGTAACGACTCGCCTGCTTCCGCGGCACGTTGCACGCGATGCCCGGGCGAACGGGGGGCGGACAATAGCTGTTGGGCACTAGACTGACAAGCGAGAAGTGGCTTGAGAGGGTCAGACAAAACTCCGATTGGCGTCCGCCGGCAATCTTCGAGCATCGAGTTGCTCTCGCTCCTAGAAGGGCTATCAGCCCGTCGTCGTCGCTCAAGTACGCGCCTATCGGCGCTCGTGGCGTCGAAAATTGCGCGGCGTACGCTCAATCCCCATTCCGTCTGACCCTCTGACTCCTCAGTGCGCCATCACGAGCGTCGACCACAGCGGTAAATCGACACCATCGGCACACCATCGAGCGCGAAGGTCTTGACCGGGCCCTGGACGGCGAAAGCCTCGCGGACGTCGATCTCGTCCTGCGCCATGGGGCCTTGGTGGTGGAAGATGAAGAGGTCGCCGGGGCGGCACTTCGATGGTGGGTTGCGCGTCCACCGCAGATCCTCGCGGAGGAGGCCCGCTCGCTGATACCAGTCGTGCGCATCCCAGGTGCTCTCGTGGAACGCCACGGTGGCACCTTTGGGAGCATGGGCGTTCACGTAGTCGAGAGCGTAGCCCGCGCCAAATCCCCAAAACTTCCGCATCATTCGAGCATCGGCGGCGCCTTGGGTCCCGCCGATGAGCTCGTTCCAATAGCCCGTACCCCACGCGACCGAATGGATGGACGCCACGGCGCCAGATGCGTTCACGAGCGCCACGAGCACGATGGGGACAGCCGTTCGCAGAACCCGTGAGGCCCAAGCGGCCGTAGGGGCCCCCACCCGATCGAGGGTGCGGGCGAGTAGCCACTCGAACGCGAATCCGCCGATGAGAGTCCCGAAGGCCAGGGTGGCCATCCAGTGCTTCACGCCACCAAAGATCGGTGTGGACGGGAGCGCGATGATACCGATCGGCAGGAGCGCGCTACCAAACAGGAAGACCCGCTCGAACACGGGTACCGACCGTCGGTGAGTCACGAAGAGAAGGACGAGACCAACTGCAATCAGCAACTGCACTGGCACGGGGACCGTGAGCACCGTCATCACGAAGGGAAAGCTCACGGGGAATGGGGGCACGTTCAGGAGGTCGCCGAAGTACTCCTGGGGGTAGTGGACGTGGCCGACGTGGAAGGACACGTAACGTCCGAAGTTCTCGGCCGTGTCGAACCACATCTGCGGCCAGAAGATGAACTGCATGGGGAGCCCGATCGACAGCATCCACAGGAACGCCGCCGGCATGGGTGGCCAGAATGGGCGCTCAGAGGGGCTACGGTCGGGTAGGAGCGCCAAACCGAGAAGCAGCACAATGACGGCGTACAGCTTCCCGAGCGTCACGGCGGCGACGAGCGTCACGGTGAGCACGACGCCGAGTTGCAAGGCCGGTCGCCAACTTTCGGCGACCAAGGTACCGCTGGCCAGCCGTCCACGAACGCGGGTTTGGAGCTCCACGGCGCGGTCCCAGAGCCAGGGGTAAAGCCAAGCGACCACAAAGGGGACCGGGATGAAATAGCCATTCAACTTGGTCAGAAGCGAGAGCCCCCAAAGGACGGCGGTGCCGTAGACCCAAAAGCGAGAGTGAAGCGACTTCCAGAAGGCGTAGCTCGTCGCGACGATCATCGTGGTCACTGGCATGTCGAAGGTGCAGAGGTGACCGTGAAAGAAGTGGTGGGGTACCCAGAAGAACGCGACGGCGGCGAAGAGGCCCGCGCGCCAGCCAAAGAGCTCGGTCCCGAAGAGATACAGCAGCGAGATGAGGAGCGCGTAAAAGACCCACGTCGGGAGCCGCATCGCCTGATGTTCCGGGAGGGATCCTAATGCGACGGCGCGGCACCCGGCTACCCACGGTGCGGTCGTCTCGATCCGCGACTCGAGTGCAGCGCGAGGCGCATCAGGCGCGCGGCAGGCGACTTCGAGGCGCGCAAAGGTCGCGCCGTCGACTGTGAGAACGGCTTCGCTTGTGGTGCGACCCGCGACTACCGCGGTGGCCAAGGCCGCTGGTCGTTCAGGCGGAAGTGAGACGCCGTAGCGGTTCTCTTCGTCCCAAGGCGACTCGGGGATAGGCGTCGGGGGGATGAGGTCGACCTCATCGCCGACCTCGAAGCCATCGGACTCGGTGAGATCAACCGCGGTCACGCGGCCCCCCGGGTCGAGCCGGATGGGTCGCTGCTTGTCGCCAAACCATCGCCAGGACAAGCCGAAGAGGACCTTCATGAGCGGCGGGTGCTCGAAGTTCTCGCGCCACGTCGCGAGGACATCGGCACGCTCGAGCGGGCCTTGACCCGCTGCCTCCTGCCCGGTGCGATGGGCGACACGGCTGAACCAGTCTTGGTAGATGTGGCTGTAGCGAAAGTAGAAGGACTCGTCGCGCGCGAAGCCCATCACGGCGGTGTTCCAAAGCACGACAAAGGCGCTGATTCCTAACAGTAGCGCAATCAGGCCATCGACTCGACGCAGTGGAGTCCGACGAAAGCCGGCGGAGCGGCGGTCTGTGGGGAGCGAAGACAGGGCGTACTACTAGCGGATCGTGTGGTTCGGCTTGTTGGCGTCTATCGTGATGGTCTTCACGCCCTTCTGGCCATCCTTGATGATCTCCACGCGGTGTTTCCCGTAGGGCACCTTGTGAGTGCCGGAAGACACAGCTCGCCCGTCGAGCAGCACCTGAGCGCCTGCTCGAGCAGCGATGGTGATCGACCCAAACTGCGTCACGGGCTTGGGCGTCGAGACGTCGGGCTTCGCCGCCCCGGCGTCAGGAGCGACAGCCGGCCCTGCGTCGGGTACCGGGGCTGGGCCAGCATCGGGAGGCGCGATGGCGATATCAGGCACGGCAGTAACCTCAGGAACAGAAGTGATATCAGGCACTTCGACCAAGGCAGCGACGTCGACCAAGGCAACGACGTCGACCATGGCAGCGACGTCGACCAACGCAGCGACGTCGACCAACGCAGCGACGTCGACCAACGCAGCGACGCCCACATCTGCAGCGGACGACGTCGCGTCTGCGATTGCGTCCGAAGTGGGCGCGACATCGGCCGCCGTCGTCTCTACGGCGGCGACGTCGGGCGTGAGTGATTCGAGCACGTCAGCAGCCGGCAGAACATCGGGAGCAGGGAGGACGTCCACTGCGACGACTACGTCCGCTGCGGCCGCCACTAGGTCTGTGGCTCCTGCGTCGACGACGGCTACGGTTGTAACGTCAGGCGTCTCGGCAAGGGCGGCGCCTGCGTCAGGCGCATCCGCGAGACCGGTGATGACCGGGGGAGCACCGTCGGTACCGCCCGCGAGGGCACCCGCGTCGGAGCCATCGGTTGGTGCGTCAGTATCAACGCCGCCCGGTGGCACGATCTGCCCGGCGGGTGCGTTCTTGGCCGCCTCCTGGCCTTGGTAGTATTGCCAACCGAACCAACCGCCGGCCCCGAGACCACCGAGCACCAGAAAGAGGATGACCCACTTCCACGGACCGGCGCCTCGCCGAACGACGACGATGCCAGGTATCGGCGCTACGCTCGTCGCAGCGAAGTTGGGTTCAGACTGCGGCTGCGACGGCGGCGGCAACCTGGCTCCCGGGATCGAGGGTTCGCGACGGCCAATGGGGATGGAAGCGCTGCGCTTCGGATTCAGCGTGCGCCCGTCGTTGCCTGTGTCTACCCGGACTGCCTGAGTTTGACCGTCGCTGGCCGGAAAGGCGATGTCAGTCGCGTCGTCGGGCGACGAGTTGGTCGGGAAGCCTGCCGTCTTCGGTGGAACGATGATGCGGCTGCGCATACCACTCGACATCTCGCGGAGCTCGTCGATGGCCGCGGTCTCCTCCGAGAACAGCTTGCGCAGGTAGTTTCCGATGTCTCGGTCAGAAAGAAACTCGCCGCGGCTGTGGATGAAGCGCTCGAGCGAGATGCCCATCTCATGCGCGGTGTCGTAGCGCTGGTTACGGTCCTTCGAGAGCGTCTTCGAGATGATCTCCCAAAGGGCGACTGGATAACCTTCGACTAGATCGGCGGCGACCTTCGGCGGGTCGTTGACGATGGCGCTAACGGTCATCAGGTCGGCATCGGAGCCGAACGGCTTCTCGAGCGTCGTGAGCTCGTGGAGCACGATCCCAAGCGAGAAGATGTCCGATCGTCGGTCGAGCCGCTTTCCCGTGACCTGCTCCGGCGACATGTAACAAAACTTGCCCTTGACCGAGCCCGCCTGGGTCTTCGATTCGTTGTCGCGGGCTTTCGCGATGCCGAAGTCGATCATCTTTACTGAGCCGTCGTAGCTCACGAGGATGTTGTCTGGGGAGATGTCTCGGTGGACGAGACCAAGCGGCTGCCCGTCGGCGCCGGCGAAGTGGTGGGCGTAGTCCAGCCCGGCGCAGACGCTGGCGACGATCTTGGCAGCGAGGTGCAGCGGCATGTACATGCCATGCTGGCGAAGCCGGCGTATGAGCTTTGCCAGAGTCTCACCGCGGATGTACTCCATCGCGATGTAGTAGCTGCCTTCGGTCTCGCCGAGCTCGTAGATCTGAACGATGTTCGGGTGGTTCAGCTTCGCAGCAGTGCGAGCTTCGTCGAGGAACATCTGGATGAACTGCTCATCGTTCGCGAAGTGGGGCAGGATCCGTTTGACGACGAGGGTCTTCTCGAAGCCGGCGGGCCCCTGTTGGCGAGCGAGAAAGATCTCGGCCATTCCGCCAATCGCGAGCTGTTTTTCCAGTAGGTACTTGCCGAAGCGCTTCACGATTCCGTCCCCCCGGTTACCACGCGCCCGACCGTTCAGACGGCGAAAACGGTTCTCGCAGCCGAGTCGACCGGGGGGTGGTAACGCGTGAAGCTAGCAGATGCGGGGCCGGAGTCCAAACCATGCAGCACGTCTACAACCCTACCCCTTGACGTAACCGAATCAGACCCCAAAGATGGTGGGTTCTGGGGCGCCAATGTTCACCGACGAGTAGTTCGTCGGTGTGGTCGCGCCGAAGCTGCCGAGCGCCCTCGGAGTCGCTCGGTTCGTAAGGGAGAATCCATGACTCGTCGTGACCTAGAGAAGCTCGTCCTCGCCGCTGCTGCTGGTATCGTGGTCGGCTCTGTCGCCACTCAGGCAGAAGCCGCGACCAACGATTCGCAGACCAAGATGAAGGAGTCCTGCAAGGCTTCGGGCTCGTGTGAGGGCAGCGCCTCCTGCAAGGGCTCGGGCTCGTGCAAGGCTTCTGGTAGCTGCACGGACAAGGGCGGCTGCGGCTGATCCTGCCGATGCGCATTCGGTGGTCGAGGCGTCCCCTCGACCATCGAGTGGGCTCAGCTTGGCCTGGGGTGCCAAGCGGGCGTGGCTTGGCCGCGATCACTGGCCACGTGGACTTACGCAGCGCCACGCCAAGCCGACCGGGAAATGCCAGTGACCTCTGACGACGTCTCTACCAAGACCGCCACCAACCGATTCGGCCTTCCGGATTTGGGCTTCGGCCTTGGGCTACGCCCGAGCCACTACGGCCACATTACCCGCCATTGGCCCCGGGTGGACTGGTTCGAAGTCATCTCCGAGAACTTCCTCGACACGGGGGGGCGCCCCCTGCATTTCCTCGACGAAGTCCGCGAGCGTTACCCCGTCGTGATGCACGGGGTCTCGCTCAACATCGGGACTACTGACCCGCCTGACGACGCCTTCCTCTTGAAGCTCAAAGCGCTCGCGGATCGAATCGGCACGCCGTGGATGGGCGACCACGTGTGCTTCACTGGCGTGAACGGCAAGAACGGGCACGACCTCTACCCGCTGCCCTATCACGACGCGTCCCTAGCACACCTCATCGCGCGAGTTCGGCACGTCCAGGACGTCCTCGAAAGACCACTGGTCCTCGAGAACCCGTCTACTTACGTGACCTTCGCCTCGTCCACCATTCACGAGGCGGACTTCATCTCGACGCTGGCCCGCGAGACGGGTTGCGCGCTGCTGCTCGACGTGAACAACGTCCACGTGACGTGCACGAACCACGATCTCGACCCCTACGACTACCTCGAGCGCCTCCCGCTCGACCACGTCGTGCAGCTCCACATCGCCGGGCACACTGACCGCGAGACACACTGCATCGACACGCACGACGACTTCCTCATCGACCCCGTGTGGGCCCTCTACGAGGCGGTGCAGCGTAAAGCGGGTCCCATCGCGACCCTCCTAGAGTGGGACGCCCATATCCCCGACTTCGCAGTCGTCTATGCCGAGCTGCAGAAGGCCCGTGGCTATCGTGATCGCGCGCTGGCGGGAGCTCATCTATGAGTCAAGATGAGGGGACCGTCGCGCTCGAGCGGCTGCAACGCTGGTTGCTCACCGCCGTCAGCGCACCCGACGGGCTCGACCAAGGACTCGAGCGAGCCCGAACACAAGACGGCCGAGAGCTCGATGAGGTCATCTTGCCGTCTCGGCGGGTCTCGGCTGCTGATCGACTTCGAATCTACTCGAACATGTACTACTCTCGACTGGTCGAGATCCTCTGCGAGGACTTCCCGGCCGTGACTGCGGCCTTGGGGCGTGACGCAGAGACGGTGTTCCGCGACTACCTCGACCGACATCCGTCGACGAACCAGCGCCTCACTCCCCTCGGACGCCATTTGCCCGTCTACTTCCTCGAAGACCAGGCAGACCTAGCTAGCGCTCACTTCCTGGCTGCGCTGGCGAACTTGGAACACACCCGCGAGCTCGTCTTCGAAGGTGGCCGAAGCACCCTGCTCGACCCAGCGACCCTCGCTGCCATGCCGCCGAACGCGTGGCCCCGGGCCCGCCTGAGCTTCGTCGCCGCATCGGCGCTCATCCGCTCCGAATGGCCGGTAAACGACTACCTCGAGGCCGTCCTGAGTGGGTCGGACGCATCGGTCCCAACGCCACGCATTCAGCGCATCCTCGTATGGCGCAAAGACTACAGGGTCCGGCGTCTCGTGGTGAGCCCCTCGCAGTTCGCGATCTTACAGTCGCTTCGCGACGGCCGGACGCTGATGGATGCGATCGGGGCCGGTTTCGACGCCGCCGAGTCCGACGCGGACGCAGTACCAGAAGACCCTGAGTCCATCGCTGCATCTCTCGGGGAGTGGTTTCGGACGTGGGCCGAAGCGGGTGTCTTCGGCGCACTCGCGGTCGACGGCTGATCCCGTGCGATCCCTGGTCCTCGTGCTCCTCACCACGTTCGGATGCAGCGACGCGGCGTCGACTGATGGCACCTCAGCCGTGCACGCGAGCGACGTTCGGCCGAGCATCGACGACGCTCGGGGCGACACGACGAAGGGCGGCGTCGACGCGGCCCCTCCTGAAACGCTCGACGACTCGCTTCTCGATGGGGCAACCCCGCCCGACGCCGAGGCGACACCTGACACCATTGACGTGGCCGCGGTACCCGACGCCCGCACCACTGATGCGCATGACCTCGCCGATGCCGACGAACCGGATCTGGGCTCGCTCGTCGATGCCGCTCAGGAGGATGCGACGCTCCAGCCCGATGGCGCCGATGACGACGGGGCCGATGACGACGGGGCCAATGACGCCAACGACGTCGCGACGGATCTCGGCGTCGCCCCGGACATCGACCCGGCGACCTATACGGAGTGCCCTGGCTTCGAGGGGGTAATGTCTCCCGGCGAGAGCGTCTCGGGGAACACCCTCGATGCCAAACTCAATGACGCCGATTGCCTCGGCAAGGGCGGTGCCTACGTGGGCGCCGCCTCGCGCGACGAGACGTGGGTCCTCATCGCGCCTCCGGGCGTCTATACCATCACCCTCGTCGCGTCCTTCGACTCGCTCCTCTACGCCCGAACGAGCTGCGGCGGCGCGTGCCTCGGGGTGTCGGACGTCGTCGGCAACGGCGCGACCGAGACCCTCGCGGTCGCGGTCCCCCCGGGCGAGGCCGTCTTCGTCGTGGTGGACGGCTTCGGGAGCGCCAGCGCCGCTGGCGCATACACCCTCGAAGTGTCCGAGGTCTGCCAGCCGCAGTGCGACGGCAAGGCGTGTGGGCCCGACGGCTGTGGCCTCAACTGCGGGACGTGCGGAGACCCTGCCGTGGGCGAGGCTGGCTATTGCCATGAGAGCGCGTGCGTGAGCTTCCTCGACGCCTGCGCCCCCATGGGGACGGTCGGCTGTGACCAGAACCTAGGACCACTGACATCGACTATGCCGGGCGCCACGACGGCGTTCTCGACCTACACCTGTCAGCAGTTCTCTTTCGAGAGCTACTTCGCAGGGCCGGAGCTGACCTACACCTTTGATTCGAATGCGGATCAGGTCGTGACCATTACCGGCGACGGAACGTACCCGCTCGACGTCTTCGTGCTCGAAGACCAGGGAGTTGGCTGCGCCGACGGGCTCGGTGCCTGCCAAGGCGGCCTCGGCGACACCTACTCCTTCGAAGCGCGAGCAGGACGACGCTACTACGTCATCTGGGACTCAGCCTCACCGTCGACCCCCGTCGTGGACGGATTCTCCTTCGACCTCGACTGTTGCAAGCCGGACTGTGCACCCGGCGCATGCGGGATGGCTGACGGTTGCGGAAAGACGTGTTCGTGCGGCGACAGCGAGAAGTGCGGCGCGGTTGGCAAGTGCGAGCCGCTCGGCCTCGGCGAGCTCTGCGCGGCGCCATTCACCATCCCGATGACGACACCCCTACCTGCATCGGTCACCGGCGATACCACCATCGGCAAGGATGGCCGTGCCATCCCCAAGCTTACCTGCGGCTTCTACTTCTCAAAGGGTGAAGGCGCCAACGACCACGTCTACGCCTTCGTCCCGCCTGAGACGGCCATCTACACGCTCGCGGTCACAG
>CANMLD010000154.1 GCA_947498315.1 Pseudomonadota bacterium | reverse complement strand
GCCGCTGACACCGCCAACGACTGTGGCTGTAACAAGCCAGAGAACGCGCAGCTCGACAAGTGTAAGTTCAGCATCTCGGGAAAGACCTGTAACGAGGTAGCGGTGCAGAGCTGCGAGGTAGGTACCTGCGTGACCCTCCGCGCTCAGTGCGAGTACTGCAAAGTCGGTGCGAACAAGGAAGACTCGGCTCTGTGCGCTGTTTGTAAGAGCGGTTCCACGACTGGGATCTGCGCTGCGGACTGCACGGTCGTCCCGGAGAACACCTGTGACACGCTCGTTTGTACCAACCCGCGGGAGGAGTGCCAGGCGTGCGCTGCCAACATTGACTTCAACTGTCAGTCGGCTTGCGTAGCCAATCCGGCCTCGCCGAAGTGCGGCAATAACTGCATGAAGTTTTCGACGCGCCTGTGTCCGAACCTCGACTGCTTGGACGCCGACAATCGCGTCAACGCGGGCGACCTCGAAGGGCGGCCGAAGAACGCGGATGGCAGCTTTGTCGCCGGTGAAGCGGTCACGGGCAGCTGCACGGATGGCGAAGACAACGACTGTGACGGACGCACTGACTGCTCAGACGAAGGCTGCGCCAAGAGCCCCGAGTGTGAAGGCGCAACCTGCGAGGCGCCGCTCGACGTGCAGTGTGGCTATGACGCCGTCACCTCGATGATCTCGCCGGATTATCTCTGCAGCAAGCTTGGGGACAAGGGTAACGACGCGGTCCTTCGATTCCGCGCGACGGCACCCCAGTTCAACAACAAGGGCAAAGTCACCATCGTCGTCGACAACAAGGCGAACCCAAGCTCGTACGCCGTCCGCTTGTTCAAAGGGACGTGCCCGGTTGCGTCCTGTCCCTCGGGTCAAACCGCTGGCGGCTTCGTGCCGGTGAAATGTGGTGAGTCCAAACCTGTCGAGATCGAGGTATCCTTTGGTGAGGAGGTCTACATCGTCGTCGACGAGGAGATCGCTGGCTGTGGAGCTGCTTCTGGGTCCGCGGTGCGGGTCACCATCCGGTGCAACGAAGACTGCGGCTTCCCAGGCGACGAGGACGCCGACGGCAAAGAAGACTGCTTCGACGAGGAGTGCATCTCCGAGAAGGTGTGCGCAGACTCCGACTTCGACGGCGACGGCTTCAAGAACGGCGAGGAGCTGAAGTGCAGCAAGTCAGCGCAGAGCAAGGCCGACAAGCCGTCGCTCGTCGACCTCGACGACACCGACGCGGATGGCACGTTGAACTGCACGGACGTCGACGACGACGGCGACGGCCTCGTGGACACCCTCGAAGGCCCCAATAAGCTCAAGACCAGCCCGGTGAAGTTCGACACTGACGGCGACGGCCTCTCGGACGGCCAAGAAGACGCCAACCTCAACGGCGTCTACGACCTCGCGACCGAGACCAACCCGGTCTCGCCGGACACCGACGCCGATGGCCTCTCCGACGGTATCGAGAGAGGGAGCTGCTACAACGTGACGCTCGGGACGCTCACGTGCGAGGCGTCGGACCCGCTCCGCAAGGACCACGATGGTGACGGGCTTCAAGACGGCATCGAAGACGCGAACAAGAACGGTCGTGTCGACGTCGGTGAGACTTCGCCGCTGCGGGCTGATTCTGACGGTGACGATTTCAATGACGGGGACGAGTTCCGCTGCCTCTCGAGCCCGCTCAATGGTCTCAGCGTGCCGACGTTCGTCTTCTACGACTCGCTGGTGGAGCCGACGGGAGAACGGATCTGCGACGGCGCTCGCGTGGATACCGACGGCGACGGGATCGTCGACGGCGTCGAAGACCTCTGCGGGACCAACTCGAAGAACGGCGACGACGTCCCGAGCCAGACACAGCTCTCCGACACGGATGCGGATAGCTTCATCGACTGCATCGATCTCGACGATGACGACGACACCATCCCGGACGTGGTCGAGATTCGTTGCGGCTACGACCCGAAGTCCGAGCTCACGCCGACGGGTAAGACAGAGCAGCAAGTCATTCAAGACGTCGTCGATGAAGACGGAGACGGCCTCCGGAACTGCGAGGATCCAGATGACGACAACGACGGTTTCTCTGATGAGCAGGAAGGCGAGCTCGGGACCGACACGCTCGACGCAGACTCCGACGACGACGGACTTCATGACGGCCTCGAAGGCGTCCTCGGGCTCGACCCGCTCGAGACGGATACGGACGGGGATAGCATCTACGACGGGACCGAGTACGGTCGCACGGAGTCCATCCTGCTTACGCTGACCTTCGGTGCGGACACCAATCGGGCCGTCTTCCGAGCGGACGGTTGCCCCACGAGCACGACCAACCCAGCCAACCCGGACACCGATGGTGATGGTCAACGCGATGGTCAGGAGGACAGCAACCAGAATGGCTGTGTTGACGGCTGCGAGGTCGCTACTGGTATCGACGCCACGCTCAAGTGCTCGGAGTTCGACCCGAACAAGCAAACGGACGTCCTCTTCGACTCGGATGGCGACACCATCCCGGACACGGACGAGAAAGTCCTTGGGACTGACCCGAACAACTCCGATACCGACAACGACCGACTCCTTGATGGGCTCGAGCTCAACGTCTACAAGACGGATCCTCTGAATCCAGACACCGACGACGGTGGCATCAATGACGGTGACGAAGTCGACAACGGAACGAACCCCAAGAAGCCAGAGGATGACTTCCTCGGCGGCCGCCTCACGGGCGCCGGAACACCTAGCTGCACTACGGCATCTTCTTCTTCCTCTAGGTCCGTGGCGATTCTCTGCGCCCTCCTTCTGGCGGCGTGGGGCGCTTTCGTGCTATTGCGTCGCCGTGCAAACAAAGGATCCGAGCTATAGCCGTGCCTCGATGAACCCCCGCTGGGGTTCACGGGTCGTTTCTTGGCGACGCTTCCCTGGCCTCGGAGGCCCCAACCGATGACCTTCGTTCAACGGTTTCTGGCTCGCCCGGATGCTCGTGGTGACTTCGCGCTGGGGCCTGTGTCGGCATGGGCCCTGTTCGCGCTCATCATCATCTCCTCCGCCCCGGCTGCCGCGCAGGTGAGCGACGCCAACTTGGTGACGTACTCTCCGGCGGCGGGCCGTTATCGCGTGTTCACTCTGCAGAACACGATGGTCAGCCCGCATTTTCAGCCTTATGGCGCTGTCATGTTCTCGATAGAACGCGAGAGCCTACGGCTCGAGACGGTGACGAAGGACGAGCAGTTGGTGGCTTTCCAAAGCCTAGCCTACGTCACCGCCGGTATTGGGCTCTACGACTGGGCACAGGTCGATGTGACGATGCCCGTCGGTCTCGCGCTGTCCTCTGGGCCTGACGTGAAGTCCGTGGACATCCCGACCGGGCCGGGACTCGGTGACCTCCTTATCCAAGTCCGCGGCAAGGCGCTCGACAACACCGACGGTGGCTGGGGAATCGGAGGGTCTGTGGGTGTCACCATCCCGACGGGAGATGGCGATCAGTTTCGAGGTGATCCCGGGGTCGACGTGGTCGTTGGCCTGGCGACCGACTACCGGGCCAGCCGCGTGGCAACCACACTCAATGTCGGTGGGCGTTTTCGGACCGAGTCGGTGAAGTTCTTTGGCACTGAGCTCTCTCATGACCTCACCTTCGGATTGGGCATCGACTACGAGGCCTGGGCTAACCATGTGAAGCTCGGCCTGGAGTTCTTTGGGAAGACGCCCTTCCTGGCGCCGTTCTCGGACGTCGAGTTCTTGTCGGTTGAGATGCTCGGCGGCTCCAAGATCGCGCTCTGGGAGGGGCTCAGCCTCGAGCTCGCGGTCGGTGCCGGCGTCGTTCGCGCGGAGGGCGTGCCGCTCGTCCGGTTCATCACGGGCCTGAGTTGGTCGCCTCGGGTAGAGGACAGCGATGGCGACCGGATTCACGACGTAAGCGACGCGTGTCCGCTCGTCGCGGAGGACGAAGATGGCTTTCAGGACGGCGACGGTTGTCCCGAAGCCGACAACGATGGTGACGGGATCCCGGACATCGGTGAACCGGAAGAGTGTCGTTTGCTTCCGGAGGATCGAAACGGCGTCCTCGATGATGACGGTTGCCCCGACGAGGACCATGACGCGGATAGGCTCATCGACATCGTGGACCGCTGTCCGCGCGAAGCCGAAGACCACGATAGCTTCCAAGACGAAGATGGCTGCCCGGACTTCGACAACGACGCCGACAGCATCCTCGACGTCTACGACGAATGCCCGAACCGCGCTGAGACCTACAACGACTTCAAAGACGACGATGGCTGTCCCGACCTCACCCCGCCCGTGGGTGGCGTCGCCTGTTCGCAGAAGTGCAAGTACCGCATCAACGCGGTGGTCCGCTTCCTCGAAGGTTCGGCTGATCTCGATGACCAGGGGCGCTCGACGTTGCGCCGGCTCGCTGAGGAGATCAACGCCAATGACCTCCTGGCGACAATCGGTGTGTCCGGCTACGCGTCGAACGAAGGCGATCGGGACTCGATGGATCGTCTTGCAGAACGCCGGGCTCGTACGGTCGCGGATTACCTCGTGGGCCTCCAGGTGCGCTCCGCCGTCCTCGACGTGCGTGGTATGGGCTCTTCGCTCGATAGCCGCGAGTCGAACGACGGCGGAGGCTCCCGCACCGTCAAGTTCACAGTACGCTTCAACTCGCAGTGCACTCCCATAGATGGCGACAAGTGCACGCGCCCCAAGTGAATTTGGCCTGAAGACCTCACGGGCGAAAGGTTCAGGCCATGCGTGTCCCTTGATGAGTGAGTGGCGCTCGAGCAAAGCCGCTAAGGGCTCGGTCGAATCACCCCACCGCAGTCTGCGCCTCGAGCGGTCGGATGGAACCTTCCTGACCCGAATGCGCGCGATGGCCAATCATTGCCGAATACCCCCTCTCGATTAGCGAGCTCCTTGTGACCCAGATCACCGGGACTGCCTCCGTCACGAAACCGACTTTGGTGAGCTTTCGCAGCGGTTTTCGACGAATCGGTTCCCCGTGATGGGGACACCATCCGATGTCGGCGACGGGCGAGAATCGAAGACGAACGCGCACGCTCGAGCGGCGCTTCTCTTTACGGCGCCGTGTTGCGGCGCTGCGTGCGGCCCGTGACCGGCCACGGGCCGGCATCGAGGCCGACCCCCGGCTTGTGGGGGATGGCGATGAGCTTTCCGCCGGCCGGGATGATGAGGCGCTCGTTCACGAGCAAGGGTACGAGCACCGGGGTGCCGCCAGTGGGGAGGGTCAGCGCCGTGCTGCCGTTCACGATGAGGAGGAACGCGACGGTGCCGTTTGCGAGCGGCACCATGATGGTCCCGTCGCTGAGGGTCGCGACTCCCGGGCCGGCGGCCGCGGGCAACGGAACCGTCCATACGGTGCACGCGTTGGGGTCGGTAGCGCATAGGGCGGTGTCGATGAGCGACACGGACGACCCGGCAATCGCGATGACGCCTGTAGCACCTGCCGTCACCAAGGGAGCAGTGATCTCTGCCTTGCCGAGGACACTCCACGCCGTCTCGAGCTTCCCGTCAGCGGTGTTGATGGCTGCGATCGCGGGACCCGACGTGGCGAGGAGTTGATTCGCACCATCGAGCGAGATGGGCGTGTGCTTTACGGGCGCCGGAGCGACCCAGAACGCGCCTGTTACCGAACGGATACCAGGCCCAGCGCCGCCTTCGCCCACGTAGAGTGCGTCGCTGCTGGTGATGACCACGTTGGAACCCTCGCCGCGATGCTCGGCGATGATGGTGCTCCCCAGCGTCGGGGCGAACGCGCCGTTGCCATCAGGATTGGACTCCACGCTGATGAGCCTGCTTCGAGTCGAGACGATGACACTGTTCCCGTAAACGGTCGGTGTCGCCATGATGTCGCAAGGGCTCGGGACGCTCCCGCAGTCACCTGGGATGGGGAACGACCAGAGGATCTGGCCATTGAGGTTGAGCGCGACGACGCGGCTGATCCCACCCGTCGAGTCACCGACGACCAGGGTGCTCTCGTCGGTGGAGAGGGCAGGGCTCGTCGTGATGGCGTTGACGGTCTCTTCGGTGGTCCAGATGGCCATGCCACCCGAATTGACCGCATAGAGCGCCTTCGTTCCGGCCGCTTTCTGGCCAATGACGATGATGGTCCCGTTCGATGCTGAAAGCGGTAGCCCGATGAGGACGTCGGCTAGCTCGACGGTCCAGAGGACGCAGTCGAGGTTGGCGGTGTGGGTGCACTCGCCGAGCGTGCAGGCATCGAGCGTACACGGCGAGCCGTCGTCACAGTTCAAAGGCGACGAAGTACAGATACTGAGGAGGCAGGAATCCGGGCCGGTGCACGCGTCCCCGTCATCACACGTGGCGCCGTCGGGTTCCGGGAGCAGCTTGGAGCAGAGGCCGGACGCAGAGTCACACGTCGAAGGCGTCTTGCATGGCGCGTCCTCCGGGCAAAGAACCGAGACGGGCCCGGCGCAAGCACCGTCTGCACACGCGTCGGGAGCCGTACACAGGCTCCCGTCGTCGCACCCGGTTCCATCTGGCTTTGCTGGATAGAGGCAGCCCAGGAACGCTTGGCAGAGCCCGGCCCCTTGGCATCCAGTCGGGCTGTCACATGTCTTCGGGGTTCCGCCCACGCAGGATCCCGAGCTGCAGACCGCGCCGGCGGTGCATGCGTCGGCCGCCTCGCAGGCTTGTCCTTCATTCAACGGAGCTGACGCCGAGCAGAGGCCTGTCCCCGGGTCGCATTGCCCGGGTTGGCTGCACGCCGTCGCCGCGCCGCAGAGGATGGGCTGAGTGTCGCAGCCGAGAAAAGGGTTACAGAAGGCGTTGGTGCAAGGCTCGGTCGCTTCGCACGTCGTACATTCCGGGGCCGGCACGCCAACACACTCAGGGGTCCCGTCCAACTCGTACCGTGAGACGTTACCGAGTACGGGGCCGCCGAGAGCAGAGATGACGAGCCCGTCATGCGAGGGCACGAGCCCGGTCGTATTGAGGTCGAGCTCGAGGACCGCCGAACCGTCGCCCTTCTGAAGGCGCAAAAGGACCCGGTCGTTCGCCGTACTGAGGCGGTAGATTGCGCCGAGGAAGGAGCCGACGGTCGCTTCTCCGGTGCCCACGACGGTGCTGTCGACGATGACGTTCACCGTCACGGTCGTGGCAGAGGCGCGGCGCAGCGCGAATCCAGTGCGCTTGGCCGAAGCGTCGGAAGGCGTCGGACCGGCGAAGGTGCCAATGAACCAGTCGGCGTTGGTCCCGACCGACGTCAAGACGAGCCTCACGTCGATGTCCACGTCGCCTTGCCACGGGGCCGTGCGCGTCCAGACGGCAGCGTCGACGTCTGCGAGCCCCCGAAATGGGATGGGGCCGATGTTGTGCGGGGTCTCGCCGAGTGGCGACGAGCGCCGCCAGCCGGCCTCAGCCTTGAAGTCGGCCACGGCCTTGGGGGGGTGCGCTTCTTCGTCGGTCTCACCGTCGCAGTCGTCGTCAGCCCCATTGCAGAAGTCGGTCCCGAGAGGGTGAGGGACGCAGATCGGGCCCGTGTCGGGCGCAACGTCGGGGTCGGTGGTGACGTCACCGTCCGAGCCGTCATCCGAGCCGTCGACCGTCTCGCTCTCATCGACCTCGTCGTCGTTCGGCGTGTCAGTGTTGAAGCTGGCGTCCGGCCGGGTCACGTCGGCGACCACGTCCGGGACGGCGATCAGGTACTCCTCGAGCGTCAGCTTGCCGGGCGTTTCGATGCAGCCGAATGTGATGAGGGGAGCTATCCAAGCGGTGTGAAGTCGCTTCATCAGAATCGGACCGTGGCGCCAACGCCGGTCGGGAGGGGATAGATCTGGAGGTCCGCGCCGGCCGCTTCGACCGATTCGTCTCCTTCTTCGAGTGAGTCGGCGACGAGGAGCGCTGTTCCCGTGCCGGCGAGCGCGAGCCCGATGCCGAGGGAGACCCAGCCCCCCATCGCAAAGCTGCTGATGTCGGATTCGAGGGCGTCGTACTCACTTAAATAGGCGTCGTAGCCGGAGATATGTGTGGCGTTCAGGTCTTCCGCCTCGGATTGTTTACCCGATGCGAGGGCGAGCAACACGCCAGACGTGATGACGGCCGCGCCACCGATCCCGACCGTCATCCAGCCCCAAAAGCTCTTGCTCTTGACGAGCTTCTGACCGGCGCTTTCGGCTTCTTCGAGCACCACGTTGACGTCGGTGACCTGCCCCGCACGGACGTCCACCTGTTGCGAGTAGGCGAGGTACTTATCCTTCTCGACCTTGACCGTGTACTTGCCGGGTGGCAGGAGCCGGGTCTCTGCCCGTGGGAGGGAGCCGAGCGCCGCGTCGTCGACCATGATGAGGGCACCCGCCGGGCTCCCGGAGATACGGACGCGGCCATAGGCGTTGGCGGGTACGAGCTCGACTCGCTTCTTCGCCGCATATCCCGTTGGGTGGTGCCACTGTACCGTCGTTGGGATGAAGTTCGGAGCCTCCACCCTCAGCGTCGAGAGGCTTCGGTTCACCCAACGTCCGTGCGGTGGCATCCACTGTCCATCCGTCTTCTCGCGGACGAGCGCGTCCGCTGGCGTGACATCGAGCTCGAGGTAAGCGTGGTCCTGATAGAGACGCTGCTCCAGCTTGAGCCGGAAACCATCGTAGCTCAAGGTCTCCTTAGGCGGAACCCCGTAGCTCTTGGCTCGCTCCATGACGCGCCAGGCCTCGATCGGCTCACCCTTCAGCTCGACCGCCTTCGCCAAACCGAAGGCGTATTCGAAGTTCGGGACTTTGGATTCTGCAGCCTCGAACGCCGAGACGGCCTTGTCGTAGTCCTTCTTCTTCAGGGCCCTTTGGGCATCCGTGGCGAGGCGCTTGGCTTCTTTCAGGTCGTCTTTGCTCGGAGGTGGTGCAGCGATGGCGGTGACGCTCAAGAAGAGCAACAAGGCGAGAACAGCTGACAATGAGGCTCTGAACATGGGCCGGGAGTGTTACACAGCCGAGGCTTCCATGACCAGCGAGGGCCGACTGCAATTGCAGCTCGCTGAGTGGCATCTGGCAAGCCCAGACGCTGCCGGCGTGCCTTGCCTTTGCGTCCTGTCGGGGCCACGAGTAGCCTACGGATCTAGCGTGCCGCCACGGCGGTGTCGCGCTGACGGGTGCCCCGACGCGAGCACGGCGCTCACGCTTGGCCGCTTATGATGTGAGGGGTGAAGGGCTCGCGAGCCCAAGCCCGCGGAGAGTCGATGCGTCTTCCTCTCGTCTTGCTGCTTCTCCTGACGCCCACTTGTGCGTACGCTACACAAGTTCTGTCCATGAATCTCAGCGCCATGGTCTCTCAGGCCGACGTGGTCATACGAGCTCGCGTCGTGCGCACCGAGCCTGTCGCGGTGACGACGGACGGCGTCATCGTCGGCGCCGCCGACGCCATGGGGGGCGGCCGAGGACGTCTTCGCTACGAGACCCGAGTCGACCTCGACGTCATCGAGGACCTGATGGTGGACTCCGCCGCGCCGGCAGTGCCGGCGAGGAAGGCCTCCTTCCATCTTTCAGGTGGCCGTATCGGGCGATTCGCGCAGGTCGTCGCCGGTACGCCGGGCGTCGTAGTCGGAGATGAGATCGTCGTCATCTTGGAGCGATCAGCAGCGTCACCCATCCTCCGCGTCGTTGGTTTCTCACAAGGACTTTGGCACACGGCGGACCTCATTGGGCTCGAGCCCCTAGCTCGCAGCGACCGTTCGGGAGCCGAGCTGCTCCCGGGAGAGTCAGGCGTCATTGCCCCCATCGTAGACGTCCGACCCCTTGAAGCGCTCCTTGGTGAGCTCCGACGCGTCATCGCGACCTCGAAAGCGGCGGCGCCGAAGGGGAGGGGGCAGTGATCGCCACCAAAGGAACGAGCCGTTTCGTCACCACTCGGCTTTGCTTCGCGACCGTACTCGCCGGCACCATCCTGGCTTCGAGTTCGGTCCATGCTTACGTGCTCTACACCTCGCGTGAGTTCGATGAGGTCGTCCTGCGGTGGGCGAAGCAGAGCACGTCCATCGCGTTCGACGCCACAGCGCCCGAGGAGATAGACGCGACGGCGGCGCGCTCAGAGCTGCTCGATTCGCTAGCCGAGTGGTTTCAGCTCTCTTGTTTGGGAGCGGCCGATGGCTGGATTTTCGAAGACCAAGGCATGGTACAAGGCCAGACGGTAGGCTTCGATCCGACGCCGGGCGCGTTGAACGAGAACCTCGTCGTCTGGGTGCGCTCCAAGTGGAGTCACCCAGAGCAGGTTGTTGCGCTCACATCACTCACCTATGACTTCTATTCGGGCGAGATCGTCGACGCCGACATTGAGCTGAACGATCAGGTGTTCCTCTTCGCAACAGAGCCGAACGTGAAAGAGATGGACCTCCGAAACACCTTCGTCCACGAGCTCGGACACTTGCTCGGTCTCGACCATTCCATCGAGAAGTCAGCGACCATGTATTTCACGGCGCCTCAGGGCGAGACGAAGAAGCGCACGCTCAGTCAGGACGACATCGATGGCTACTGCGCCCTCTACGGTCCGAACGCCCTGCCATGGCCGCTCGTCATCGGAGCGGCGCTCGTGGGAGAGACGCCGTCCGAGGCGTGTGAACAGACCGTCGCCGCGGACGGTCGCGTGACCGTTGATTGTGGCGAGCTTACGACGACGGACGGCTGCATGGCGAGCCCGGCTGGTCGCGGAGGTGATCCTCGCGTGACGCTCGCTGGGATGGCCGGGTTGCTCCTGCTGGCGTCGCGCAGAAGACGCGTACTCAGCGCCGCTTCTCCAGCCAAGAAGCGAGGGCGTTGAATACGGTCAACTTCTCACGTTCATTGAAGATCTCGTGGTACATGCCATCGTACCACTCGAGCTCCTTGTCAGACGAGCCGAGCGCCGCCAGGAAGGACTGACTCACCTCGGGGTCGGCGATCGAGTCCGCGCCAGCGATGAGCAGCAGCGCCGGCATCCGGAGCAGGCTCGCACGCCGTAGCACGGTCTCTTGGGCCTTCATCGACTCGGTGAACCACCTCGCCGTCGCGCTCTTGCCCACGAGCGGGTCCGCCGTGTATGCGACGCCGACGGCGGGGTCGGTCGACAGGGCCTCCGGCGGGATGTTGGTTGGGAGCGCGAAGGTCGGAAGCACTGACGAGAGCCCCTTCGCGGCCAGCACCTTGAGAGCGGGGACCTTCATTTTGAGTCCCAGGAACGGCGACGACAGGACCATTCCGTCGATCCCCTCGGGGTGTTCGAGGAGGTAGTTCGCGACGATGAGGCCGCCGAGCGAGTGGCCGATGAGGTACGTGCGGCGGTCACCCGTCGCGCGGGACGTCACCAAGCGGATGAACGCGTCGACGTCTTCCGAGTACTGACTGAAACGCTCGACGTGGCCACGGGTACCCTGGGCTCGTCCGTGGCCGCGGTAGTCGAAAGCGGCGACGTCGTACCCTTTGGCGTGGAAGAACTCGAGGACATGTTGGTACCGGCCGCTGTGCTCGCCGTAGCCATGTACGAAGAGCAGTGTGGCAGAGGCCTCCGGGTGGGTCATCATGCGTACGAAGATCTGGGTGCCGTCCTTCGACGTCGTGGTCTCGGTGTGCTCTCTCACCTTGCGTCCTCCTCATGTGTCGGTCGGGTGGGCGCCCGCTCGGTGCCCCCTATATGCCCCGCTCGGCCGATTTAGCAACTTCGAGGTGGGCCTCCCGTACGGTTTCAACGGACGGTCTTTCCCTGAATGGCCGCTTCTTCGAGCGCTTTCTTCGCGCCTTCCTTGCGGCGGAGCGATCCGTGCGCTAATTCGGCGCCCGATGCTCTCATCGCTACGAATCCAGAATCTGGCTCTAATCGATGACCTGGAGATCTCGCTCGGTCCGGGTCTCACGATCCTCACTGGCGAGACCGGCGCCGGTAAGTCCATCATCGTCGGCGCCGTGTCCCTCATTCTCGGCGACCGGCAAAGCCCCGAGCTCATTCGGCAAGGACGCGACGAAGGCAGCGTCGAAGCGCTCTTCGACCTGACGGACGGGAGCCCCGCATCCGCTCATCTCTTGGCCGCGGGCGTGGACGACGTCCTCGGAGGGCAGTTGGTCGCGCGTCGCGTCATCACCCGTGCTGGGAAGAGCCGCGCTTACTTGAATGGGCGCCTCGCGACCCTCACCGAGTTGAAGCGGGTCGTCGGTCCCCTTATCGATATCTCCAGCCAACACGCTCACACGTCCCTCCTCGACGTCGCCACGCATCGTGAGGTGCTCGATCGCTTCGGTGGTCTCTCCGACGTGCTCGCGGAGTATGCCGTCCGCTTTCAGGCGAGTCGGCAAGCCGATCAGGCGCTCGCCGCGCTCCGAAAGGCCGAGCAGGGACGCATTGAACGCCTCGAGCTTCTTCGCTTTCAGCTCTTGGAGATCGACTCGGTCTCGCCGAAGGCCGGTGAAGATGTGGCTCTTGACTCCGAGCTCGCTGTACTCCGACATGCGACCGAGCTGCGCTCGGCGACCCAGGCCGTCGAGGACAAGCTCTATTCGCGTCGTGGCGCGGTCACAGACCAACTCGCCGAGCTCGAGCGCGTCCTCGGCGGCGCGGCTCATAAAGACCCGTCTCTATCGCCCCTCGTAGCGCGGCTCGAGAGCGTGCGCATCGAACTCGAAGACATCGGAACCGAGGTGCGGTCCTATCGGTCACGCATTGACGTCGATCCGGGGCGTCTCGATCAGGCCGAAGATCGACTGACGCAGCTCGAGAAGCTCTTCCGACGGTTCGGCAGTAATGCCGACGCCGTCATCAATCGCCGCGCTGAGCTCGCTGTCGAGCAAGCGACCCTCGAAGCCTTCGACGACCGCGTCGCCGAGCTCGATGCCGTGCAACGGAAAGCCCACCAAGCCGCTATGGAGACGGCCCATCGCCTGAGTGAGACTCGTCGTCGTGTCGGGCGGCGGGTCTCCGAGCGGCTCGAGGGCGAGCTCAGGGACCTCGGCATGGCCTCCGCTCGCCTCGACGTCTCCGTGTTGCCAGAAGCGTCGCTCGGGCCCCACGGCATCGATCGCGTCGAGCTGCTCTTCAGCTCGAACGTGGGTGAGGC
>CANMLD010000153.1 GCA_947498315.1 Pseudomonadota bacterium | reverse complement strand
GCCACGCCCGTAGCGCCTCCCGTCGTGGGAGCCACGCCCGTAGCGCCTCCCGTCGTGGGGGCCGCTCACTCTCCGGCCCCAGCCGCCCCGCTGAGCGCTCCAGCGCCCCTCGAGATTGCAGCACCCGCCCTCCCTGCCACACAGGGGACTGTCGCGGTGAAAGCCGAGCTCTCGAACTCGCATGTCCTGATGCCCGGCGACGGCAAAGTCGCCGTCGTCGCGGAGCTCGCCGCTGCCGTTCCCGACTTCTCGACAGCCGGCCCGCGACTTTCACTCAACCTCGCCCTCGTCATCGACCGCTCGGGGTCGATGCGCGGCGACAAGATGGACGAGACCAAGCAAGCCGCACGCAAGCTCGTCGAACAGCTCCTCCCCGATGACACGCTGGCGATAGTCAGCTACTCCGACGACGTCCGAGTGGACCTGCCGGCGTCGAAGCTCGGCGCGGCGCACCGCGAGGCCGCTTACGACGCCATCGCGCGGATGCAGCCTAGCGGCTCGACCAACCTGTCCGGCGGCCTCGCTCGTGGACAGGAAGAAGTGCAGCGCAACCTCATGAAAGGGCAGGTCAATCGAGTCATCTTGATGAGCGACGGACTGGCCAACCGCGGCGTCACCGACACGGACGCCATCGCCCAATCGGCGCAGCGCGATGCGCAGCAAGGCATCTCAGTGACCACCATCGGCGTCGGCACGGACTACAACGAAGACCTGATGACCGCCGTCGCTGACAAGGCCAGCGGCAACTACTACTTCGTCGCCGGAGCGACCGCGATCCCCGGGGTCCTCACGACCGAGCTCGGGAAGATGGCTGCCACGGTGGCCCAAGACGCCCGAGTCGAGCTCCGGCTCGACGACGGCGTCGAGCTCGCCCAGGTCTATGGCTACACCTTCACCCGCATGGGCGACGTCGTCACAGTGCCGCTCGCCGAGATCTTTGCCGGTCAAAAGCGATCCATCGCCCTCCAGGTCGCCGTCCCGGTCCTTCGAGAGGGGCTGCTTCGCGTCGGTGAGCTCACCTTGACTTATACCGACCGCTACAAGGGCCCCATGACCGTGACACGCGTCGTGGAGGTCACGGTCACGCGTGATCCCAAGCTCGTCGAAGCTGGCCGCAATCGGTCGGTCGACGAACGTCTCGTCGAGGTTCAAGCCGCCGCCGTTTTGAACCAAGCGGCCAACCTCGTGAAAGAGGGGCGCCACGGAGACGCCCAGAAGCTGATCTTCGACAACGCAGCGGACTTCCGCGGCAAGGCGGCCGGCATGGGCGGCTCGGGCCGAATCGAAGCGCAGATCGACAACCTCACCCGCACTGGGACGGTCTTCGAGGCCGCCGCGGCACCGACGGCCGCTCCGGCGGCCGCTGCCGAAGCGGTGAAGCGAGTCAAGGCCGAGTCCTTCGACCTGTCTCGCTGACGCCATAGGCACGACTTGCGGCTATGCTGCCGCCGTGGATGAATCACCCCAGGCCCCCACTCGTCAGGTCATCTGTGGCGACGCGCTCAGCTGGCTGGCTGCGAACCCCGCCACTCCTTCTGCGTCGCTCGTGGCGTCGTTGCCCGACGTGAGTGAGGTTGGCGTCGGCGAACAACGCTGGCGCGAGCTCTTCGCGGACGCGGTGACGCTCTCGCTCAACGCCATCCCAGCGCGTGGCGTCGCGGTGTTCTTTCAGACCGACCTGAAGCGGGATGGTCGTTGGACCTCGAAGGCCGGGATGGTCCTAGCCGCTGCCGAACGCTCTCAGGTGCCACTCCTCTGGCATAAAGTCGTGTGCCGGCTAGCCCCCGGTCGCATTCAACACGGCCGACCGGCGTACTCTCACCTGCTCGCGTTCTCTCGCGACGCCCGCGACGATAGCCGCGTTGCCAGCGCCGACGTCCTCCCCGACCTTGGCGAGATGCCGTGGACTCACAGCATGGGTTCCCGGGCTGCTTTTGCAGCCGTCGACTTCATCCGGCGTGCAAGTCCGGAGACGACCACCATCGTTGCCCCCTTCTGTGGGCTCGGCACCGTCCTCGCCGCGGCCAACAGGCGAGGCCTCTCGGCCATCGGGATCGAGCAGACTCGAAAGCGCGCCGAGCGAGCCGCCAGCTTCGAGCTGAACGAGGACGCGGTCCCGAGGCTCTCCCGCTCTGAACGCCGGCAAGAGTTCAAACGAGTGGTGCGTGCAGTTGAGGAGGGGCCGTGAGAGTCGCTAGTGTCCGAGCAGTCTGGATCGCTTGTGCGATGGGATGTACCGCGGCAGCCGACACCGACGTCGATGCGACCGAACCGGCGCCGGCAGACTCGGGAGTAGCGGACTCGGGAGTAGCGGGCTCGGGAGTAGCGGACTCGGGAGTAGCGGACTCGGTGCCGTTGGACACCACACCAGGCGACAGCCCCGATGAGGGCAGGCCGGCCTTGGAGGTGACGCCGCCCAAACGGACCTCCTTCCTCGTCGTCTCACGAACGGCAGGCTATCGGCACACCTGCATCGAGGCCGGGCAAGATGCCCTCATCGCCCTCGGCACCGCGGAAGGTGTCGCCATGGATCTCCACCCCGACGCCGATCGGCTCGATCAAAGCGCCCTGTCACCTCACGCTGGGATCGTCCTCCTAAGCACCACGGGCGACTTCCTCGACGGTGAGGAGCAAGCCTCTCTCGTCGAGTTCATCGAGTCGGGAGGCCGCCTGTTAGCCGTTCACGCCGCCGCGGACGCGGAGTACGACTGGCCACAATACCGCGCACTCATCGGCGCGGCGTTCGCGCGCCACCCAGCGACCCAGCCAGCCGAAATCGTCGTCGCCACAGACCACCCAGCCACAGCGGGTCTCCCGACTCGTTTCACCCGTACCGACGAATGGTACGACTTCCAGGCGCTCCCCGATGCCAGCGGCGACCGAGTCGTTCTGCTCCGAGTGGACGAAGCGACCTACGAGGGTGGAGGTATGGGCGCGCTGCACCCGGTCGCCTGGGTCCATTCCGCCGGAGACGGCCGGGTGTTCTACACAGCGATGGGTCACACTGCCGCGAGCTACGAGGCCAACGGTGGCGCCGATGACTACTTTCTCGAGCACATGAGGCTTGGCCTACGGTGGCTACTGGCGCCTTGAGTTTCGTCTAGCGGGCGCCTACCTTGCTCGCCACCCAGCTCGAGAACGAGTCCCTGTTGCGTGAACAGACGAGGATCTGCCCTTGGCCGGAGAAGCGGTTCACAAGACCTTCACCGGTGGTCACTGAGTTCATCAGGTTGCCGAAGAAGCCGGCGCCCGCCGTCGACATGGTCGAGATCTTGTAGTCGAGCCGCGAGTCCCAGGCGACGACGTGAGTGTTGTCGACGATGGTCTCCTGGCCAGGCTTGACGTCGAGCGTGAAGATGGTGCCGAAGGACGACACCGCGACCTTCCCGTGTCCCGTGGTCTCCATTACGAAGAAGCCACCGGCGCCGCCGAAGAGGGCCTGACCCACGCGTTGGGACTTGGATTTGATATCGACCGTGTCTTCGGCGGCTAGGAAGGCGCCGTCATTCAGCCGGTACTGCTGTGGCCCGACGTCAAGGAGCCAGATGTCCCCAGGCAGGCCTGGGGCGAGCAGGCAGTCGCCAGAGCCCGTCTTGGCCTCGATGGTGGTCTGGAAGAGCGACTCTTCATTGGCGAGGGAACGGCCGAGGCTACTGAAGAAGCCGCCGCGCATCTTTCCCTTCAGCTCGAGAGTGCCGTCCATGCACACCATTGAGCCCGACTCGGTGTAGATCTTTTCCCCAGTGCGAAGGTTCACGTGAAGGAAGGGATCGTTCTCGCCTGTGATCGTGAAAGTCGGCATGGTCGCTCCGGTACGTTGAGGTTCATCGACTCGAGACGCCACTAAGAGGTCGAGTCAGCGACGTTATTCCCGACCTCCAGTTCTGCTGCAAGTCCACACCCCTCAATCTTCGGCGTTGCTTTCAACTCCGATGCGGTCCTACGTCACTCCAGGGCGGCATCGCAGCCGCCCCCGGGGAGCCCCATGCACGACTCGACGACGTTACTGATGACGGCGACGCCCTTAGCCGTTTTATTTTCGTAGCGACATGCTTGCCAAAGTGCGATGGATCTGGGAACCCCCCGACCTCACGGCGACATCACTCCGCTGGAACGGAGCGAGAGGCGATGCCTTCTGGGAGAACCTCCTCCGCGAGCTCACATCTCGGGCGCGCATCGTCTCGACGAGCTATCGCGGTCGATTCAAGCCCGACGATCTGGCTCAGGAGACCCTGACCCGGCTGATCCAGACCTACGGCGAAGCGGAGCTGCGGGCTCGACCGGATGGCCAGCTCATGGCGCTGGCCTGGCGCATGCTCAAAAACCTCGTCATCGATCTCTCGCGAAAGAAGACCGAGGTCCTCGACGACGTGCGGCAGCACGCTGCACCTCGGCTCGAGCCGTTGGTGTCCGCACTCGGTGCAGCGCCACCGGGGGGAGCCGATGAACACAGCGAGCAGGCCATCCAATGTGATCCCGATCCCATCAGCGCACGCCGCACGAGACAGGGCAGGGGGAGTTCCAATGAGCAGCCGAGGGCCACGTTCCGTTTCGCGGTTGGTGTGGGGTTGCGTCGGCCTCGCCATGGCGGCGGGGCTCGGCCTCCTCATCTGGAGTCGCACCGCGACCGAGGCGACCAACAACTCGGGCCCTGGCAATCAGACCGCGCCAACAGTCGCCATCTCCACCGTCGACGTTCGCGACGACGTGCCGAGCGTGCGCGTCCTCGCGCTCAGCGACGTGGTTGAGAGTGGCGGCATGGGCTTCGCCGGCACCTCCCTCGGACCGGCGAGCCGCGGGTACCTACTCGCAACGGGGCGCGACCTGCAAGCGGCGGCGTCGCGTCCTGGCCAAGAACAAGCCCGCAACATCGCGCTCACCATGGCCGATCGAGCCGTCGCAGACCTTCTCCCGGAGGTCGACCCCGCCTCTGCGCTCAATCGGGGTTGCGCGGCGCTCTTCACCGACCAGCAGTCGCTCGACGCCTGTAACCACGGCGCTTTCCTTTACCGCCTTCGGCGAGACCACGGCTCACCCGCCGGTGACATGAGGGGCCGTTCTACCGAGGCCCGCAAGTTCGTGGCGTGGGCACGGCAGTTCAAGACCGTCGACCTCGCTGGCCCGATCGCGTCCCTTGAAGCCGAGTGGTCGGTAGCGACCGCCGCGTCGGACAAAGAGCGGGCCGCGTGGAAGCAAGTGGGCGATGTCTCCAGCGTGCTCCTCGAGGCCGCATCGACCCCCTAGCTCCCCGAAACCGTAATGTGTGTGACTAGCGACGAACTTTGAAGATGAGCGCGAGCCCGAGGAGGGTAAAGAGCCCCGTGAAGTAGAGCGGCTCGACAGGCGCCGGCTGGGACAGCACCAACGGGAGCAGCCCCGACGCCATCAGCAGGATGGCAGCGATGAGCCCGACGGCGCCGCCCATGCCGATCGCGATCGGTAGGCTCACGCCGAGGGCCGCTCCGGCGCTGATGAGCAAGTGGTTCTTGCACCGGCTCAGTCGCTCGACCAGCAGCCCGGCAGTGGCGTTCACCGTGGCGACCTTCTCCATGAGGACTGAGATCGCCGCGATAAGCTCGGCCCCGTCGAGATCCGAGTTCGCTAGCTCCGTTGCCGTCGACTGCGCCGACGCCATGTGGCCCTCTACGGTCGAAAACTGGTCACCGCCGAGGATGGACGCGAAGCGGTACTCCGCCACTGACTGCTTGGTCGTGATGGCGACGCTAAGCGAAGCGGCGATCGCGAGCGCCTCCGGTGATTCACCTAGGTCTGGCAGGGGTGCGTCGGTTGCGCCACCCGGGCGGATCAGCATGAGCGCCAAGATGGCGGCCGCGGCCAGCGACGCGACCGCGGCGAGGGCTCGAGCGGAGGCCGGCGGTCCAGAGCGACGCGGCTCAGGGTCGCCCTCGCCCCGGCCACCACCTTGCGGCGACTTCGCGTACTTTCGCGCCCAATCCGGCGGGGCGTCGTCACTGTCCTCCTGGACATGGGCGCCGGTCGGGGCCCGCCAACTCGAGTCGAGCTCGCCGTACTCGACGCTGGCCCGGTCGAAGGCCATGGTGCGGTCTGGGGGTTTATTCAGTGGGCGCGGGTCCGGCGCGACCGCCGCTGGGCGCGACGACGCCCCTGAGTTCGCATCGGAGTAGGGGTCGGCTGCGGCGCGCCGCGAACGCACTTCGCTCGGATCGACCCGACGGGGAGACTCCCAGGTTGGCCTCGGAGGTTCGGGAGCGGGCGCGCTGGGCAGACCGGTGCCACGCAGCCGTTCGAGGTCTTCGATGCTGAGCGCACGCGTCGAGTCGACGGACTCGGAGGGTTCATTGAACGAGCGGGGAGCGGGCGCTTCGTCGACGCCGAAGACGGCGACGAGACGGATACTGGTGTCGCCGATGAGGAAGCTGCCATTCTTCGGCAGCACGAAGGGACGGTCGACCTGACGCTGCTCGTAGAAGGTGCCGTTGGTGCTACCGAGATCCCGTACCGAGATCTGCCCGCCGAGGAAAGTCAGCTCTGCGTGTTGACCCGACGCTTTCGAGTCCGGGATGACGATCGCCGCCCGCTTCTGCGACCGGCCCAGGATGGTGATCTCGTCGTACAGCTCGTGGCGCTCCGCGGTTCCGGTGGCGTCCTTCACTTCGATGACGTAGTAGCGGTTGCTCATGGAGGACTCTGACCCCGTGTCTTGTCAGCCAGAAGCTAACACGATCTCCCTCGCGCCGACCAAAAGGACCCGTCATCTGGGCTGGGCGGCACTCGCAGAGGCGTGCGCACTGCTCGTCCAGATCACCGTTCCAGCGCTAGAAGGCGTTCCGGAGTGAGCGTCTTCGAGAACGCCAACAGCGCATCCATTTCAGCAGCGTCATCAGCGGTCGCTCGACCGGTGAGTCGTTCCACTAGCGCGGCGATGGCAGGCGGTGGCCCGGTACGGCCGAGGTGAGTCCAGCGAGCCACCGTCACGTCGGCGAGACCGATCTCTCCCTGCCGAAGCGCGAGGGACGTCGAAAGGAAGCAAAGCCAGTCGAGCACGGTTCGCCCTTCTTTCGATGCCTGCGGCAGCCGGTAGTCCAACTCGCTGAGCCCCTCTGACACCGGGTTTAGGGGGAGCCGAGGTGTGCCGGTCGTCAGGACGCGACGTAGCAGCCCTCCTCGACTCAGTCGGTCCGGCGGCGCCAGAAGCTCATAGCCGGGTTCGAAGTAGACTGGCACGCCGCCATCGGCGAGCGCGAGCACCTCGGGCAGTGGGAAGCCGCCCCGCTCACGAACTGCACGCGTGATGGACGCCAAGCGAGGCGAGCGACGATCGAGCGCAGCGAGAAAGGGCAGCCCGCCGGCACGGCGGTCTTCGAAGCTGGATTGGATCAGGTCGACGTCCGGGCGGGCGTTCTCGACCAACTGCGCATACCAACCGATGAAGTGGAGTTGGAAGTAGTCGACGAAGGCGACGGCATCGGGCGCGAGCGGGTCGAGCGCTGCTCGGCCCAAGGCCGCGGCGGCTCGGTCCTGCGTGCGGTCTGTAGCCTCGAGCCTGTCGCCCACGCCGACGAGAGCCAAGGCTCCGAGGGCGACGACTGGAAGCGTGAGCCATGGAGAGGCCAACGGACGAGACGTGGTCATCGCAAGCTTTGCGACGCCAACGGCCCCGAACACGGGGAGCGTGAGAATCCCGCTAAGGAAGTAGCCATAGTCGTCCGGGTTATCGGGATCGATGGCCATGATGGCCTTAGTGAGTACGGAGAAGCAGCCGAAGACCGTAAGCACTGACAGCCACGGCCCAAGTCGCGATGGGACGTCCAGGCGGATCCGAGACCGCACCGCCCCGGAGACGAGTAGAAGCGTGGCCACTACGTGCGACGCGAAGCTCCAGAGCCCAAGGCTCTCGCCCCACATCCCCATGGCGACGCCGACGTTCTCCATGAGCGGTGTGCCGCGAGATGCGCTCGATACCGATGTCTGAAACGTCTTGGCGGTCAGCACCTCCCAGAATCGTCCTGGGGTGGTCGGATCGCCCCAGTTGATGACGGGATCTGCGGCCGCTCGAATAGGCAGGTACGCATACGTGATCAAAGCAACGGCGCCGAGTGCGGCGAGCGAAAGCAACCTTCTTACGGTGCCTTGCGGTGAGCTTCCACGCGAGACCGCGAACGCGAGGAGCAAGGCAGGGATGGCGAAGACGACGAGGTAGTGGTGGTTTGCCATCCCGAGGCCGGCGAGCACTGCTGCCACCCGAAGCGTGTCCGTTCGAGATGACTCGACGGCGGCGGCGGCGCGTTCTAGGGCCCATACAATGAGCGCGGCATGCAGTGCGTACACCTCTGGGCGGGTTGCTTCCCCAAGGAAAGCCGTGCTGGTGGCGCCGGCGATCACGGCAACGATCCCGGTGACCACCTGCAACTCCGCGACGGCGCCGCATAGCCGAGCGCCCTGCCGAGCCAAACGAGCCACCGCGACGAGAGCCAACGACCCCGCGACGGCGCTCAGGACGCTCAGGCGCAGGGCCACCGATCCGAAAGGGATAGCGGTCGAAGCAAGCTTCGCCAGCAGGCAGTAGAGGGGGTGTGCAGGCGGGTGGACTACGGCCAACGTGCTCGAGCCCGCTACGAACTCCGCGGTGTCGAGCCACCCGACGTCAGGCTGCAAGTGTGTGAGCGTGAAGACGAACGCTGCCGTGGCCACGGCAGCGTCCGCCGCGCGAGCGGTGTAGGTCGCGTTTACCAGGGGCGTCGGAACGTGACCGTGTTGCCGTCATGACTCTGACGGCACTGCTCGAGGAACTGCTTCAGCGAGAGGCCGAGCGAGCTCTGGTTTTGGTGCCAGTACGAAAGGACTTCACGTTTCACCCCGACGCTGGAGCGGCCGGTGAAGGTGCGTTCTGCAGAGAGTGGTCGAATCATGGTTTACCTCTGATGTCCTGCGCGGCCAAAGCCGCGACCTGGGGCTCATTTGCCGGACCGAAGTCCGGAAAAACACATCAGAGCACCGTCATCGAGAGGGGGGCACGCGGGTTGCCGTGCCGGTCAGACCTCGTGGACTCCGTGGAGCGAGGTCGGCCCTACGTGCCCGGCCGAAGCCGTGGCCATGTTGTGCATGATGACGGTGCTCGAACTACTTGGCAGATCCATTGCGAGCGCGCGCCTCCGTGGGCAGTTGCAGCCCTATTTCTAATGGCCGGCCAGCCTGACGTCAAACGCTTTCGTCAGCCCCCTCTGCAGCCCGGACCGAAGCGCGATGGGTCGCATCGTGGCGCTCCCAGCGGGTACCCTCGGGAAGACGGCGGCGCAGGGTGAAAACTTTTCCAAGTACTCCGCAGGAGGGTGCGAGCGTGACGCGTTTGCGGGCGGCTTGGCAGCCACCGAGAGGTCACAGCCCATCGACTTGGATCCACGTCGAGCCCGCATGAGGAGCCGTTCATCGAGGCCGCGTCAGCGTCTTTCGAGCCATGAAGCGGCGCTGGTGTATCCCTGGCCCGCCTCTTGCTGTGATTCCTCGTACAGCTCGCCCCCCCGGCCGAGCCCAGCCGAACCCTCCTTCTGGCTGGGCGACTCTGTGAGGGTCAGACAAAACTCCGATTGGCGTCCGCCGGCAATTTTCGAGCATCGAGTTGCTCTCGCTCCTAGAAGGGCTTTGAGCCCGTCTTCGTCGCTCAAGTACGCGCCTATCGGCGCCAACTCGTTGCTTCGTAAGTTACGCGGCGTGCACTCAATCTCCATTTTGTCTGACCCTCTGAGATGGCCCCGAACCTGACGAGGACGGACGGGGGGGCGACGCTGACCTCGAGCCTCACGACACCTCACGACACCTCACGACACCTCACGACACCTCACGACACCTCACGTGCCGTCTCCTTAGGCCCTCGCCGAGTTGACACGGATCTAGCGTCGACTTACACCCACCGAGATGCTCGGAACCCACGACCCACTTTCACGTCGTCCGGCGAGCGCCACCGCCCTGCCGCGCGGTAACGCCCTCACGGCAAGTGTTCTCGCCTTCGCCGCTGGAGCCGCGCTCTCCCCAGGCAACGTTCGCGCCGCGCAGGTGACCGACGTCCTCGATTCCTTCGACGGCGGCGTCGGGTTCCACGGGAGCTTCGGCGTCAACTACCGTCACGAGCAGAAGTCGGCACGCATCCTGCGCGAGTGGGTCTGCCAGGGCGGGCCTTCCGGCTCTCCGAACCCGCTGTGCCCGACCGGCAGCACTGCGCTCGATACGAATCAGCTCCAATTCGAAGAGAGTAAAAACCTCGTCGAGCTCGAGCTCCGCGCTGGGTTGTGGCGGGATCTGCAGCTCACCCTCGCGCTGCCTATCGTCGTGGGGTGGACGAGCTCGCTCGACCACGCTGACGGCGTCACCTCTGACAACTCACTGGTGTCGAGCCCACTCATCCCGTCGATCTTCGAAGTCCCCTACGAGTCCGCCACCCGCGTCGGACTAGGCGACATGGTCATTGGCATCGACTGGGCGCCCGTCCACGAGTCGAGTAGCCCCGGTGTGCCCTCGTGGGTCATCGGCTTTGCCTATACCGCACCGACCGGAACCGCTCGAAAGTCCGGGGATACCGGCGCAGGCAACGGCGTTCACGCCATCGCGCTGAGTACGGCCATCAGTCGCCGCTTTGGGCCTGCCGACCCGTGGATCGAGCTCGGAACGACGCTTCGATTTCCCAGCGCTTCGAGCCCGTTTCAGAACGAACGCACCACTCAGACCCGGGTCTCTCCGGGCAGCGACATTGAGCTTGGCCTCGGTTCCGAGTTTCACCTCTGGAACACGCCGAGCGAGGATGGAGACTATGTGTCACTCGACCTTGGCTTCCGCAGCGCCTTCACGTTCGAGGGGCGTGAGTACTCCGAGATCTTTGATGCGCTCGGGGCGAGCGGATGCGATCCCAGCCGCGGATGCACTCGCACGTCCCTTGCCCGCGTCGACCGGGGCGCGTCGGGCGAGACGCTCATCCGCAAGTCAGACGGCGCCACCGACGTCGAGCAACACGCGACTTTTGGCGCGGAGCTTGGCGTTACCTATCAGCCGATGAAGCACTTGCGGCTGCGGCTCGGGTTCGACTACAGCTATACGACTGACCACTTCATCACGTTCGCCGACGCGGGCCGAGACCTCGACGGATCCGGCAACGTCGAGGGCCGCAACAGCCAGAGCGTGAACGAGTACAACCCCTTTTACAACGAAGCGACCGATGCCTATGGACGCCGCTTCCGCGCGTCGGCCAGCCACTCGTGGGGGATCATCTTCGGCGTGGAAGGGCGACTGTAGCGCTGCCTTGTCCGCCGCCATCATCCGAACGTATCGCGCCTTCAGTGCGCTGGTTGCCGTAGCGGTTTCGTCCGTGGCTCCCTTCAGCGGCTGTCGCACCGAGAAACCCGCGTCGGGTGACGAGACTGGTCTGCTCGCCTCCCCAGGGAGTCAGACTCAACCTCCCGAGCAAACTCGTCAGCCGGTCGCCAGAGCCTCCGCCGTCGAACTAGACGAGCAGGACCTCCGCCGTGGACCTGATGATCCGCTTGACGATGACGAGCCGCGCAGCGGCCGGGCCCCCATCGCCGGAATTGACCAGTCCCCACCCGTCGAGAGACCGCCCCGGACCCGTCTCAAGCGGGTGAGTGAGACCGACGAAGCTCGAAACGATCCCGACATTGCGCTCTACTTGTCGGAACGCCTGGAGATGGTCGACCGTATCGCCCCCTTTCGTGTGCGCGCCGAAGCTGGCGACTATTTCAACTGTCACTACAAGGGGCAGGCCGGGAGCTACTACCACTTGAGGCTCCGGGGAGACGGCTCGGCGCACCTTGACGGCTATCTCCCGCGTGGTCCGGACGCTGACCAGCTCTGGCTCGAGATCCAGAAACAGTCGCCCCATCCTCTAACGGTGCGTGTCGTGCTCCGCGCTAGCACCGTCTCGTCGGTCTGTGCGGCGCAGGTCGAGATCGTGGAGTTCGAGCGCGGCTGGAACTACCACGGCGGCGCTCTCGCCAACCCAGGAGCTCGGGCTCGATTCCTCGCCAACCAGAAGGACACCGAGCCGCCCCGGAACAGCCCGCCCCTCGATGAGCTGATGAAGCTGCGTCGCCACTTCGTCGACCGAACCATTCGGCTGAGGGTGCGTGCCCGCCTCGACCGCTACTACCAATGCCGCTACGCCGACGCGGAACGCACCCATTACGCGCTCTTCCTCCAAGGCGACGGGTTCAAAGGCCTCCGCGCCTACGTCCCCCGCGACGCCGCTGGAAGTGAGCTCGTGCGGCGTCTTGCGGGAGACGAGGGCGCTCGCCTCACCGCCCTCGTAACGATCCCCAGTGGTCGCTACGACGAGCTGTGCTCGGACCAAGTCGAGCTGGTCGAGAGCCAATGGGGCTGGGCAGCCGCGCCTCGCTGACGCTCGAACCTGGCTTCCTCCCGCATCTCTCCGGTTCCCCAAGCGCGGCGAACGTTCCAAGTTGACACGTTTCGTCAGTACACTTCGACGCGAGCTGACGAGAAGTGTCACTACAAAATCTCCTTAGGGGGAACCTGGGCCTAAATAGGGCCGCAACAGGCTCGATGGAGGATGGCGCGTTTGTTGCTCTCAGCAGCTGGGCCGCCACGGCGACGGCCCCGTAATCACTCCTGAATTGGAGGCTCGGGGTCCCCCATCACTGACACTCGACCGCCATCTCTTCAAGAGATTCCCATGCTCGAGCGCATCCGTTCCAAGGAGGGCTTCACTCTCATCGAGCTCATGATCGTCGTCGCCATCCTCGCGATCCTCGCGGTCGTCGCGGTGCCGGCCTTCATCAAGTACATGCGTCGTGCGAAGACGACCGAGGCGATCGACCAGATCGACAAGATGTACAAGTCGTCCGCGTCGTACTACTCGGCTCCCCAGGTCAAGCAGGGCGACGGTGGCAAGATCCAGTGCCAGTTCCCGGCCACGCAAGGCATGACGCCGGACGTCACGGGCAAGAAGTGCTGCGCCGGTGCGAACGACGGGGACGGCGATGACCGCTGCGACGTCCAGACCAAGGGCCTCTGGGACACCGTGCAGTGGTCGTCGCTCAACTTCTCGATGAACGACCAGCACTACTTCGCATACACGTACACGAGCAACGGCTCGACGCT
>CANMLD010000152.1 GCA_947498315.1 Pseudomonadota bacterium | reverse complement strand
CGGCACCTCCATGCTCGCCCAGGCCAATCAGCAGCCCATGAACGTGATGAAGCTCATCGGATAGTCGCGCTCGAGGACCGCGCGCCGTCGGTGGTCCAGGATCTTCAGCGGCGCTCCTTGGCCTCAGCGGCCATCGTTGCGAGTCATTGAGCGTGGAAGCGCACGGGTGGGCTAAAGGCCGCGTCGTGTTCTCGGAAGCGCACGGGAGCCGGGTGGATCCGCGGTGAACGCGGTTCTGCCGGAGTGGGGTTGGGACGCGACTCTCGAGAGTCGTCGGGCGGTCTGCCTTCGCGGTTGACGCCGACGCGGTCGAGAGAAGGGGCGGACTGTCGCGACGGCACTGGTGTGTGGCCAGACGTCAACCGGGGAGACTGGGTGACGACGGTGATGTCCTCTGGAGACTCGGTTCGAGTCGTCCGAGGCACGGGTACAGAGTGACTCCCACCTCCTCGGAGGTGGGGTTCGAGGACTCGCGCGCCGGGATGGCCAAGGGCGAGTCTCGACCGGGTGCCGATGAACGAGACGACGGACGGAGGTCTCTACCTCTTGGCCGCTTCTTACGGTCATCGTCCACCCCCGGACATAGACCGGCCGTCACGGCGCCGCTGAGCCCCGCCATCAGGCGGGTGGGAAGCCGAGCTCGTGCGGCCGAACCTAGAGCGCGCCTGCGGGAATGCTGGCGCGACGAAATAGAAGAGGCCGCCGTGCCTCGAACCGGACCACCCTGGCCAAGGTCGTCTCTCCTCCGTGAGACTGACCCTCGCGAAGGCAGTCCGGGTAGTGACGCCAGTACCGAAATCGAGCGGAGTCCCGGTACTCCGCCGCCACGATGGACCCTGGGCGTTTGCCGATGGTGAGCCCGCTCACCTTCAGAGCGCTCGGGCAACGAGAGAGTTTGCGCCTGCGGGCGGGGGCTGACCCCCGCACCTCCGAACAGCGCTCCCGCACGCCGCCTCTGCGCGGCACGAACGGAGTCGGGTCTCGGAAACCCGGCTCCGCTTTCGGCGGACGCGCCACTCCTGAACGCTTCGCCGCGGTCGATCGACCTCCATCGACCGACCGCGTCGAAGCACCTTCCTACTCTTCCGACGGGGGTGGACCACAGCCGCACTGGGCAGTTGCAATGTTCTGGTGATCCAGTGTCTGGGGCGCGAGCAAGGACTGGCCTAGCCATCCCACGTGCGTTTTTACGTTCCGGGGAGCGCCAACGCACCACGAGTTGGAGAGGGACGCAAGTGAGATTAGTTCTCGCATTTCGCCCTCAAAGGTCCGATGACGAACCTCATGGACGCCGCCTTCAGCCGCAACCTGCGCTTGTGCCTCGAGCGCATCGCCTTGAACTTGACGACCCTCCTTGGGGAGGACTTCGTTCTCGCTCGACGGGACGCTGTCGTCGGGCGCGAGGCTGCGATGAAGACCCTTGGCCCGGGCAACGTCGTGGTTTCGTTCACGAAGCGCCTCGATGCCGATGGGAGCCCTGCCGGCTTCGTAATGCTCGAGAAGACCGCCATTCACCTCGCCGCGACGATGATCATGCTCCCGAGCGCGGACTCGCTCACGGGCGAGGTCGCCGCTGGCTATACCGAGCTCATGAACATGGTCATCGGAGCCTGGAAGGCTGCCGCTGACCACAACGACTATCGCCTGTCGAACGAGAACTCGGATCGAAGTCAGTCCCAGATGTCGTCGGACGCTTTCGCCGACATGCTGGAAGACAAGGACTACAATCTGGTCGCGATTCCGGGGACTTTCGAGGGAAAGCAGATCTACTTCTGTGTCGTGGGGCCGCGCTCATGGATCGGCGCTGTGGCGCCAGCTGTCCCCGAAGCCGTGTCTACAGTCACAGCGAACCCCAGCGTCGCGGCCACTCCCCCCGTCGTTACCGGAGCGGCTTCGGCCACGGGCGCCGTGTCGCCCCTACCGCAGGCGAGATCGCCTTTAGGACGAGCAGGCTCTGCGGTCGGCTCACTCATCGGTGGATCATCACCACGCGCTGGCCACTCCCTCGGTTCTGCACGCGCTGCGACGCCCTCTGACGGGACTTCGACCGGGAGCGGCGGCACCCTGGGGACCGCCCTTGCACCGGCTGCCGTCATGATCGTCGACTTGACGGGCGAGCTTCGTGCCTTCCTCGCCGCCAGGCTCGCGAGTAAGGAGTGGGTCGCGACCTACCCGAGCCCCGATCGACGGGAGATCGAAGAAGGCGTCGCCATCGTCATCCTCGGCCCCGATCCAGCGCTCTTCCGGGCGCTCGAAGCCGCGCAAGTCGTGGTCACGCGTCTCGGGCCGAAGGCTCCGGAGTCGCCCGGTTGACGGACCATCACGGGCCGGCGCAGCTGTCCAATGACTGGATCCACTCGGTGATTAGTGTCACTGCCGCGTCGTCTACGACGTGCGAGCCGATCGACGGCATTCTCAGCTCGCCGAGGTCCTTCATTCGAAGTAGCAGGTTGGACGCGTCGGGCTGGCCCGGCGCCAGCAGCTTCTCACCCTCGACGCCGAAGCTTCCGTTCTCGGGCGCGACGTCGCAGACGCCGGTCTCGGCGAGCCCGGTGCCGTATCGGAGATCGTGCTTCGTGATCGGCGATGCGCCGGGTTGATGGCAGGTCGCGCAGTTCACGTCCACAGCGGCTCGGGCACGCAGGTGCAGCGGCGCCGACGCGTCCGCTGGGTTCGGGAACGGCGGCTTTGACGTGTCGACCGCCCACGCGACGAGGCCGGTCGCTTCGAAGTGATCGATCTGGCGGCCATTGGCCGCGACGCCGGGAGCATCGAGCTGCGCCGTGCGGAACCCGAGGAAACGGCCGGCAGCCGCGTTGTGGCACTCGAGACACTGTGAGCGGCTCGGGTAGTGCCAAGTGCGGGCCTCCCCGCCGTCTGGGAGAGTTCCGCCTGGGAGAGTTCCGCCTGGGAGAGTTCCGCCTGGGAGAGCGAAGTCGCGCGTCGACGCGGTCTCGAGCAGCTCCGCGTCCGTGCCAGCGTCGTTCCAGCGATAGCTGTAGGCCCGTATTCCATCGGCTCTCTGCAGAATGAAGCGGGTCTCCAACTTCAAGAGCGAGCCGTCGGGGCGAGGGTAGACGAAGGTCTTGATGACCTTCCCTCCCTCCGGGACAGTCCACTCCCCGTCAGAGGGGATCAGCGACGTTGCTGGTGGAAGGGAGATGTGACGCACCGAGTCGGCGCCATCGTGCCAAAGTGGGGCGTTGAGCTCATAGGGGAAGAGGCCTGCGGCCGGCGTGAGCGTCTCGAGGTCGGTGTAACAACCCGTCTCGGAGAGCTTACGCGGGAAGGTCGCGCCGGTGGGCGGTGCGTCCGCAGCGGGGATCATGCGGAAGATCTCACCCTTTTGAGGGTCGAAGACCGAGGCGTGCACCACGAAGATCTCGCCGTCGGCGCTCTGCCCGAAGCTCGTGATCTTCTTCAACGTGTCGCCGATCTGGGTCCACTCGGGCGTCCCGTCGGCGCCGAAGCGGGCCGCGAAGAGGAGCCCAGAGACATAATCCGCGTAGACGTAGGCACCGATGAGACTCGGAATGGCGGACCCGCGATAGACGAATCCACCTGTGATCGACTGTCCAATGTCGTGGGAGTATTCGACCACAGGGAGCTCGAGCCCGGTTAAGTCACAGCCTAGAGCCGGATTGTAGCAGTGCCCACCCTCCATGATGTTCCAGCCGTAGTTCTTCCCCTTCTCGATGAGGTGCACCTCCTCCCACTTCTTTTGCCCCACGTCGGCGGCCCACAGATTCCCCGTGAGCGGATCGAAGGAGAAGCGCCACGGGTTGCGGAGGCCGAGGGCCCAGATCTCGTCACGGGTCCCGTCTTCAGACCCCACGAAGGGGTTGTCTTTCGGGATCGCATACTTGAGGCCCGGGGTGACCGGGGCATCCACGTCGATTCGGAGCATCTTCCCAAGGAGCTCTTCGGGGTTTTGCGCGTAGCCCTTCGGGTCGCCCGCGCTGCCGCCGTCGCCCATGCCGATGTAGAGCATACCCTCGGGGCCGAAGGCGATCTGACCGCCGTTGTGATTCGAGAACGGCTGCAAGATGGTGAGCAGCCGCTCTTCCGAATCCGGCTTACCCATCCCGTCGTCACCCACTTCGAAGCGAGCGATGACGGTCGTCAGCTTGCTGTTGATGGTGGCTGTGTAGTTGACGAAGAAACGCTTGTTGTCCGCGAAGTTCGGATGCAGCGCTACCGAGAGGAGGCCCGCCTCGGGAGTGGTCGAGCTCACCCGCCCCATGATGTCGAGGAAGAGCTCGAGGTCGGCACCATCCGCGGTCTCATCGTCGGGCATGACCTTTATGAAGCCGCGTTTCTCGACGATGAGGAGGCGTCCATCGGGCAGCGGGGTGAGGTGGACGGGGTAGTCGAAGACGATCTTGCCGAACGCCGGCGCTAGCGTGACTTGAGCTGGCGAGGCCACCTCGCCGTCGAGCTTGCAGGCGGTACCGTAGGCTTTGGGGAGGTCGCCACACGCCGCGCAGGCACCGCCGCAGCCGTCCGGGCCGCAGACGCCGTCTTCGCATGTCGGGTTACACGGGTCGGCGTCGGGATCGACGATGGCGTCGGGGCCGCCGATTGGGGTGACGTCATCGGTTGGGAGAGCGCCGTCCGAGAGCACCGTGGCGTCTGCGGCCGTAGCGTCTGTGGCGTCCGGCCCGACCGTGGCTGCGGTCTCGTCACCCGAACATCCGACGCCGACAGCGATTGCGCTCGCCAGAAGCCATGGGGAGAGCGTTCGCGTTAGCCGCCCCTCGCGTCTGTCCAATCGGTCCCACGTCGCTCGCATCCCGCACCTCGCCGCTGTCGTCAGTCCATGACGGCGCGGGCAACAACGCACGGCGAACGTCAGGCCGGCATCCTACCGAAACGAGGTCACTCCCACGTCAGGTAAACGACAGCCGGCGTCATCTTCGCTTGCGCGCCAACAGCGGGCGCGGTGGGGCAGGGCGAGAGGGTAGCGCGGTAGATGCCTTTGAAGGCTCGGACTCCCGGCGGGCGCGGCGGGCATTGATCCAGCCCGGCACCGTAGAAGTCCCACGCCGGAATCGCCCAGCGGCTGCGTGCCGGCATCGTGATGCAGGCGGGGGCTGGCGTCTCTCTCGCGTCGCCCGGAGGACAGGCAGTCGCGACACGCATGTTGAAGACCGGCGTCCAGGTGCCGTCGCCCTCAGAGCGGTCGAGCCGAATCAGCCCTTGCAGAGACAAGCCCTCATCCGAGCGATTGTCGATGCTCATGAGGAGGTGGTCTTTGCCGCGGAAGCCGTCTTTGGCTGGGACCAAGACGACGGGCTTCTCGGGGTCGTTCTGCCTGGGGAGCTCGGGAGGGGACGCCCCCGATGAGCCTGCAGTCGCGAACAGGGCGATCGCCACAGCGCGCATCGCGATCGCCCGGTCGTGCGCCATGATCACGTAATCACTTTGGATTTGCCGCTTCGCCGATCGCCTCTTCGAGCTCCTCGAAGTCGACGAGGCGGCCGTTCACGAAGAAGCTGGGTGTGCCTTCGATACCGGCGGCGTCGCCTTCTCGGCGGTCGACCTCGACCATCGCTTGTGCGGCTGCCTTGCCGGCCTCGAGCTTGCCGAGATCGATGCCAGACTCCTTCGCCAGCTTCTCGACGAGTGCGTCGTCGAGCTTGTCCTGGTTGTCGAAGAAGAGGTCATGGATGAGCTGCCACTTCCCCTGACCCGCCGCGGAGACCGCGATGATGGCGGCCGATTTGGCGGCGGGGTGGAACTCGAGGGGGTACTGCTTGTAGACGATTCGTACGTCGCCTCGCGTCTTTACGATGCTCGGGACCTTGTCCGCGACCGTCTTGCAGTGGGGGCACTGGAAGTCGAAGAACTCAACGACGGTGACTTTGGCCGTGGCCGGCCCGACTGACGGGCGCCCCGTGAGCGTGAACTCGTGCTTGACCGTGAGGCGCTTCTGCTCCTTCAGGAGCTCCTTGACGACCTGGCGCTTCGACTGGCCGCGCTGTATCTGGCTGACCGCGAAGTTCGCTAGGCGAGGCGCGATCGGGCAGTTGGCGCTGTCCTTCACGGCCTCCATCAAGCTGCGCGGTTTGCCACACGGATCGAACTGGGCTTCGAGCACGTCGAGAAGGATCGCGATCTCGGCCTCGTCCAGGTCTTTCACCTCGACCCCTGGCAGCTCAGGCGCCGCCGCGTGCGACAGCACGGGTTGACAGAGGAGGGTGAGGCCGATAACCAGCGAATCGAAGCGGGATAGGCGCATGAAGCGGCTCGTTTTCATGCGCGCGGCATAACAGACGGGCTCGTACTTTTCAATGTTCGGATGACCATGCTTTCTCCTGTTTACATCGCCGTGGGGTCCAACCTGGGCGACCGTAGCCTGACCATTCGAGCCGCCTTCGCTGCGTTGCGAGCGGGGCCAGTGCTCGATGACGTCGTCATCTCGGGCCTTTGGGAGACCGCGCCCGTCGGCCCCATCGCACAACCAAACTTCCTGAACGCGGCGATCGTGGCGTCCTCGAGTCGAACCCCCGCCGAGATCCTCTCATTCCTGTTCGGGATCGAAGCCAGTCTCGGACGTCAACGTCGCACGGAGCGTCGTTTCGGCCCACGCACCCTTGATCTCGACCTGCTCATGGTCGGCGACTGCGTGATGGACACCGACTACGTCGTGCTCCCCCACCCTCGGCTTCACGAGCGCGCTTTCGTCCTCGATCCTCTCTGCGAGCTCGCGCCAACGTTGCACCATCCGACGCTGGGGCTCACGATGGCCGAGCTGCTAGCCATGCTTCCGCCGCACACGTTCTCCCAGCCGGTTCCGGTGCCACCCTGATGCTGCTCCGATTCTCCAGCGTCCGCCGCTTCACCCTGTCGTTCACGGGCGCCGCCGTCGTCCTCGCGTCTGCGTGCAGTCAGCCCGAGCGGTCGAGTGCGGCGCCACCCGTCGATCCACGCCGCCCCCAGCTCGGCGCGCGCTTCGAACCCATCGCCCTCGACCCGATCGTCCTCGATACTCACGCCGACTACGATCGGTGGGAGCGTGCCACCGCCAGTCGCGGTGGAGAACAGCTCGTCTACACGCTCTACGAGCAGGCTCTGACGCACCGTCGCGGATCTCCCCGCACCTTCGTCCGATGGGTGCTCTTGGCCTACCGAGAGCCCTTCCCTGACGAGCTCCGCCAGCCCCTCGAGCAGTTCATCGACGCGCTCGCGAGCCGTGACGATGCAGGGCGGGATCCAGACATCCTCTACCTTCTTGGTTACTTGGGTTGGTTGCGCGTCGTCGGTGGCGCCGGGAGTCCGGCGTCGCCTCAGTCGCGAGCCCTCCCGGTCGGAGGCGTCCGTGACGGCGTGCCGTCGCCCGTGGCCGAGGTCGTCCTGAAGAACTGGGGCGCCCTGGTCGCTCTAACGCCGGATTGGGTTGGCCCTTACGGCGTCACGACGGGGGCGCTCGAGACTCACCTCGCAACGCTCCGTGGTCACTTCGCCAAGGTCACCGCGGTCGCTTCCACGGCGCCACTGCCGCCGGACGAGCTCGCCGGCTTTCACGCCGAGTTCGCGCTCGCTGGGCCGAAGAAAGCCTGCGAACGGCTCGACCTCGCGCTCGGTAAGCTGGGTCGTGCCGACCCAGAGACCCTGGTGCAGCTTGGCGATGCCTACGCGATGTGCGCGCTTGAACGTGGCAACGCGCCTGCGGCCGTGACGCAGCTCGTGCGCCTCCTCGAGAGGCGTGTCGATGCGGGCTACGCGACGCTCATCCGGCGCGTCGCATCGACGCTTCCGAAGGCCGGGCTCGTGGCGTGGACGAACGCCGAGGCCGTCGTCGTCGCGGCCGATCCCGCGTTCGCTGCACGTAACCGACTTCCGGTGGCGCTGTGAACGGTCGAGAGCTCGCCACTTGAGCAGCTCGCGCGTCCTCTTCGGCCTGCTCTTTGGTGCCGTCTTACTCGTCGTCCTCGGGCTCTGGGCCGATGGGCGCGCCCTGCTCGACAGCTTCCGCGCCTTCGACCTGCGCTTCGTAGTGCCCGTCCTAGGGCTGACGCTGCTCAACTACCTGATTCGTTTCGGGAAGTGGCACTTCTACCTCAGTCGACTCGGCCATCACCCTCGGCCGGTAGACAGCGCGCTCGTCTTTCTCTCGGGCCTCTCGATGGCCGCGACGCCCGGCAAGCTCGGCGAGCTCGTGAAGGCACGCCTGCTCGCGGCCCGCAGCGGCGTCCCGGCTGCTGACACCGCATCCGTCGTCATCGCCGAACGATTGACCGACGTGCTCGCTCTCGTCCTGATCTCGGCCGGTGGCGTAGTCGCCTCGGGGCGTGGCGTCTTCGTGCTGGTGAGCGCGCTCTTGCTCATTGGCGCTGTCGTCGCGGTCACGGCCTCGGACTGGCTCGCCGGCCGCATCTTCGAGTGGCTCAGGCGCGTGCCGAAGCTCGCGGTGCTCGTCCCGAAGCTGGAGTCGTTTCGCAGCGCATCGCTCAAGCTCGTGAGGCCAGGGCCGCTCCTGATAGCTACTGTGCTCAGCGTCCTCGCGTGGGGATGCGAGTGCGTCGGATACCACCTCGTCCTCGTCGCCCTCCCCGACACGTTTCCTTCGCTCCCGACCGCCGCGTTCATCTACGCGTTCGCGACCGTCTTCGGAGCCGTCACGTTCCTCCCCGGGGGCCTTCTCGCCACCGAGGGCAGCCTCATTGGGCTCTCCGGCGCCATCTTTGGGCTCGCCGCAACGCGCGAGGCGGCCACCGCGGGCGCCCTGCTGATCCGTTTCGCGACACTCTGGTTCGGCGTGCTCGTAGGCTTCTTCGCATGGGCGATCTTTGCTCGGACCGCGGTGGCGACGAGCAGCCCAACCGCCGAGCGACGCCGAGAGTAGGAACTTCATCGACTCCCACCTATGATGCTGCTGGGACGTCAAACGCATTCAATCCCCCGCATTCAATCCCCCGTCAGTGGCACCGCGAGCCCTCGGAGATCCCATGACCTCGAAGTACACCCGCGCCGCTCAACCGAGCTCCCACCCACTCGCGACGGCTGACTCGCGTTCAGCGTGGTTGATGGGCGTCGTGCTGCTGCTTTCGCTCGGCTGTAACGATTCGGGCGACCTCTTCACGATCACCGTTAAACCACCGATCCCGGCTACCGCCGCCGCGGCCGGTCCGCTGGCCCCCCCAGACGCGCCGACCGACCTCTGCACCGACGTCGCGTGTTGCCGCGAGCGCATAGGGGTTGTCGTTGATGGCCCGTGCGCGTCGGTGTCTTTCATCCAGGGCCATTGCGCGCTCACTGTCTCGCCTGACGGTACCGATTGCGGGAGCGACGAGCTTTGCGCCCCGACCGTCGGCTCCTGCCAAGCGGGTCAGTGCCAGACCGCGCCGGGGCTCCCGGTAGATTGTGCGGCGCTCGACGGGCCTTGTGCCGTCGGCGTGTGCGACGCCGAGGCCGGTGGGTGCGTGGCGACACCGCGCACGGGCGAGAGCTGTGACGACGGCGACGCATGTACGACGGCCGACTCGTGCGTTGCCGATGCGGGTTGCGTCGGGACGGCTTTCAACTGCGACGACGCGGACCCCTGCACGGACGACGCCTGTGGAGACGGCGGCGCTTGCACTCACGAGGACAACGGCACTTGCGCGGACTGCAAGACAGCCTCCGACTGTCCGGTTCTCGGCAAGTGCGACGGCACCCAGACCTGCGATGAAGGCAAGTGCCAGGTCCTTCCGGACTCGGCACCCTGCGCGCTCCTCGTTGCCGCGCCGTGCAGCGCCCTCGAGTGTGTACCCGAGACGGGCGACTGCCTGCAGGTGCCCGAACTCGGCGAGTGCGACGATGGCGACGCTTGCACGACAGGCGACACCTGTGATTCGAACGGCACGTGCGAGGGTTCGGCCCTCGGCTGCGACGACCAGAACGCATGCACAGGGGATAGTTGCGCACCCGATACGGGCTGCGTGAACGCCCCGATGACCGGCGAGACCTGTAACGACGGCGACCTCTGTACGACCGGCGACGCCTGCGTGGCCGGGACGTGCGCGAGCGTCGCGGTCGTGTGCGACGACGGCCTGCCTTGCACCGATGACGCTTGCGAGGCCGGTGCCGGTTGCGTCACGGCGCCAGGAAGCGGCGCCCCGTGTGATGACGCCGACCCGTGTACGGCGAGCGATACGTGCGCTGCGGGCCAGTGTAGCGGCACGCCGGCCGAGTGTAGCTGCAACGTCGACAGCGACTGTACGAACTACGACGACGGAAACGTCTGCAACGGCGGTGAGTCATGTAACGCCGGCAAGTGCGTCCTCTCCACGCCACCGCTCACTTGTGGCGCGGATGGCGACCTGCAGGACTGCCTGGCGGAGGCCTGCAGTCCAGCGTTGGGTGCGTGTGCGCCGGCGCCGGTAGCGGATGGCGGCTCATGTTCCGACAATGAACCTTGCACGTCGCTCGACGCTTGCACCGCTGGCGAGTGCAAGGGCACGCCAATCGTGTGCGTCGACGGCGACCAATGCACCACGGACAGTTGCAACCCGGCGCTTGGCTGCGTCTCTACGCCGAGTACGGGTACTTGCAACGATGATGACGCTTGCACTGTTGGCGAGCAGTGCATCGGCGGGCAGTGCGCCGGTGGCGCCGCGGTCAACTGCGACGACGGAAAGCTATGCACGGCCGACAGTTGTTCCAAGAAGTCAGGATGCAAGTACAGCCCCGTTTCAGGCGCGTGTGACGACGACGACGCGTGTACCTCGATCGATACGTGTCTCGCAGGTAAGTGCACCGGCGCCGCGAAGAGCTGTCCCGCGGGCGACCTCTGCGCCCCGTCGGCCTGTGACCCTACGAGTGGACAATGCAAGATCAGCCCAAAGAACTGCGACGACGGCAGCGCGTGCACGACCGACGCGTGTGACTCGAACGGATCGTGTACCTACGTCGGCGTTACCTGCTCGTCGCCCGACGCCTGCCAGCTCGCGAGCTGCAACCCGGCTTCGGGCTGTCTCACGACGCCGAAGGTCTGCCCTGACGGCGGTAATGCATGCGAGCTCGTGACCTGCACGGTCGGCGTCTGCGGCGTAGCGGCGAAAGTGTGTAACGACGGCGATGGCTGCACCACCGACTCGTGTGACCCGAACACCGGCTGCACGGCCGTGGCGCTGACGTGCAACGACGGCAACCCCTGCACCATGGATGCGTGCGTCGCGGGCCAGTGCAAGTTCGCAGCCATCGTCTGCAACGATGGGAGCGCTTGTACGACCGACGCGTGCGTGGGCGGTCAGTGTACGACCACGCCTGTCGTCTGCAGTGACGGGAACGCGTGCACCACGGACTCGTGCGATCCCGAGCAAGGTTGCAAGACCGTCGCCATCGTGTGCACGGACGGGGTCGACTGTACGATCGACACGTGTGCCTCCGGCTCATGCGTGTTCACGCCGAGCGCTGCGGCGTGCGACGATGAAGACCCCTGCACCACGGATAGCTGCGGTAGTGACGGCTGCTCCTTTGCATTGTCGACCGCGCTTTGTGACGACGGCGACGCCTGCACGGCTGGTGACACTTGCGTTCTGGGCGAGTGCAAGGCGGCGACGTACACGTGTGGTGCGTGCGTAGGCAAGGCGCAGGGCGAGGGCTGCGACGATGCCGACTCCGGTACTGTCGGCGACCTCTGCTGGAAGGGATGGTGCCGCGGCTTTGAAAAGCACCTTGTCCCCCAGGCGTCCGGTGGGGCTCTCGAGCTGAACGAGCTCACCATCTCCGGCGGCGAGTTCTTGGCGATCAGCTCGTCCGTGACGACCGACAACGGCGCCGCCAACACCAGCACGCTCGCCGTCATCAGCCTCGACGGAGATCTGGACCTACTCCCGTCGACCGCCAGTGCGACCACCGCCTGGACGGCCCTTGGGGATGGTGTCGCTGTCGGCGATGACCTCTCAGTGGCACTCGAGGTCGGCGGGACGTGGAGCAAAGGTGGCTGGTTGGCCTCGGCGCTTGGGGTGCTCGGTGTGGCCGAGATCACGTCCGGCGACGCGTCGGCGGTCTGGCGCGATCCGAGCGACGGCCTCGTGTGGGTCGCCGGGAGAGGGATCAATAGCGAGGCCAAGATCCGTGCTTGGATCGCCCGATGCGATGAAGCCACCAGCAAGTGCACCGTCGATACCACGCAATACACGGACTTTTCGAAGGTCGAAGTGCCGCGCTCGATGACAGGCATCACGGGCTCGCAAGTCCTCATGATCTCGGACTATCCGCTCTCGGCCGGGTCGACCAAGTTCTACAGCGACGCGTTCGCGCGGAAGTCCTTCTCGCCGGACGTGAAGTGGCTGCTCGACTACTTCGACCAGGAATCGTCCTCCAGCCGGTCGGCCGACGTCGCCCTCACCGAGAACACCGCCTTCTGGGTCGGCACCGGCGGACTCCTGCGTGTTCGGGCCAAGAACGCCGCGAACGCGACCTTCTGGACCAAGCTCACGGGCCTTTGGGTGAACCAGGACAAGGCGGCCTTCAGTGGAGTGTGGATGGACGATGCCATCACCCTCGTCGCGTCGACCGTGCAGATCCTCGGGAACACGGTTGAACTCCAGCTCGTGACTCACCCGACTGCCACCACGGCGTCGACGGCCGCCAACTGGCACCGCATCTCGCTCGGAACGGTCCTCCCGGCCGAGACCTGCATCGGCGACCTCTGCGCGCCCCTCGGTGACGTCGCCGCCAACCTCCAGGACGTCTACAGCGACGGCGAGAACATCGTCATCGTCGGCTGGCAGGTGCCTTCGAAGGGCAAGCGAAATGCGGCTATCTGGGTGCGCCGAATCCTGTAGATGTCTCTGGGGCGTCGTCCTCCGGCCGGTCGAGTCTCGCCCCGAGGTGCCGAAGGGTGCATAACCCGATCTTCACCGAAGGCGTTCAGAGTTAAGCCCCAACGCCGGCGCCGCCGGCTTCAGCCGGAGCTAACGCAAGCGCTCAGCTTTCAACGCTCAGTATTCAGCCGGGCAACGTCCGTGGCACTCGGTACTGAGTGGGTCAGACAAAACTCCGATTGGCGTCCACCGGCAATTTTCGGTGGTGCCCCGATCACGGGGCCACCTTCGATCGGCGAGTGCGGCGGAAGTCCACCAAGGTCGGGGATCGGACGCTGGCCGTCTTCACAACCTGGGTGAGCAACAGGGACTCAACCGAGATGGGACGCTCAGCAATG
>CANMLD010000151.1 GCA_947498315.1 Pseudomonadota bacterium | reverse complement strand
AGTCGCCACCCGCTCCGGTTCGAGGGTGACGGCGCGCCGGTAGGCCGCTTCGGCTTCGTCGTTGTACCCATGGTCGGCGTAGAGTCGGGCGAGGACCCGCGCCGCCTTTCCGGGGCTGCGCATCGCGGTTTCGACTCGGCGCCACGTCGCGATGGCCTTCGTTTTGTCGCCCTTGCCGTACCAGAATTCGCCGAACGCGACGAAGTGGGCCTCCTCGTTCGGCTCGAGCCGAATCAGCTGATCATAGACGCGTTCGATGGCAGCTCCAGGGCCGTCGAAGCGGATCAGCAGCTCGCCGATCTCGCTCAGCGCCCCGGGATCACTGCTGAACCTCTTACTGAGGTCACCGAGGAGCTTCAAGCCCGGATCGGTCTTCCCCACGCGGAGCAGCTCTGCGGCGAGGTCGAGCGCATAGCTCGGATCGTCCGGGTGCGCCTTGGCGAGACGAGCGTACTCGGCCTCGACGTCGGCGCCGGTCCCGACGCGCTGGAGGATTCGGATGACGGCGGCCTGGGCGTCGGTGTTGCGCGGGCGCTCCTTGACGGCGCGCCGATAAGCGTCGAGCGCCTTCCTGTCTTGGCCCGTCTCTTCGAGCAGCTCCGCGAGGACCAAGAGCTCCGGGTAGGTACGTTGGTTCTTCTCGAGCCGCGCGACGTACTCGTCGATGCGCCCCGCGCGCCGATAGGCGTCGACGAGGCCAGCTCGCAGCTCCGGCTCGTTCGGGTGTTCAGACGGCAGCCGGCCCAGGGTGGTCTCGTAGACGGTGACGGCCTCGTCGGTCTTTCCCGCTCGGGTCAGCACCCGTCCGAGCTCAGACGCCGCGAGCAGCGAGAGCTTCGGGTCCGCGCCAGTCCAGAGCGAACGCCAGACCGTCGCCGCCTCCGGAAGACGTCCGGCGTCACTGAGGCGGCGCGCGATCCGGGTCTTCAAGAAGAGATCTCGCGGCGCTTCCCGGTCGAGCGCGGCGAGCGCTTCTTCAGCGACATCGCCACGTTCCGCCTCGAGCGCGGCGTCGAGCAACGACTCGAGAACGGCCAACTTGTCCTTGCCTTGACTGAGCTCGGCCGCCTGTCGAAGACTCTCGAAGGCGGCGTCATCGCGGTCGAGCTCGAGCTCGCAAGCCGCGCGCCCGAGAAGCGGTGCTGGCGCTCGGCTGAGCGCCGTCGCCTCAGTGTAGGTGGCGATCGCAAGGCCGCATTGCCCAGACTCCCGTTCGAAGTGGGCCTTGATCGTGATGAGCGCCACGTTCTTGGGCTCAGCCGCAGCGCGCTCGGTGTAGCGCGCCAAAAGCCCAGTCACGCCACCACCCGCGCGGCTCTCGCCCAACACTTCGCGCAATCGTTCCGGATCCCCCGGCTTCTCTTCGAGGCGCTCGAGCGCCGAGGCGAGGGCCTTCTCGGGTGATGGGGGAGCGCCGGAGAGGAGGAGCGCGGTGAGGGGGCTGGCCAGCCAGGGCACGAGCGTCATCGGCGCTTTCCTTCTTCGAGGCCGTATTCGGCGATCTTCTTGATCAGAGTGGTTCGGCTCATGGAGAGCTCTCGCGCCAGGCGGCTGCGGTTCCAGCCCGTTCGAACGAGCCCTGCCGCGATGGTCTGGCGCTCCGCGAGCTGAAGCGCTTCGGCTAGTGTCCCGCGTGCGGGCACGTCCGCCGCGACCTGGAGTCGTACGGCCTTCAAGATCGCGGGCGAGAGGAAGCTCGGCCCGATCTCTTCGCTGTCCCCGGAGAGTACGACCAAACGTTCGATCTCGTTCTCCAACTGACGCACGTTGCCCGGCCAATCGTACTCGTAGAAGTACTGAACGACCTCGGCGGACAGCCGCTTCGGACGGCCGCTGGGCGTTCGGGCGTCGAGCGCCGCGAGGAAGTGGTCAATGAGCGCACGAAGGTCGCTCTTGCGTTCCCGGAGGGGCGGCACGTCGAGCCCGATGACGTTCAGCCGATAGAACAGGTCCTCTCGGAACGCGCCCTCTTCGACCATCTTCGCCAGAGGGCGGTTGGTCGCCGCGACGACGCGCACGTCGACGGTGACAGGTCGCGTCGCGCCTACGGGCGTAAAGGTGCCTTCCTGAAGGACCCGGAGCAGCTTCACCTGCATCGCCGGGCTCGTGTCCCCCACCTCGTCGAGGAAGAGGGTGCCCTTGTCTGCCGCGAGAAAGAGCCCGGGCTTGTCCCGAATGGCGCCCGTGAACGCGCCCTTCTCGTGGCCGAAGAGCTCACTCTCGAGCAGGTTCTCGGCCAGCGCACCGCAGTTGGTCGCGATGAAAGCTTTGCCCCGCCGCGGGCCCTTCTCGTGAATCGCGCGGGCGATGACCTCTTTGCCGGTCCCGTTCTCTCCGATGATGAGCACCGTCGTGTCGCTCTTCGCGACGCGCTCGAGCATCACGTAGAGCTGCCGCATGCGGTCGGAGCTGCCGATGAGGTCGCCGAAGCGGGTGGGCTCGGTCGAGCCGCGGAGCAGGGTCAGGATCTCTTCAGCCGCGGCGTCCATGAGGAAGCTGAGGCGTTCGAGCTCCTCCTCTGCAAGGACAGGCATGCTCTCCCAAGCGGCCTTGGGGTCGTCGACGGCGAGTCTCAAGAGACGGCTGCCGCGCTCCACGTTGCGACGCAGCTCCTCGTCTACCCTGGCGAGGCGGAACCCACCCGTGAAGAGCGCGCCATAAAAGCGCGTCGCGTCTGCGACCGGTGACATGAGCATCGGGAAGCCGAGGTGGCAGGGCTGGACGATCCGCGTCACGCCGACGCGTCCATAGGGCCCTCGAGGCCTTGCGCCTTCGCCGACCTTCGTCTCGGCCTGCAGTAACGTCGTCGCTTCTTCAACGGACCGGTTGCAGCGCTGAAAGCCCTCTGACTGCCTCAGGGAGGCGCGGCAATACGCGTTGGGCGGCGGCACGGCGATGCCCTGATCGTGGGAGGAGACGTGGCCGCGGCGATCGGCGAAGCCGAGCTCAAGCCCCCAAAAGCGCCGAACGACATCGCGGAGCTTGCGAACGAGGTGCAGGTCTTCGAGCGGATCGATGGCGTTCACGCGGGCACGATAGCAGGGGGCGACGCCAGTCGCGAGTTGACATGTTCATCGCCTGGGACTCCGGCGCACCCGGTGTGATTGTCGCGGTCGTTGGCATCTGCCCGCATCTCGGGCATGTTTCCGGCGTGGAATACGTCATCGAAACGCGCGACCTGGCAGCAGGCTACGGCGGGGGGCTCATCCTCGATGGCGTGAACATGTCCATCGAGAAGAACTGCATCACGTGCATCATTGGTGGCTCTGGTTGCGGCAAGTCGACGTTATTAAAAGCGATCGTTGGCCAGCTCCAGCCAGTGCGCGGCACCGTGACCCTCCTCGGGCACGATCTCTATTCGGTGACGGAAGACGAACGCGCCGACATCCTCGCGCGTGCTGGCCTGATGTTTCAGTACGGCGCGCTGCTCGGTAGCCTGACGCTGGTCGAGAACCTCGAGATCCCCATCAAGGCCCACACCCGACTTCGCCCCGAGATCATCAGGGCGATGATCGAGATGAAGCTCGGCCTCGTCTACCTCAGCCACGCGCTCCACCGACTCCCGGGCGAGCTCTCGGGTGGCATGCGCAAACGCGCCGGGCTCGCGCGAGCCATCGTCCTCGATCCCGACGTCGTGATGTGCGACGAGCCGACCGCCGGACTCGATCCGATTACGGCGGCCGAGATCGACGAGCTCATCTTGAAGCTGCGACGCGTCCTCGGTATGACGGTCATCGTGGTCACTCACGAGCTCTCGTCCATCCGTCACATCGCCGACCGGATCGTGATGCTACAGGGCGGCAAACTCCACTTTCACGGGACGCTCGATGAGGCGCTGGCGTCCACCGACCCTGCGTTGACCGCGTTCTTCGGTCGCCAGAATCGGAACGCAGACCGCCCAGGGCGTTCTCTCCTCGAGCTCGTGCCTGCTGCCGTTAGAAGCGCCGCGACCTCGGCACCCGGAGCGCCATCGTGAGCGGTGCCACCCGCGGCCAAAAGGTACGACTCGGGATCTTCCTCGGGGTCGCTGGCGCCATCTTGGGCGGCACCCTCTTCGGCATGGTTGGGCTCGCCGCCATCGAGAAGCGCGATGAGTACCCCGTGCGCTTCGAGGGCAGCGTCGCGGGGCTCTCACCCGGCTCGCCCGTTCGCTACAATGGCATCGACGTCGGTCGCGTGGACTCGGTTCGTATCGACCCCAACAAGCCCTCGGGCGTCCTCGTGACCATCAGCCTCGCCGAAGGCACGCCGCTGAGAGACGACACCGTCGCCGTGCTGAACCTTCAGGGCATCACGGGCCTCAAGTTCATCGAGCTCCAAGGCGGTCGAGAAGACGCGTCGAACATCGAGCCCGGAACGGAGGTCCCGTCGTCACGCTCGACGGTCGACCTCTTGACCGATAAGGCACAGTCCATCGCCCTCAAGCTCGAAGACGTCCTCGATAACCTCGCTAGGATGACCTCGGGTGACAACGCAAAGTCGATCACCGGCATCCTCGGCAGCGTCGATACCATCGCCTCCTCGGTCGCTCGTATCCTCGAGGGCAACGAGGATGGCGTCGAGACCCTGCTGACCGACGCGCGTGCGGTCGTGACCGACGTTAGCGCTTTCATCACCACCGCCAAGGCAACGCTGAGTTCGGTGGACGGCGCCATCGGGCGGGCCTCGGATTGGGTCAATCCGGCCGACGTAACAGACACCTTCGGGCGGCTGCAAAGTACGTTGGGGCGTGTCGAACTCACGCTTTCGGGCGTCGACGACGCCGTGAAGAACGTTCGGAACCGGCTCTCCGCCTCCGAAGCCGGCGCCGCTATCACCGCGTTCACGGGCCTCGCGAGCAGCTCGACCGACCTCGTGAAGCGCGCGGACAGCACCCTCCTCCGCGCTCGCGAGGACCTGTTTCGCGTGCTCGACGCCGTCACCGAAGGTGCGGAGAGCTTCGCTGAGCTCGCCAACCTCCTGCGTGACGACCCTGCGTCGCTCCTCCGTGGCAAGGGCAGGGACCGAGAGGTGCCGGAATGATGAAGCCTCGTCGCCGCGTCGTCGGCGCGTTCGCCGTTCTGGTCATGGCTAGCCTCACGTGTTTCAGCCAAGGCTGCATCGGCGGCGAAGTCGTGCAGCGCTCGTACTTCACGCTCGACTATCCGATGGACCGCGTCGCTGATGGCGTCAAGTCGCACGGGGCCACCGTGCTCGTGCGCCGCTTCACGACCGACCTCGCTTATGACAAGAACGAGGTCGTCTACCGGCAGAGCCCGTACTCATTCGGCTATTACACCTATAAGCTGTGGGCGTCGAAGCCCCGCAAGATGCTGCAACAGCTCGTCACGTCCCACCTCCGGCGCTCCGAGGTCGTGGCGGAGATCACCGATCAGCTCGGCGACACGGAGCCCACCTACGAGCTCCGCGGCGAGGTCATGGCCATCGAAGAGGTTAACTCGTCCGACGAGCAGTGGCTCGCGCGGCTGAGTCTGCGGCTATGGCTCACCAAGTACGGTCAACGCCGCGTGGTCTGGAGCTGGGAGTTCGATGAGACCCGTCCTGTGCCTGAGCGCAGTCCCTTCTTTGTCGTCAAGACGTTGTCCGAGATCTTGGCGAGCCAACTCGAAGAGGCGACACGCGATCTCGACGCACGGATCGAGACGGTCGCGAGCGGCGCAGAGCCCGCGTTGCCCAAAGTCAGAAAGCCTGCGGTTCCCAAGGTGACGACGCCGGAGCCGGACCCGGATCGGGTCGAACCTTCCGCGACCCGGATTCGCTAGGGCCCCCGCTATGTCGATCGGGTTCTGGCTCGTGCTCGCCTTCGCGGCCCCACCTCAAGACCTCGGACCACGTCAGAACGATCCCGATCCGCATCACGGTGCGCAGACGTGGCTTCAGCCCGCGCCTCACATCCAAGCGGAACGCGACACCTCTCGCCCGTCGGCGGCGACGGGGGCCATCTTCGTGCCGGCGATGACCGACCCTCGCTTCGAGCCGGCGTATGTCGTGACGCGAGACGGCGAGACCATCGCCGAGCGTCGTATGGGCTCGAAGCTCTGGGTTCCGCCTGGAACCTACCGGGTGCTCATCGGCAGCGGCGACATCGGGGACAAGCTCGAGTTCGAGGTCGTCGTCGTGCAGCAACGCACGACGTTCGTGCCCGTAGAGTGGTCTGGGATCCGAATCACGGTCGTGAACGAGCGCGGCACCCCTTTTCGAGGCAGCTACGAGCTCGTTCGACTCCCGAAGCGCGAGTACGTCGGCATTGGACTCGGCGCCGACCTCGCCCAGGGCGAGACCCTCACGAGCTGGCTCGTCGAGCCGGGCAAATACATGGTGCTGTCCGCCGGGGAGTCTTACCGAGCCCGCAAGAACTTCGCCACGATACGGGTCCTTCCGGGCGAGCTCGTCCGCTATACGTTGGTGCTCGACGAGACCACGGGAGACGTGCTCGGCGCCGGCGAAGTCGACGAAGAGGCCTCGCCGAGCCCGGAGGCGACCGGACCCTGGAACGTGAGTGTCCTCCTCGGTGGCTCGCTGTCGTTCAACAAGAGCGACGATGTCGTCGGCAAGCCCGAGGGGATGAGCTTCGACGTCAGCGCATTCTTCGAGACCATCGGGGGCTACGACGCTCTGTCGCACCTCTTCTACGCCCGCCTCTACATCGAAGAGCAGGGACGCCTCACGCTACCCGAAGCCTTCTATCTCAACCTCGTCGACACGTTCGACGTCGACATCCTTTACATGTACCGCGTCGTCTCCTGGTTCGGCCCCTACGTGCGGTCGTCCCTCGCGACCTCGCTCGTCCCGAGCTATCAGGACTTCACGTCTCCGACCGACGTCAGAAAGCTGGGGACCGACGGCCAGACCGTCGGCTTCGAGGCAGACACGAGCGACGTGCAGCTCACCGAGCCCTTTGCGCCCATAGATCTCCGATACGGTGCCGGGGGCCGTTTCGAGTTTAGCCCGACGTACTGGTTCGATCTCAAGGCCCGGCTCGGCGTCGGCGCCCGCCACGTCTTCGCTCGTGACCTCTTCGTGCTTGCGGACGACCAAGGCACGCCAGACTTCGAGATTCGCCAAGTCCCTGACTTCAATCAGTTCGGCGTCGAGAGCTCGCTTCTGACCGAGCTTCGCATCACGCGATGGGTGCTCTTCAAGGCGGAGGCGGACGTCCTGATCCCGTTCGATGCACCGTCCGAGACCGTGCTCGACATCGAGGCCACGGTCGCACTCCGCCTTGCCTCGTTCGCGTCCCTGAACTATGTCGTGCGGCTGGAACTCGATCGTGCGATCACGACCGAAGTTCAGCTCGATCAGTCCGTACTCCTTCGCTTTGCATACAAGTTTTTATGAACGACTCGCCCCAGCCATCCCCCGACTCGCCCAGCTCCGTCCAACCGCGCCGGGTCGCGGTCGCGCTCGTGCATCACCCCGTGCGGGATCGTAATCACATGGAGATCGCGGCCTCGGTCGATTGGGTCGACTTCTTCGACGCAGGGCGCGTGACGCTCGTCTACGGGGTGACCCCCCTCTATGTGGTGCACCCCGTCGAAAGCCAGAAGGCTCTCGTGGAGCGGCTGATCTCCCACGGCACTCGCGACGATCGCACGTCGGAGACTCGTGGGCGTTTCGACCACGCTCGAATCGTCGATTCGCTCGACGAGTGTATCGCTGACGCCACCGAGCGCTTCGGCGAGAGGCCGCTCGTCGTGGCGACGACGGCTCGACGCCTCGCGGGCCAGCGCCCTTACGCGACGGTGCGAGCTGCCATCGATAGGGGTGAGCCCGTGCTCCTGCTCTTCGGCAAAGCGTCAGGGCTCGCTGACTCGGTCTTCGAGAGGTCGGACGCTGTCCTCGAGCCGCTCTCGGGCGGGACCGGCTTCGACCACCTCCCGGTGCGAGGCGCCTTTGCTATCGTGCTAGATCGACTGCTCGCGACCGACCGAAGCGCTGACGCACGTCCGGTTAGCGGTGCCCCAGATGGAGGCCAGCCCCATGGATGACGTCGACGAGAGCCAATTCGAAGCGGCGATGAGGCGCTCTGGCGTCAAGTCACTGAAGCCGAAGCCCGAACGCCCGCTCCCAAAGCATGTGCTCGACGAAGCGGAAGCAACGCGGGCCGAAGCGGAGTTCGCTGCAGCCATGGCCGGCCCGACCGTCGTCATCGACAAAGACGTACACGGCTCGCCCGACTCCACCCGCCTCGAGAGCACCCGGCCGAAGCGGGTCGTCTATAGCGACCGCACCCTCCCGCCGATCTCCGCCCAGATCGACCTACATGGTCACCGCGAAGAGCAGGCGCTCGCCGACCTCGTGGTCTTTCTGGACGAGTGCGTCAAGAATAGCGTGAGGACCGCCATCGTCGTGACAGGCAAAGGCCTACACTCGGAAGGCGCGCCGGTCTTGTTGCCGGCGGTCATGCGCTTCATGGAGAGCAAGGGCGAGCCTTGGGTGCGCCACTATGGCGATGCCCCTCGTTCGTGGGGCGGCAGCGGCGCCATCGTGGCTGAGCTGAAGCCGCGCCGACAGGTGTTCAGCGCGGCCGATCGTGCCCGCATCGACGCCCTGGCACGAAAGCGCAAGTAGTGAGGTCCGAGGGCGATTCTTGCGGGCTACGTCGCCCCTGATACCATCGCGCCGCCGCACGAAAGTCGACGTCGTCCGGCGGCTTAGGAGTCGCGCTGGCGACGACTCGTGCACACCGCCGACTCCCGAGGGACCCGCTTGGCTCAGCTCATCCGAAAGCTCAAAGACCGCGAGTTACAGCGGCATGACATTCTCACGACCGAGACGCGAATCGGACGGGACGAAACGAACGACATCGCGATCGACAACCCCGGGATCTCGCGCCATCACGCCAGCGTTCGCTGGAACGGGAGCGAGTTCCTCGTCACCGACGAAGGCAGTCAGAACGGCCTCTTCGTGAACGGGCAGAAGGCAGCGACCTGGACGCTCCGTGACGGTGACGCCATTCAGGTTGGCAAGTTCGAGCTCGTCTTCACCATCGCAGGAGGGCGCCCGCCCGCCAGTCTGCCGCCACGCGGCGGCGGTCCGTCGATCGGGAAGGTTCGAAACCCACTCCCGACCATCGCCGTTACCGCCGAGGACGTGAAGCGCGTGATGGCGGATGTCGAGAGCCGCAACCGGGCGTCGGTCGCCGATACCGGCTCATCCGAAGCCCCGCCGAACCTCCGCGCGGGCAACAGCAACTACAAGGGCCTCGCGATTGGCCTCGGGCTCCTGGTCATCGCGCTCATCGGGGTCACCGTCTTCCTGCTCGTCAATCGTTGACCCCGTCCATGCGCTCCCCCGAGTAGGGATCAAGGGTGCCGCTTCCTCGTCTGACACCTCGAAATTCGCCCCGGCTCCTCCGGGGGTCGGGTAGAGTCCGCCGCCCATGGTGCGCTTCTTCATCGCTGCGATCCTCCTGGGCCTCGCGGTCTGGCTCGGTAGTGAGGTACGCCAGACCCTCGACCCTCGGGGTGTGCGCGTCCGCGTGTGGGACAACCCACGCTGGGAGGGTGAGCCCACGGTCGACTCCGTCGCCGCGCACCTCGACTACGCACCCGACTTCGCGCCCAACCCGCGCGCCTTACCGCCGATGTCGTCACTCCAGCTCCAAGGCTGGCTCTACGCCCCACGAAGCGGCCCCTACGAGTTCGCGCTTCAGTCCGGCAGCGCCGCGTGGCTACGACTCGACGGACGTACGGTCGTCGCCCACCGTCGCGACAAGTCCGAGACCAAGTCTCAGACCCGGCTCGAAAAGGGCGTCCACGCGCTCCGCATCGACGTGCAACATCGTAAGGGCGACAGCACGCTCAACGTTCTTTGGAAGCTCCCGTCCGGCTACATGAACCTCGAAGCCATCCCGCCGATCTTCGTCCGGCCCGCGCTTGTCCTCGAGGGCCATCCGCCGCCCTCTGGCACGAGGTTGCCCTTGTCGGGCCGGGTCGGCCCTGTGCTCCTCGGCGTCCTAGCGGTCCTGGTCGCGTTCGCGCCGACCGTGGCTACCCGCATCCGGCGCCTCCGCGATGGTGCTTCACGGCGCCGCTTCCTGCTCGGGGTGCTCGTGTTCGGCGGGGCGCTCGGGATACGCCTCATCGACATCGACGGCGCGGGTGAGACCTCGGACGAGTGGGCCTATGCGGGCGCTGGGCGCATCTACGTCTCGAACATCATGCACGGATACTGGGAGCCGCAGTACTGGCACTCGAACGAGGAGCACCCGCCCATCGGGAAGTACTTCTACGGCATCATCAGTCACCTCACGGGCACGGACTCGTACACGCCGCTTCGGATCGGTGCGGCCTTCTTGAACGCGTTCACCGTCCTCCTGATATGGCGTCTCGGGATCCGCTACCTCGGCTCTCGCGCCGCCGCGTACGCGGCCGTGGTGCTCGCGCTGTTGCCGCCTTTCCTCGCTCACGGCAAGGTCGCCGCGCTCGACGCGCCCTCCGTGTTCCTCGCGACGCTCAGCGGCTTTCTGTTCATACGCTCGTTCGACTTTCCTGCCGCCACCGCCGCCGCGGGCTCCCTCTTCGCCTTCCCCTCACGGACCCTCCACTCCAGCGAACGCAGCGGCTATCTCTTCGGCGCGGCCGCCGTCGCCTCGCTCGCGTTCTGCACCAAGTTCTCGAACGTCCTGGTGTTCGTCTTCATGGTGCTCGTCATCGCCGCCGACCAGTGGCGCACGATCCGTCGACGCGGGGTCATCGAGATCTCACTCTCGGTCTACCTACTCCCGGTGCTGCCCTTCATCTTCCTCGTCGGGTTTTGGCCCTGGCTCTGGTCCGACCCCTTCGCTCAGCTCGTAAAGACCCTGACCCACTGGGACTACCCGGTCTCGGAGTGGTTTCTGGGCGAATATCGACGACTCCCGATCCACTACTATCTCGTCAGCCTCTTTGCGGCGACGCCGGTCCTGCTCTTCGTCCCGTTCGCGAGGTCCCTCTGGACCGTCTTGCCTTGGGACCGATCCTCGGACTCGGGCCATCGCCGCTTCCTCGTCGTGCTCGCGCTCTGGTTCTTCACCCCTTTCCTTTGGAGCATCAGCTCGCTCAAGCAGGACGGCATTCGTTACGTCTACAACGTGTTTCCGGCCTTCGCGCTCCTCATCGGGCTCGGTCTCGACCGCTTGGTCGAGCGGTTTGCCCAGAGGATAGGCCAGTGGGTGCACGCGCTCGCGGGAGCCGGGCTCGCCACCTACCTGGGCGTGACTGCTGCCAGGATTCATCCCTACTACCTCGACTACTACAGCGAGGCGCTCGGGGGCACCGAAGGCGTCTTCCGAGGATCGCTCTTCGAGGTCGGCTGGTGGGGCGAAGGGCTAGACCGTGCCATCGACTGGATGAACGACAACGCTGACAAGGGGGCGACCTGGGACTGCCAGGGCGTCGTCACCCACACCTTCGATGGCCTCCGCACCGACCTCGTGAACCGGACGCGTAACCCCGAGTACCTCATCCACAGCTCCTTGACGCACCGAGACCTCAACCGCGAAGGACACACCGCCGTGTTCCGCGTCGACGCCGGCGGCGCTCCGATCGTCATCATCTGGCGCCGTGAAACGGCGTCCGTGATCTCCGGCGCCAGCGACGAGTCGCCTTCAGAACGGCGCCCCGTCGAGCTCGAAGTCTCGAGAGGACGCGCCGAACGCGAAGAGTCTGAGGCCTTCGCGCCCAGCCTAGGCCCACATGGCGCAATACGTGAGCCCGATGACACCCATCTTGAACCCGCCCCGCCCGGAGGCGACGGAGTGAAACCATGAGCCTCGATGGTGCCCGCATTCTGCTCCTGCAAGCGCGTCTGAAGACCGACCCAATGGCGCCGCACGAACACAAGTGTTTTGCCGACGCGCTCCGGATCCCCCGCTCACAGTTGACCGTCCACGACGGCATCACCAGCGCACCCGACGCGAGCCTACTCGCGAGGCACGACATGTTGGTCATCGGCGGGTCCGGTGACTTCTCCGTCACGGACGACGAAGCTTGGCTCCCGCACTTCTTCGGCTTCTTGAAGGACTTCGTGGTGGACCAGCGCTATCCGACCTTCGGCTCCTGCTTCGGGTTTCAGGCGCTCGTGGTCGCTGCCGGGGGCGAGGTCATCACAGACCTCGACCGCTCGGAGATCGGCACGTTCGACGTCGACGTCACCCCGGCTGGCCAAGACGACCCGCTCTTTGCGCCTCTGGGCCCGCGCTTCACCGTTCAGCTCGGGCACAAGGATCGGGCGACCGTGCTCCCGGGCGGCTTCGTACACGTCGCGTCGACCGAGAGATGTCCGTACCAAGCATTCCGGCTGCGCGGCAGCCACGTCGTCGCGACGCAGTTCCATCCGGAGCTCAGCCGGCACGCGACCATCACGCGCTACAAGCATTACCTCTCGCTCTACCAATTGAACCCTCCCGCGCCCGGCGAGAGAGACCCCGTCATCGACGGATTTCGCGACAGCGACGACGCGACCGAGCTGCTCCCGCGTTGGGTCGATGAGGTCGTTTCGGCTCGCATTCGCTAGTGGTATTCGCTATTTGTATTCAATAGTTGCGAGCGTTGCGAGAGCCCCTTTGCGGACGGCAACTTGAAATCGCCAGCGCCCCCAAAACTCCGAGCAGGCACGTCCCGATGACCAGTCCATCGGCAGCGGTCGTTATCCACCCGCGCCGCTCGGAGCCTGCCATGCGTCTCATCGTCCTCGCCTTCGTCGCCTCCATCGCCAGCGCATGCTCCAGCTCCGGCTGGCGGGTCGTCACCACGTCACTCGACAATGTCTCGTGTGCACAGCTCGCATGGGACGACTGTGGTCGTGCGCCAGCGTGCCGCCACGGCCGCGCTTTCGACCGCACCGCTGCTCCCGGCGGAGGCCAGCTGCTCACCGAACGGTTCGAGTGCGTGCCCCGATACCAGACGGAGCTCGTCACGGACGCCACGATGGACATCCGAGGGCTCGTAGGGAAGCCGCCGGCCGCTATCGCCAGCCTCGACTAAGGGCCTGGCACGAAACAACCTGGTCAACTCGTCGCGCCCTGCATCCCGCCCAGAAGAGCCGCAGGTCCTCGAAATAGCATGGCTATGTCTTCGGACCTGCGGCTCTCCTGGACGGGCGCAGGCCGGCCGAATTGACGAGATTGTTTCATGACAGGCCCTAAAACTCTCACAAGAGCGCGATCTCGATGCTCCCGAAGTAGTCGAGGTCGACCGAGGCCTTGAGCGGGATGAGCGCATTC
>CANMLD010000150.1 GCA_947498315.1 Pseudomonadota bacterium | reverse complement strand
CCGCCGTCTATGAGCAACATGGACTCGTAGTGAGTGACGGCGAGGTCGGGCTCGTCGAGCGCATTCTCCGCGAGGAGCGCGACCCGAGCCAGGAGCGCGAGCCGCTCGAACGGTGCCTCGGTCACGGCGAGTCGGCGACCGAGGATCCGAGCCAGGTCTGCGACGAGACCGTGACTGTCGTAGAGGGACTCCAAGGCGTCGATGGCGTCTTCGGAACCTGGGTGGAGCTCGAGTGCGTCTTCGAAGGCGTCGATAGCGCCGTCTAGATCACCGAGCGAGTCACGTCGAATGCGGCCGATCTCGACTCGGATCGCTGCCACTTGGACTACATCGTCGAGCCCTCCGGCGCGTCGATCGAGAATGTCCACGAGAGCGCCATAAGACTTCTGGGCGCGGTATGTCTCTTCGAGCGCGACGAGCGCCTCGTGGTTCCGGTCGTCGAGCGCAAGGATGTCGCGCCAGCACTCTTCGGCCCGTAACGCATCACCCGTTCGAGCGACCGCGAGGGCCATCTTACGGTAACGGCCAATGCGGTCGCTCACTTCGAGTGGAAGGAGGGTGATGGCTTCACAGACGTCAGCGAGGTCGGACCACCTCTCCTGTGCTTCGTAGATCGACTCGAGTGCTAGGAGCGCTCCCTCGTTCTCGCGGTCTGAGTTCAGCACTTCGCGATAGCAGCGCTCAGCGAGATCACTGCGGCGTAGCGCGCCCGCGGCGAGCCGCCCCGCTCTGAGGAGGAGTTCGAGCCTCGTGTCGACACCGTCGACTCGCCCAGCGAGGTCGAGGTAGACCGATGTGAGGTCGTCGTACTGGGCAGCCCGTTCGCCTGATGACGCGACCCGGTCGATGAGGTCGCTCCGGTCAGGGCGAAGGAGCAACGCCTTCTTGAAGTAGGTGTACGCCATGTCGGGATCGCCGAGCTTCAGGTCGTAGAGGTCGCCGATCTGGACGAAGGCGTCCGTGTGGTCCGAGAGAGTCTCTTCCGTCGCCTCGGTCGTCGTTCGGAGGAGGAGGCGCACGACGTCATCCCAGCGGCCGGCGGCACGGTAGACCGGGATGAGCACCCGCGCCGTCGAATCGGCGAGGAGGGGGTTCAGCTCGCCCAGGGTATCGAGCGCTTCTGCAGCCGAGTCGAGGGAGCCGCCGCCATCGCTCGATGCACTCCCTTCCTCGTAGACGAGCTCGCTATAAAGGGCGAACGCGCCTTCCGCGTCATCGAGTTGGCTTGCTCGGATGTCGGCGAGGCGCCGCCGCAAGAGCCTGACTTCGCCCTGCGACTGGGTCGCGATCTCGCGCACCAGGATGTCGACGAGGTCCTGCCAGCGGCCGGCGGCTTCGTAAAGCCGACCGAGCGCGGCCAGCGCTTCTGGGTTTAGATCGTCCCACGAGAGAACGGACTGCCAGGCCTCGATGGCGGTGTCCACGTCACCGATCCGCTCCTCTGCGAGGCGCGCTCGCCAACCTTCGAGGTCGCGAGCCAGCTCCGGGCTGGCCGATTCGGCGAGGACCTTTCGAAGGGTCTCGTTCAGTATCTCGACGAGCCGTTGCCAGCGTTCGCTCCGGTCGGCGACTGCTTCGAGTGAAGCCCGGAGGTCCTCGTCCGTTGGCGCGATAGCGAAGGCCTGGCCAAGCGCGTCGAGTGCCCCGTCCGCGTCATCGAGCTCGCTGTCTCTCATTTCCGCAAGGCGACGCAGTAGCTCCAGGCGTGACTCGGGGTCCTCGGCGCGTTCGATCTGCACCGTGATGGTCCGTTCGAGCGACTTCCACTTCTCGCCTTCGAGGTAGATCGGTTCGAGCACATAGCTGACGGAGAGCGCGACCCGCGGATCGTCTAGGAGCTGTTCGAGATAGCGGACGGTCGCGTCCCACGTCGTCATGGCGCCGAAGGGGGTGTTCACGGTCGCGCCTGGGCCCGTGATCTGCGTCAGGACCAGGCGGAACGCTTCGAGTCCACGCTCTGGGGAGTCGAGCTTGTCGACGAGCAAGGAGCCGATTTGGAAGTCGGCCTCCGCCCGCGCTCGCGGGTCAGCGAAGCTGGCGCGCTTCGTCTCGAGGACCACCAGCAGGCCTTCGTAGTCTCCGACGCGTGGGCAGAGCCGTTCGAGGCTCGTAAGCGCCAGGATGTTTTGCGGCGCCAGGAGCAGGGTCTCCCGATAAGTTCGTGCGGCGTCTTCGAGGCGGCCTAGCTCGCGCTCTTCGATGCGTGCGAGGTCGGAGAGCAGGTCGAGGCGCTCCTCCGGGTCGTCCGCGAAGTCGAGCTTTCGCTTTAATATTGTGGCGATGGCTTCGAAGTCGCCCAGTTCACGGTAGACCGCTTCGAGTTCGTCCTTGGCGCGAGCCTGGGTCGGATCGAGCTCGATGATGGTCAGCCACGCTGACGTGGCGGCGCTCTTGTCCCGGCGAGCACTTCGCTCGAGGTCAGCGACGCCATAGAGCCCCGCGATGCGCTCGATGTCCGTGGTCGCGGCGTCGACCCGCAGCTTTCGGATACGGAGGAGGGCCAGATCGTCGCCGCCGTCGCGTTCGAACCAGCTCGCCAGCAGATCGAGGGCGGCGGTGTCGATCGGGTCGAGTGTGATCAGGCGCTCCAGCCAAGTGGCCGCGAGCTCGGGGTTTCGTTGCCCGTCTCGTGCGATGTCGGCTAGCCTTCGTAGGTAACGGACCGCAAGATCGATGGGGAGCTCGGGGGCGTCGTGGACGTCACCATACCCGGTCGCCGCGGCGTAGGTATCAGCGAGCGGTTCCCAAAGAGAGTGCGCCTTGGCGAGGCCTTCGACAGTGGCCTCCAGTTCGGCGTTGCCAAGATCGAGGAGAAGGGCGGCACAGTGTTCGAGCAACGCGGCGGCAGGGTCGGCGGCTCTGTCTGAGTAGAGGTGGCCGAGCTGCGAGTGTAGTAGCATCCGGACTTCGGCGTCAGGAGCCGCAGCGAGCTGGGCCCGGTAGACGGCTTCCCATCGGCGCCACGGGGTGCTCTCGGTGTAGACGCGTTCGAGGAGCTCTGCGGCCCGGGCGCGGATGCCGGCGCTTCGAAGATCGGCGTCGGCCTCAGTTGCCCGACCGTCATCGCCCGTCAGGATCGATTCGACGAGCTTCACGGTGAGCGCGTGACCATCGCGGGCCTGAAGGATCTCGGCGGCGACGTCGAGGGCGGCCACCGCGTCGCTCCGGACCGTCACGTGAAACTCAGCGAGCCGGTACCGAACTGCGTTCCGCTCGTCGAGCTCGGCGCGTGAGTCACCCCCGGAACCGAGGTCGGTCCAGCGCTCGAGGAGCGCATGAAGCGCCACCATGTCCCCTTGAACGCGATAGATCGCTTCGAGCCGCGCGAGAGCATCGCGGCTACGGGGGTTCTGATCCAGCGCTCTCTCGAACGACGAGATCGCGGCAACGGGATCAGCGAGCTTGTCGAGCTCGAGCGTCGCCACGTGAAGCCACGCTCGCTCCAGCTCGCGCCCTTGTGCGATGTGCTCGATCGCGTGGCGCTCGATGCGGACGAGGTCAGCGTGACGGCCCTCCGACTGAAAGACCCGGCGCAGACCGGCGATCGCAGGCTCGCACGACGGCATGAGCTCGATCGCCCGTTCGAGGGCCGAAGCGACCAACGCAGGGGAGGCGGCGAGCGCGGGGCCCTTGTTGCCACGTCCGCCCTTCTCGGGCCGGGAGCCTTCAGCGAGCTTGGCCGCTCGCAGCGCAAGGTCGAGCGCCACGGCGTCGGGCTTCGGCTCGTCAGGACGCGCGGATAGCGGCATCTCGCTCGAGAGTGCGAGAAAGAACGCGGCGAGGTCGAGGTGACCTGGTGAACGGGTCGCGTCGCCAGTGGAGCGAGACTTGGCGGCGCTCTCTTCGAGGGCATCGATCCGTCGGCGGAGCTCTAGAGAGGGTCGGCTGTCGTCGTTCGCGACCGCACGAGCCATGTCCTTCTCGGTCTCGTAGGCTGCGGAACGGTCTTCGAGGCGCGCGAGCTGGATGGTCCGCACGCGTTCGAGTGTGCGGAGCGTATCGTCGGTGGTCGGATCATCGAGCCCGCGCAGTAGATGCGCGATGAGGCAGGGCCAATCCGACTGCTGCTCATAGATGCGTACGAGCAGAGCATGAACTCGGGCGCGGTCCTCAGCAATGTCCTGAATGGCTTCGACGAAGGCTCGGCAGACGGAGCTTTGAGGTTCGATGTCCACGAGACGGTCGATCTCGGCGAGGATTTGCTCTTCCCTGTAGCCGGCATCGGCAGAGAGGCCGAGGATGCGCTCGCGAATGATGATCCGCTCTTGGCGGTCGGTTTCGACTTCGAACTCTCGGTCGAGCATCTCGATGACGCCGCGCGCGTCGCCCTTCGCGAGGAGGATGGTCTCGAGCGCCCTGTACGCTCGGCGTTCCCGAGGCGCCTCCCGCATGATCTGCTCGTAGGTATCGCTGGCACCGGCCATGTCACCGAGCTTCTCTCCAAGAAGGATCGCCATTCGATACAGCAACTCGATTCGCTTCGTGCGGTCGCTGGTCTGCTCGGCCTCGTGCCGAAGCATGTCGACCACGTCGCGAGTTCGCCCGCTGAGTTCGAAGAGCTGTCGCAAGCAATCAAGGGTCTCGCCGTCCGTTGGGAACTCGGCCAGAGTCTCGCGCAGAATCCCCTCGGCGACGTCGAGGTCGAGACGGTCGACTTGAGCGACGCGCACCATCTCTCGCAATATCTCGAGGCGCCGCTCGGGCGAACTCTCATTGCCCATCACCTCTCGGTCCACGAGCTCGAGATCGTCCCACCGCTTCGTGAGAGCGGCGAGCCGTACGAGCTCGCTCCGAAGGGGACTCGATGCGGACCAACTCTCGAGCGCCGCGTCTCTCAGCACGTCGAACGCCGCACTCGGATCCCCCAAGGACAGTTCGATGAGCGCCGCGAGCCGACTGCGACTCTGAGTGGCATCGTCGTCGATGTCGTGCTCGATTCGAGTTCGCAGGAGCCGCGCTACGGCTTCGAGCTCGCCTGCTTCAGTAAACGCGCTCTCGAGCACGTCGGCGGCGCGTTCGGCGAGCGCCCTTCGTGGAGAGCCGGGCGAGGTGGCGAGATAGTTCGGAGGGCGCTTCGGGACCTCGTCGATGAGCGCCGCGAGTGCACGCCGCGCCGCCGGGAAGGTCGGCGTGCGCGCCAGGACGGCCTCATAGCGGTCGACGGCATCGAGCGGGCGTTGGAGCTGGTTGTCGTAGAGCTGCGCCAACATGTAGTCGAGCACGTTGGCCGTGCGGACATCATCCTGATGGGCGCGCTCTTCGAGCAAGAGCGCCTCGAGGTCATCCCAGCGCTCCGCCGCCCCATAGAGGCGTCGCAGGTTCTCGAAGGCGGTGCGGTCCTTGGGGTCGATGATGCGAAGCTGTTCGTAGGTCGCCGTGGCGGCGGCGGCGCTCTCCAGCTCGACCTCTTCCAACTCCGCAAGTCGCAGCAGAACCGAGCGACGTTCGGCGAGGAAGTGGTCGCGTGCGCTATCGACGTCGTCGGCTTCGGCGTCTGTTGCTGCTGAGTGGTCTGCGAGGAAGGCGGACTTCCGGCGAAGCAACGCAGCGAGCTTCTCGAAGGCGCCTGCCTCCTCATAGAGGGGCAGCAGTCGATCGAGTGCGTCTTGCGAAGCCGCCTCGGTCCCCGAGTCGGCGCGTGACAGCACTGCCTCATACGCGGCCACCGCGTCGTCGGTGTCGCCGAGGGTCTCCCGCAGCGTGCCGGCCAGGAACTGAAGTGCGCGTCGTTCGCGGTCGTCAACAGCCGCTTCGGTGCGGCGTTCTACGGTGGTCACTCGGTCGCGGAGGCGTCCAGCGGCGTCGTACAGCGCATCGAGCGCATCGAGGGCGAGGATGTGGAGCGGCTCGAGCGCCAGTACGCGCTCATAGGCGTCGATAGCTCGGCCCGAGTCGCCCAGTTGCCCGCGCGCGAGGTCGCCTAGGGTCATGAGTAGACGGACCGACGTCGCGGCACCCGCGTAAGGAGCCGACTCTGCGAGCACATCCGCCCAGACCGACCAAGCGCCGAGCGCGGTTGCAGCGCGGGCGAGGCCGGCCTCCGATTGCGCGTCGTCCGGGAAGAGGCGGAACGACTCGGCGTAAGCGTCTACCGCCGAGGCGTAGTCGCCGCCATGGTCCTCGTAGCGTTCCGCGATGCTACGGAGATGAGCGGCCCGATCTCGGTCCCCGGTAGCGAGGCGAGCACGGAGATTGAGCACCACGACCTCCCGTTGCCATTCACCGGCTTCGCGAAAACGCGGCTGCAGGACGTCGGCCGCGCGCGTCGCCAGGTCGGCTGAGGGCTCGCCGGGCTCGATGGCATCGGGGTTCTCAAAGAAGGACTCGAGCCCCAGAACGGCCTCTTCGGTACGCTCACCATCGGCGAGGACCGCCTTGTACGCGTCGACGGCTTGCCCAGGCTGTCCGAGGTGGGTACGGAGGAGCGTGGCGAGACGCAGGTGCAGACCGGCGCGGGCGTGGGTGCTCTCTGAGTAGGGGAGCTGGCGCCGGATCAGGCCAGCGAGCTCCTCGAAGCGGCCAAACTCGGTGTAGAGCTCTTCGAGCGCGATGATTGCGTCCCCATAACGCTCATCGAGACGGAGGACACGCTCGTAGATGGCGATGGCGTCCATCGGCTGCCCGAGCTCATCGCGCAGTAGAGAGCTCATCGCCATGTAGACGGTGCGCTTCTCATCGACCTCGAAGAGCAGCGTGGCCTTACGTCGATAGACGTCGAAGAGCGCCTGCCAGTCTTCGCGGCGAGCGTGCAGTCGTTCGAGCGCGGAGAGGGTGTCGAGGCTCTCCGGATCGAGAGCGAGGACGCGCTCGTGGCAGGCAGTGGCTCTTTCGATGTCGCCGAACTGAGCTTCGAAGAGCTCAGCGAGCCGGCTCGTGAGGCTCACCTCGACCGAGATGTCGTCGACGCGGACGAAGCGGCTGACGCCCTCGTAGGGAGCCGACCCTGTCTCGAATGCGAGCACGAGCGAATAGAGGCCAACGAGCGCGTCATATCGCCCGATCTGCTCCACGAGGGCCTCGAGCCCGGCTCGGATCTGCGCGTCGGTGGGGTCGAGCGCGAACGCGGCTGCCCGATGCGGGAAAGCCTCCTCCAGAACCGGGCTCAGCGCCGCGATCTCGAGGTGATGGCGCCGAATCGACGTGAGGTCGACTTCGCGTTCGAGGCGCGCGAGGAGGACTCGGCGCAGTCGCCCTCCGTCGCTGAGGCGGCGGAGGATCGGCTCGAGCAAATCGATGACGCCTTCGACGGCCGTGTCCGTTTCGAAGAGCTCCCAGAGGTAGAGGAGGGCGTGGTCGTTCCCGGGCGCGAACTCGAGAGACCGCTCGAGGCGGGTGAGCGCAAGGTCGTAGTCGCTCAGGTGTGTCCCGAGGATGCGGGCGGCGCGCGCGTCGAGCGTCGCGGCGGTGCCGGCGTCACCGGACCGAGCGCGTTCGCCATCGAGCAGCACGACGAGGTCGTCCCAACGCTCCTCGAGCTCGAAGAGTCGGATGAGGCCCTGAACGGCGGCGTCGTCACCGGGGATGCGGTCAAGGACACGTCGATACGCGCTGACCGCGCCGTCGGGGGTGTCGAGGATGTCTTCATGGAGTTGCGCGAGCCGGAGCAGCGCTTCACGGAGACGATCGCCATCGCCTTCCGTCTCGAGGAAGTCGATGCGGCGCTGCAGCGCACGCTCGTAGGCCGGCCAGTCCTGCTCGGCAAAGGTGAGGCTCTCCAAATCGATGATGGTGGAGACGTCCTCCGGTTCGAGGTCGACGACCGCTTCGAGGCACGCGATGGCGTCCGACGGGCGTCGCAAACGCTCACGGAGCAGCTGGGCCCGATAACGGAGTAGCTCGCATCGCTCGACGACGCCGGCCACCCGGGCTTCGGCGCGCTCCACCCAGTTGACCAGCCCCGGGAAGGCGTCGGCGGCCTCAGCGTACCGTTCAGTGGCGCGCACGTGGGGTCCCATGACGCTGCGCTCGATCTCGAGATCAGCGAGGCGCAGTGCCCAGACGAACACTTCGCGATCACGCCCTGCACGTTGCAAGGCCACGATGGCGCGCCCTATGGCGACTTCGCGACCCGCGTCGGCCTCGCTGAGGTGGGCGAGGCGTTCGAGGGCGACGAGCAGGCGGTCGACCTGGCCGGTCGCCTCATAACGGGTCGCGAGCTGTTCGGCGACGACGGTAGACTCGGGGTGTTCGCTCAGGAGCAGCTCGAGCCTCGAGGTGACCTTCGCCTTGTCGCCGAAGTGTTCTTCGACCACGCGAACGGCCTCGAGGCGGATGTCGAGCCGGAGCTGTGGGTCGGACTCGGTCGACTGATGCGCATCGAGGAAGGCGACGTAGCCGGCGTAATCGCCGTTCTCGGCGTAGGAGGCCTTGAGGTCGTCCCATGCCTTCTCTGCCACCAGGATCTTCTGGAGCGCGAGCCGTGCGGTAGGTAGCCCCGGTTGGTGTTCGAGCGCTTCGCGATAGGCGGCCTTGGCGCGAGTGGTGTCGCCGAGATGGTCAGCGAGGAGCTCGCCGAGCTTCTCGAGGAGCTCGATTCGGCGGCGCTTCGTCTTGGCGTGATCGAGGCGAGTCTCGATGAGGGTCGCGAGGTCGGCGTGTCGCCCTTCCTGTTCATAGAGCTGAAAGAGCGCCAGAGCGGCTTTCTCGTTCTTGCTGTTCAGGGCGAGCAGGGCGCGCCAGTGAGTGATGGCCTCGCCGGGCCAGTGCAGCTTCTCTGTCGCAAGGAGCGCGAGCTCGGTCAAAATCGGCTCTCGCCGAGACGCGTCCGTCAGCTCGAGCTCCGTGCGGTAAGTCGCATAGAGGCGCTCGAGGTTGTGCTTGCTCTTGTAGATGTCCCGGAGCTTCTGAACGATCTCGAGGTTTTGCGGATCGAGCTCGAGGATACGTTCGAGGAAGGGGACCGCCTGCGTCTCGCTCGACATCTTCGAGAGGTATAGGTCGGCGACCTGATGGAAGAGGTCGAGCAACTGCTCGGCGTCGGTCGTCGCGGCGATCTTTTTCTGGAGCACCTGAACGAGCTCGGACCACCGCGCGGCGTCTCCGTAACGCTGCGCGAGGTTGTCGAGGGCGGCGACGTTGGTCGGGCTCAGCTGCACGATGCGGCCGTAGGTCTGCACGACCATCTCTTCGACCGGGAGCTTGTCGGGCGCCTGGTAGATATCGATGATCTGAAACAGGGTCTGCACCTTCTTCTCAACGACGTCCGGGCCGTCGCCGAGGCGTCGGATGCGGCCGTTCAAGAGCTCGATGAGCGCGTGCCACTTACCCGTGGTGCGATAGAGCTCGAGGAGGCGGTCGGTGGCTAACTCGTGAGCCGGCTCTTCCGTGAGGACACGCTTGTAGGCCTCAGCCGCCATCTCCGGGCTCTGCAGGCGTCCTTCGGCGAGCACCGCCATCTCCAGCGCGACCGCGACACGGTGCTCCTTGCCGATGATGGCGAGCTTCTGCGCCAGGACGGCGTGGAGCCGCTTCCAGTCTTCGCGGCGCGTGAGATCGGCCTCGAAGAAGGCCAGCGCCGTGAGGTCGCGCGGATCGGCCGCACGGACCCGCCGGAAGAGCTTCTCGGCCTCTTCCATGTCACCGAGCGAGCGCCAGAGGATCTCCCCTTCGCGGACTAGCCAGGTCTTCTCGTCGGACCTCGACTTCGTGGTACGCCGCGCGGCTTGCAAGACCTCTCGCAGGTCCTGATGTCGTCCGAGGCGCATGAGCACGCGGTCGATGGCCGAGACCACGGCAGGATCGCAGGGATCGGCTTTGGCGGCGTCGAGGAGCGTGTCGGCGGTGAACGTCAGGACGTCGCTGATCGAGGCGTCTTCAGGATGATCATCGTCCGCGAGGCTACTCGCCAGCGCGAGGCCAGCGGCGCGAGCCCCGGCGGATGAGCCCGGGGCAGCCTCACGGTGGCGACGGACCAGCACCATGATGGCGCGCGCGGAGTCCTTGCCGGTCGTGCCGAGGCCGCTCGCGAGCTGGTGAGCGAGGACGCGACGCAGGAGCTCGACGTCGGTCGGTTGCGCATCGAAAGCAGTCGCGAGGAGCGCCGGCGTCTCGTCGTGGTTCGCACCGAGGAGCTCGATCAACGCCAGGCACGCGGCGGCCCGCTCGGCCGCGTTCTCACTGCCGACTCGCTCTCTCAGGGTCGCTTCACGCGCGACCGACTCGGCGCGTGTCGCTTTGAGGAGACTGAGACCGCCATGGGCCTCGGTGTCGTCAGGATCGATCTCGAGCACGGCATGAAAGTGCCGTTCGGCGAGGTCGAGAGCGCCATCCTCGAGCGCGAGGCTCGCGCGACGTCGTGCCGCGTCCGCGCGCCGTCGGGGGGCTTCGGCCAGCTTCAGGACGAGGTCGAGGACGCGGCGATCGCGCTGCGGCGAGCGTTCGGCGGCGGAGTCGAGAGCGGCGAGGGGCTCGTCTGATGGGAGCTCGCGGTAGGCGTCCGCGAGGGAATGCGCGGCGCTCTCGAGGTCGCCGAGGTGTTCGAAGAGCCGTGCTCGACGTTCGAGGAGGAAGCTGCGAGCGGCCTTCGGCTTCGTGGCATCGAGGAGCGCGTCGAGCGACGACAACACCCGTACGCGCACGCTCTGAATCTCATCGCGGTCCCACAGCTCGCCAATGAGGCCACCCGTCGCTTCCATCGCGGCCGCGATGTCATCGAGCGACGGCGCGGCCTCGCCTTGGAGTAGCGCTTCGAGCTGGTCGAGTACGGCCAGGGCTGACTCGTCACCGGCGCCGGCAGTAGCGACGCCCGCACCGTCGTCAGAGGCGCCCGTTGGGCCCCGCGTTCCGGCTGTCGTGTGCTTCATGGCGTTCCTCAATGGGCCTACGAGCAAGCCCCGTGGCGGGTCCGACGGCGATCGGAGCGGGGGCGTGGGGACGCTCCCCACCCGCACACGCCGTCCCGGCCGAGCGCATAGCGTCGAGCGGCGCGATGGTAACGCCATCTCGACTCGGGCGCTAGACGGGGTCTTGCCTTGACGCGCCGTGTAGGTCACGCTCCGCGCCGAAATGCCGCCGTGTTTCGACTGACGAAGCGTCTCTGAGGCCACCGCGGAGCGGGACTACCCCACGCAGCTCAGCTTCGCGCCGCCCGTTCGATCCACTCGGCTATCCTGCACCAAGGAGCGCCAAGCCCATGACGACCCGACTCCATCCAGACACCATGCGCGAGGCGCTCAAGCGTGTCCCCTTCTTGTCGTCCTTCGACGCGGCGACGCTCGACGCGGTCGGGTCCATGCTCGGCGCGCGTCGCCTCGATGAGGGGCAAGCGCTCTATCGTCAAGGCGAACAGGGTGACTCCATGATGATTGTGGTCTCCGGCCGGCTGGCCGTGAGGGTGCGGTCGAGCAGCTCACCTCGTGCGACCGCGGCGGTGCTGCCTCCGGGTGGCGAGCGATCCTCGCTGCCCCGGATGGACGGCGCGCAACAGTCGAGCCAAGAGACTGACGAGATCGAAGTTGCCGCCGTCTACCCCGGCGAAGTTGTGGGAGAGATGGCCTGTGTCGATCCCGGCCCCCGCTCGGCGTCGGTCGTCGCGACCAAAGCCAGTCAGGTGCTCGAACTGTCACGCACCACCCTTCGCACCTTCCTCGACCACGCACCGAAAGTCGCCGTCGCGGTCGTCGGCGCCGTCATTGGGCTGTTGGCCCGGCGGGTACGCGACACGAACGGACGCATCGAGGCCGAGATGGGGCGGCGCGGCATCACGACGGGCTGCCGCGTCACGGCGGCCCTTCCGCCGCTCACGGGCGTCGGTCAAGAGGACGGGCGTGTCGACTTGCGGCAGGTCGCGTGCCTCAAGGGCTTCAGCAACGCGGAGCTCGAAGCGCTCGTGAAGGTCGCGCCGCCGAAGAGTTACGGCGACGGCACCGTGCTCTGCCGTGAAGGCGAACCCGGCGACTCCTGCTTCATCGTAGCGAAGGGCGTCGTCATCATCGTTCGTGTGGTCGCTGGCATGGAGCGGGTCATGGCCGTACTCGAAGCCGGTTCTCTCGTCGGCCAGATGGCGCTCGTGGACCGGTCGCCCCGGTCGGCCACGGTCTGCGTCCGCGGCGAAGCCGTGGTGCTCACGCTTCATCAGCGTGCGTTCGGTCAGCTCCTCTCGAATGTGCACCCCTTCGCGGTGAAGTTTCAGGAGCAGATCGCGGTCGCAGGGACTCGCCAACTACGGCTTGCAAATCAGAGGTTTGCGGGCCTTGTCGAGAGGTCTCCCGTCACAGCGACGGTCCCGGCGGTGACGACCGCTCAGGTCGCTACTCCCGGACGTTCCGGCAGCCCGGCGCCGTCAGCCGGCCCTGCGCCGACACGCCGTTCGGGGCCGCCGCAGTCGTCACGGCCCCATTCGTCAGCCCCACCGCCGTCACCGCTCGATCCTCGCCCACGCTCGGAAGACGAGCGGATGGCCGACATGCTCACCTACATGCAGACGGCGCTCGGAGAGTGGAACATGTCGCTCGAAGACATGGAGAGCGTGAAGTTCGAGACGCCCGAAGCGATGCGGGGGGCGCGGCCGCGGCCGTAGTGGACTGCCCTAGATGAAGCCCCAGGTGAACGAGTCGATCAGAGGGACGTCAGGTGCGTCCGAAGAGGCTCTTCAAGGCGAGCTCTTCGACGCCGCGCCGGTCCGCGAGGTCGTCGTGAACGGGGCGAGCTACGCGGTCCGCGAGCTCGGTCCTCCGGAAGGTCGGCCCATCTTGCTTCTCCATGGATTCCCCGAGACCGGAAGGAGCTGGCGACGGGTCGCGCCGCGCCTGGCTCATGCGGGCTTGCGGGTCCTGGTCCCCGATCTCAAAGGCTATGGGCGCTCGTCGAAGCCGAAGCCCGGTGCCGGAGTAGGCCACGCCGCGCCACCGGTTGGGGGCGTTGGCGACTACCGAGTCAGTGCGCTCGCCGCTGAGCTCGGCGAGCTCATCCTCGCCCTCGGGTACGCGAAGCTCGACGTCGTCGGCCACGACTGGGGCGGGATCCTGCTGGCCGCCATGACCCGAGTCGCCCGCGGTCGCCTGGACCGCATCGCGATCCTAAACGCACCCTTCCGCTGGTTCGTGCCTTGGGCGCCGCGGCACGTCTACGAGTTCAACGTCCCTGGGCTGCCGGAACGCCGCTTCTGGCGGGAGCCCGTTCACTTCGTTCGCGAGATCGCGAAACGGTGGTCCGCCACAGACCCCTTTGACGACGCGGACGTCCGCGACATGACTCGTAACCTTCAGTTCGGCGGTTCTTTCGCTTGTGCGATGGC
>CANMLD010000149.1 GCA_947498315.1 Pseudomonadota bacterium | reverse complement strand
CCCCTTCGAGTTCACCTTCGCGACTTCGCCCTGCTCCGCCTCCGCTTTGACGAGGAGCGCCGTCGCCTCGAGCATCTTCTGATTGTAGAACTGGCGCTCGGAGTTGACCTCTTTGCGACGGGTCTCGACGGCGACGATGTTATTGCGCGTACTGAACTCGCGGTTCTTTCGCTCGGCAGCTTTTTTGGCCGCGAGCCGCTGGTCGAGGAGCCCCTCGAGGTCAGACCGGGCCTTGTCGAGCACGTCGCGTTTGGCTCCGAGGTTCTGGTCGACGTAGACGGCAGCAAATTCATTGGAGATCGCGGCCGCGAGCGCCGCTTCTTTGTGCTCGAACTGAACCTGGATGATGAGCGAGTCCACCACACGGCTCGCCTTGAGACGACCGGCGAGCGAGGTCGAGCGGGTCAAGCGAAGAGTCGCAGCATCGAACTCTGCTTCGGTCTCCGAATCGGCCGTTCCATAGAGCCGCTCGTCGGCCCAGAGATCGAGCCGGTCGAGCACCGTCTCGGAGACGGCTTGTGACTTCAAGATGTCGAGCTGGGTCTGCATGTACTCGTCGAAGTCGCGGCGCCCGCCCTCGGTGACGTCGATGATGTCCTTTACGTCATCGAGGACTCGCGGTGCGGTGGGCGAGACGATGACCGTCGCCGTGGCGCGATAGACAGGTTGCACTCGGTCGAGGACGGCCCAAGCGATCCCGACAGCGGTCGCGCTCATGAGGATGAGCAACCACCACCAACGAGACGTGATGCGAAGAAGCCGAGAGAAGTCGAACCCATCGGCCGGAGTCTGAGCGTTTCGGTTGTTCGGACGGCGCATTCGGTCTCGCTGAGCCGCGTTCAGGTGACCGCGTAGGGCCTGTAGGCGGGTGGTGATGCCCGGCCCCTACGCAATGGGCAACCCGGATGAGCGTAAAGGCGTGGTTACTTACTCGAGCGTTATGTTGTCACGCGCGGGCCGCAGGATCGAAAAAAGCGAGGAAAGACTGAAGAGCTATCAGCGCCGGCGCCGCCGGATTCAGCCGGAGTTGACGTAAGCGCTCAGCCCCAGCGCCGGCGCCGCCGGCTTCAGCCGGAGCTGACGCCGGGCTATCAGCGCTCAGCGCTCAGCGGTCAGCCCGGCGAGGGCAAGGAAGCGCCGCGAAGTGCGAGGCACGTCGGCCGGCCGGAGCTGACCGCTGACCGCTGACCGCTGACCGCTGACCGCTGACCGCTCAGGAGCAGCACTGAGTGCCGCGCCGGCATCGCCGGCAGCAGCCCCGGACATCGAGTCAGTCACGAGCGGTCAGCCCGGCGAGGCCACGGAAGCGCCGCGCGGTGCTAGACATGTAGCCTCGCCAAGGCTCCGGACACAATGCCCGCCCCTACGTTCAGGGCGGGTCGGCGTCCGCGTAGCCGAGGCCCAACGCGCGGAAGAGGGCGCCAGCGCTGATTCCACGGGCGGTGCCGGATTCGGCGGCGTCTCCAGCGGACCAAACGACCATTCCAATCGCGCGTCCGTATTCGTCGATGATGGGGCCGCCAGCATTACCAGCGCTGATTCTCGCGTCCGTGTCGACGTTGTTCTGTGTCCCTGTGACGATGCGGCCTGGGCTGACGCTGAAGGAGAGGCCCGGGTGGAAAGGGGTCCCTAGTGCGATGACCGGTGATCCCGTGGATGCAGGCGCGAGATCGAGCCCCAGTGGTTCGAGCTTTCCGCCTGTCACTTCGAGGAGCGCGACGTCGCTTGCGGTGTCTGCGCGAAGGACGCGCGCTTCGAGCTGCTTGCCTGCAGACGAAACGACGATCACGTTGCCAGATTGAACTAACGACGCCTGCGTCGCGATTAGGAACTCGGACAAGACGATTCCGGATCCCCATGCGTCGCCGACCAGCACCGTGACGACCGAGCCGCGAGAACGCTGTGACGCCGTCGTGCTGTCCAGCTTTCGTGTGGAGGAGGCGGGGCGTTTTAGACGCTGCCGGGGGGCGTTGGTCGTGGTTGGCACGATGGGCGTGCTCACCGTCGGTGTGGCTGGAGTGATGCTGACCGGCGTGGTGACCGGAAGCGGTTCGATGGCTGGAGCCCCACCTTGAACTGTGGTGGGCGGCCGACCGGTCGGTGAGACGGCGGACGCGAACTGCGGGTTGGCCAGGAAGTTGCGGAGCGCGATTCGGTAGGCCTGAAAGATGCTCGCGAGGGAATGTTGCTGAGCCGTCGAGGAACCCCGGGTCTCGAGGGTGAAGGGTGCCTGTCCGAGGACTTGCCATCGAACGGTGACCTCGGCTTCGGACCAACCTGCGCGGGCGTCGGAACCAAAGACGTTGTAGACGATTTTGGTGACGGTTGGCTGAAGCCCGTGGGGCGCGAAGCCGGCGGTGGCTACGGTATAACCGAGCGTTCTCAGCTCGTCCCGGATCGCATGGTTGAATTCGTTTGGGTCGAGCACCAGGGTGTTGCCCCACTCGTGGACCAGCGTGTACCGCCGCTCGGGGTTTGGCGCATGACCGCCAACAACGGTGCCGGCACTAATGTCGAAGATGGGCGGGACCAGCGCGATGGGCGAGCTGCCTTGAACGCGGACAGGCCTCTCGGAAGGAGCTTGGCCGGCTCGAATCATTGCCGTACATCCGAAGAGTTGCACCGAGGCGAGCCCTGCGAGTGCAGCCCGGCGCAGCCCGCGCGGGAGGCGGAAGCGGTGTGTCAGCATGATCTCACGTTCCTTTTTGCTGGAGCAGGGCCGCGGCGCTACGTCCGAAATAGCCGCCGCGATCGTAGCGGATGGCGAGCTTCAGTGCACGAACCGTCTCGTCCGGGTTACCGAGAGCGTCCTCGACGATGGCCAGATGGAAATAGCTCTCGGCTAGCCCGGGTCCATCCTGCTTCGTGGCGAGTCTCAGAGCCTCTTGCAGCAGCGCCTTGGCGTCGCTGTTGCGCCCGAGGCGATGAAGGATCCAGGCCTCTGTATCGATGTAGGCCAGGGTGCGCTCTGGTGCCAGCGCGTGAGCGCGACGAACCAGGGCGAGGGCGTCGTCCAACTGCTTGCCGTGCCGAGCCAGGAAGTACGCGAGGTTGTTGTGTAGCGCCGGTGACGCAGGGAAGCGTTCCAGTGCTTGACGGTAGACGAACTCCGCGGTGGTCACGTCCGCTTGCTTCTCCCACAGGTCACTGACGAGTGAGGTGAGCGCGACATACTGAGCGCCGCGGACGCGCAAGGGGTCAACGAGCGCGAGCGCTGCTGCCGCGAGCCTTCTTGACTCATTCGCAGGCGTGGCGGGATACCGCTCGAGCGCGTCACGGACGGCATCGGCGGCGGCAAGTCGTCCATCGATAGTCCCGGAGTTCTGAACGGCCCGCTCGAGAGCGCGGTGTGCCGCCTCATAGCGACCGGTCCCGACGGCGCGTGCCATGAACAGCCCAGCGGCCAGCGTCCTTGCGCTGTGGGGACCGCTTGCGCGCCGACGGGCATCGAGAACCGCGGGGAGCTCGACGCCACCCATGGCGAGCACCGTGTCGAGGCCGGCGAGGGCCGCCGCCTCGTCTCCGCGAGAGAGGTTGGCGACGGCGCTAGCTAATATGGCGATGGGGTGTGGGGAATCTGGACGTCTCGCGGTCGCGTCAGCAGCGAGCCGATCCAGCATCGGGCTTGGAAACTGAGCTCGGCCAAGAGCGAGGGCGCAGAGTTGGACCGCGGCGAAGGAGCCATCAGGGCTCTCACGCACGAAACGGGCGGCGTCGTCTTCCCAGCGCTTCGTCGTCGCTGGTGTCCATCCTTGACAATCCGCGCCGTGGTCGCACGCGAGGTCCACGAGGGCGGACAGGTGGTCCAGAGAGACAGGGAGGGAGCGCGCCTGCCGAATGGCCGCAGCCGAATCGACGAAGGCTCGGCTGGAGAGTCCATCGGCGATGCGGGCGGCCGCGCTGGCGAGGTCCGGGTATGAATCGATGATGCGTGTGGCGACCGTCACCACGAGCCCTCCCGGTGTGTCGTCTGTCTGCGGGTCGCCGTCGAGCAACGTCTCGAGTCTGTTCAGGCGTAGCGTTATCGACGCAGGCTCGAGCGCCATCGCGCGGTCCATGAGCTGTGCCGCCGCTTGCGGTTGGAGCCGCTCGAGCAAAAGAGAGGCACCGGCGGCGAAGACGGCCGCCGGTGCGCTGCTCTCTGACGCCCATTGCTCTATCGCTCGGACCGCAGCGCCGGAGTCCCCTGACTTCAGGTGTGCCTCGATGAGGACGCGCATCGGATGAAGAGGGGTGGGGTCGAGGAGTCCGTCTGGGGAAGGGATGTCGCTCAATGCGCCGACCCAGGCAGCCGCAGCGTCCGCGGCTCTCTGGTAGTGCCCGCTGCTCGTGTACGCGAGTGCCACAATGCGGTGGTATTCGCGAGTCTCTTCGACGAGCTCCCGAAGTCGACGTTCCGCGTCGACCACGAGGCCGTCGTTACCGCTTCGCAAGGCGAGACCGAAGACGGCGCGCAGCAGCCCGTCTACCGCGCTCAGCCCTTGACCGGCCTCGAGGCCCGACAGCCAAACGTCACTCGCTTCCGATTCGAGCCCGGCTTCGAGGAGGATACGTCCAGCTCGCAACCGTGCTTCGCCGCCAGGTTCGGCGACGAGCTTACGGAGCTCATCACGAGCGGCGTCGATGTCGCCACTGCGAATCGCGAGGCTGGCTACGGCAAGAGCCAATCCGGGGCTGCCCGGGCGCTCGGACGCGCTAACTCGGAAGACCTCGAGTGCCTCCGGGCTACGACCAAGCGCGGCGATCTGATCGAGCAGCGCATCGACGGTGTCAGCGTCGAGCCCAGCTTGTATCGGAGCGTCGAGCATGGCGCCGATAGACGCCATACCACCTGAGATATCCCCTGTGGCCAAACGCAGGCGAGCGGCGAGCAGGTGTACGGCCGCCAGCTCGGGGAGCGCTGCTTCCTCGCGCCGGATGAACTCGAGGGCCGGTCCTTCGAGGCCGGCGGCGTCGAGCGCAGCAGTGATCCCCATGAGCCGCTGTAGTCTCAGAAGAGCTCGCTTACCCCGGTCCGAAGAGACGGCGCGCTCGCGCTGACCGGGCTCCGCCTCGAGGAAGCGCTCGAAGGCAGCGCGAGCCCCAGCGTCATCATCTAGGAGGAGACGAAGCAGTCCGAGTCGATACCAACCTTCCGCGACGGGGCGTTGCTCGAGGAGCTCCTCATAAGCCTGAGCGGCTTGCTCGACGAAGCCGGCGCTTTCGAGCATGGGGGCGATCTTTGCGAGGTCAAGTGCCGCTCCTGCTGGACTGGCTACGCGAGTGAGGAGCGGAGGGACACGGTCATCGAAGCCCATCGTCAGCAGGATGGACACGAGCGATTCGAGAACGTCCGCCGGATTGTCGACGGTCGGGTTGTCGAGGGCACGTTCGTAGTAACGTCTCGCGGAGCTCGCGTCGCCCTCTCGCCAGAGGCGGCCTCCTACCAAGAACGCACCCCGAGAATCTCGTTCCGTGAAGCGCTCCCAAAGGCTACGCGCCTCGTCGAGCCGGCCGCGAGCGGCCGCGATGTCGCCGAGCTCGAACCATGTCTCGTGCCGTGTCGGATAGAGCGCGAGGACCTCTCGGAGTACGGCGATCAACGCCCCGAGTTGGCCTGCATCTGACAGTGTCTTTCGAATCAGGGGGAGGACGGTGTCGACCTTCTCTGCGAATGCGAGTGCCGCAGTGAACTCGGCGATGACGGCCTCTTGAGCCGAGCTGGTGCTCCCCGGACCCTGATCCGAAGCGGCCCGAGCGGCATCCTGGAGCGCCAGCCCGCCGAGCAACAGGTGAAGCTCCGCGCCATCCACCCCCGCCTTCAACGCGTCACCTACGAGTCGGCGAGCGCTGCTGCTATCGCCCCGATTGGCATGAAGGGAAGCCGCCTTCACCCATGCGCTTTCGGTTCGCTCCGACTGCACGTACTCGCGAACGGAGGCCTCGATGGCCTCTGAATCACCCAACTGAAAAGCGAGTGTCATGCGCTGTTCCCGGAACGCGCCGTTGCCTGGTTGAGAGGCGACGGCCTGACCGTAGAGGTCGTATGCCTCTCTGAGGAGCCCCGCGTCCCGTAAACGGCGTGCGGCGTCTGAATACGCGCGCGGGCTGGGCGTCAGCTTCACGTACTCCAGCGCGAGGTTGCGCATGGCTCCCTGGTCGTTGAGTCGGGAATAGGTCTCGAATAGGACCGGGAACAAGCGGCTCAGGCGAGTACCCGTGCGCGCGTCAAAGACAGACTCGTAGACCTCGCGCGCTTTGGCATACGCGCGGCGCTGCCGGAACGCGTCGCCGGCGCTCACTACGGCATTGAAGGACCCGCCGGAGGCATCGATGTAGGCCCGTAGCACCTCCTCCGCACCGCCAACGTCGCCCGCGGCGAGGAGCGCGTCACCAAGGGGGCGCAGCACTGCGGTCTTGTTCGGATCGATCCGTAACAATACGCGGTAGAGGCGAACGCTGAACTCGGGTGCGCCCGAGTTCAGGAACTGCGCAGCGGCGCGGAAGAGCGGGTCCTGGGCCGAGGACGGGGGGCGATCGACCCCGTCGAGATAGGCAGTCAGGAAGGCCTGAGCTCGCTTCCAGTCTTGCGTTCGCAACAGCACCATGCCAACCGACAGGCGATCCTCCGGTCCTGGGAGTTCACCGGGCTCGAGGCGTGCGTAGATGCGAGCCGCTTCGGCGAACGCGTTGGCCTCTTCGAGTCGGTTTCCCACTCGTATGAGGGCCGCTTGCCGATCGGGGGCGGCGTCGACAAATCGGCCAAAGGTACGCTCGGCCGCTTCCCGCTGAGGCGGGCGTAGCTCGAGGTAGGCCTCGCCGAGCTCGAGGAGCAAGGACGGGGCGCTGTTCGGTGTCGCTACGAGCTCCTCGAGGAGCCGCGTCCGGAGGCGCTGAAACGACGGGTCTCGAGGTCCGACCGCCGGCGTTCCGACAGGCGCTTCACTACGAAGCTTTGCAATGACGGTGCGCCGAGCCTCGTCGCGCTCCGCAGCTGGGGCCGCATCGATCCAGTTTCGGTACAGCTGCTCCGCGCGGGCGGCGTCTCTAACGAGCTGGTGGTGTACCTCCGCCGCCGCGAGGAGCGCTGCTCTACGGGACGGAACGTCGCCTTGGGCGAGCGCCGCGTCGAGTGCTGCGGTGGCGTCAGGTCCCTTTCGCTCCCGAGACCAGTAGGCGGCGACTTCGAGCCAGGCCTTCACACGGGCTTCGGGGTTCGCGGCCTTGGAAGCCCAGCTTACGAGCGCTTGCTTCTCCCCCGGGAAGTCTCGGGCAGCACGTAGCTGCTTCGCGTAGCCGAGCGCCAACTCTCCATCGTCTGGGCTCGCTCCGACAGCGTCCCGGAAGGTCACCAGCGCTCGAGCGGAGTCGCCTACGCCGTCGTAGAAGGTCGCCGCATCGGCGAGCGCCTTGCCGCGTGTCGGAGCGCGCTTCACGAAGTCGGCGATGACCTCGTCCCGACGCTTCAGGTCACCCGTCAGGTGGTAGGCGCGGGCGAGGCGTAGCGAGACGTCCTGCCCGCCCTCGAGCGCCACGGTCAGCGACTTGACGGCCCTCTCGGGCTCGTTCAGCTCCAGGTAGACTTCGGCCCAGGCAGCGTGCGCCGTAAGGTTGCCCAGGCGGGCTTCGAGCTTCGCCCTCTCACCCGCGGCCACTAGCGCACGTGCTGCCACCTTCCAGAGCCCGACATCGTCTGGGCGGGCTATTACCGCGGCGACGAAGGCATCGGCCGCGAGAGTCGGAGCACCAAACGTGACCGCCAGCGAGCCGACCTCGGAGAGGACGGACGCATCAACCGTCGAAGAGAGCAGCCCGTTGAGTAGCGTAGTCGCCTCTTCGGGCTTTTTGGCCTTGAATAGCACTCGTGCTCTAGCCAGCGTGAGCGCCTTACCGCCACTCGCGTCGCCGGCTGTCGACGCGGCGCGAAGGTAGTCGTTTGCGATGTCGAACGCGAAGCGCTCTTCGCAGAGCGCGGCAGCACGTTGTTGGCGCTCACTGAGCTCGCTCGTCGGACCTTCGGCGAGCCAAGCGTCGAGTTGGACGCGCGCCTGATCGAGACGCCGCGCGGCGAGTAGCGCCCGGGCATGTTTCAGCCCGAGCTCTGGCGACACCGTACTCGCGGCGTCGCGGGCGGTCCGAGCCCTCTCGTATGCCAGGATGGCGTCGGCCTGCCGGCCAGCGCCAGCGCGGTAGTCGCCGACGGCTTCATAGAGAGAGGCGGCGGCTTCGGGTGCCCGTTTGGCAGCGCCGTCCGTCAGCCGACCTGCGGCATCGGAGAGCTCCTTCGAGGCTCTCTTGTCACGCCGCAGTCTCGCGTCGAGCGCGGCCACGATGACGGGTTCGATCTCCGACTCGTAGTCACTCCGAAACTCCGGATCGGCATCGAGAGCGCGTCCAAAAGCGCGTTGGGCTTCGACGGATCTATCTGACCCCAGCAGGCCTCGCCCTTGCCACCGCGCGATGACGGCGTCGGTCGGCGCGATACTGGCGGCGCGTCCGAGAAGACGAGCCCCCTCCGACATCTCTGGGCTCAGTGGGGCGCCGCCCGACACCAAAATGGCACCAAGCCGGGCGAGCGCTCGAGGATCGTTCGGCGTCTGTCGGACGGCTTCCCTCGCGTCGTCGAGCGCGGAGGGGGAGAGCTCACCAAGGTCAACGGCAATGGTCGTACTCGCGGTCCCGCACCCAGCGCCTGCCGCGCTCATGAGGAGCGCGGCCCCACCCCAGACGGAAGCGCGGCTCAGCCACAAACGGAGAGACCGAAAGCGCTCGAGCGGGATGAACAGTCGCTGGCTCACGGCGCACCTCCATCAACGGCGTATCCCTGCGTGGTCGGAGGGGCAGAGTAGTCGACGAGTGCATCAACGAGTCCCTGACTCGTGTATTCCCGCGCCGTGACGTGGGGTGGAAGCCCCCGGTCGGTCAGGGCCTGCGCCGTGATCGGGCCGATGCACGCTCGAACTCGCGAGGCGAGCAGCGTGTTGGCGTCGTCGCCCAGAAGACGACAAAGGTTCGCCACCGACGATGGACTCGTGAAAGTCACGATGGTGGACATCTCGACATGGCGCACGGCGACGTCCTTCTCGACCGGAGGGAGCACGGTGCGGTAACACGGGATGATGTCGACCTGGCCACCGGCGTCGCGTAGCGCGTCAGGCAGCACGTTGCGAGCGACCTCGGCACGGAACAGCGCGAAACGTTTCCCTCGAACGCCGTCGGCGCCTCCGACCACACGAAACAGGTCGTCAGCGCGTGACTCCTCCGGGAGCTCATCAGCGATGAGGCTCAAACCTGCGATCGCTTCGGCCGTGACCGGCCCAACACACGCGATCTTGGCCCCGTGCAGCACTCGTACGTCGAGCCGGCGTCGGCGCAACGCGTCAGCGAAGGCATGCACTCCGTTGGCACTCGTGAAGATGGCCCAGTCCATGCGTTCCCCCTTGTGGAGGGCGTCGAGGATGTTTGCGAGGGGGCTTGGGTCCGTCGGGCCTTGGAAAGCGAGGACAGGGAGCATGATCACCCCGGCACCCACCTCCCGAAGGGCCTCCACGAGTGGCGGCGCTTGATCCCTAGCGCGCGTGACGAGCACGCGCTGGCCAAAGAGGGGACGTCGGTCGAACCAGGCGATTTGATGACGTAGAGAGACGACCTTGCCCGCGACGAAGAGAGCAGGGTGGTCGACGCCAGCGTCGCGTACACGGGCGACGATCTCCTCGAGCGCGCCGTCCACCGTGCGCTGGATCGGCATAGTCCCCCACTCGATGACGGCGCAAGGGAGCCTCGGGCTAGCGCCGGCCCGAGAGAGTGCGGCGACGACCTCCTCGAGGCGGCGGACGCTCATGAACATCACGAGGGTGCCTCCCGTCCGGACGATGCGGTCCCACTCGATGGGTGAGTCTTCCTTCTCCGGATCTTCGTGGCCCGTGATGAAGGTCACGTCGCTGGCGAGCGCTCGATGAGTGACGGGGATGCCTGCGTACGCCGGAACTGCAATCCCGGCGCTCACGCCGGGGACCACCTCAAAGGGGATCCCGGCCCGGGCCAAGGCTTCGGCTTCTTCTGCGCCTCGGCCAAATACGAAGGGATCACCACCCTTGAGCCGGACTACCCTCGCGCCTTGCCTGGCGCGTTCGATCAGGAAGGCGTTGATGGTCGCTTGACGGCCATCGAGCAAGTCCCGGCGCGCCACCAACTCTGCGCGCGGCCCCGCGAGCTGCATTACGGCCTGCGAGACGAGCGAGTCGTACAGGATCACGTCGGCTTGCCGCATACGTAGCTCGGCCTTTCGTGTGACCAAACCCGGATCGCCGGGGCCGGCACCAACCAAGCTCACCAGTCCGGGCCGGCGGACGCCTGCGCTGGCAGTTGCTGACGACGACCCGGCCTTGGGTGGAGCCGGCGAAGGGCGGTCAGTCACGGCGTATCCTCTTTATCGGGTGAAAGTGGGGGCGAGACGGCTCGCGGCTCAGAGGGTTTGTCAGAGCTCCGATTGGCGTTTGCCTGCAGTTTTCTGGCATCGAGTTGCTCTCGCTCGAGGGCGGGCGATGCAGACCGCCGTCGTCGCTCGAGCACGCGCGTAGCTGCGCCAATTCGCCACGTCGGCGGCGCATGCGCTTGCGTGTGGGGGACGACCCAAGCCCCCCCGGCGTGCACGACGGACGCTCTATCTCCATTCTGACCGACCGTCTCAACGGAGCACCGCACCCGCTCCATCGCGCACTAGGGCTTCGGCTAGCGCCCCGCCTGAACGGCGCGCGTAGGCGGTAGGCGAGCGAAGCTCGGCGGAGAAGCGCCGCTGCCCATCGACGCTGGCCACCCAACCCCGCAGCCAGATCTCACTTCCATCGACCATTCCGAAGCCAGCAATCGGCGTGCGACAGTCACCACCGAGGCGTTCGAGGAGCTCACGCTCGGCGGAGACGCACGTAGCGGTATCTGCGTCATGAATGGTGAGCAGCAGCGCTTCGAGTTCGAAGGCGTCGGCGCGCGCTTGAATGCACAGCGCACCTTGACCGATGGCGGGCAGCATCTGCTCCGGAGACAGCGCGATGCCCTCTGGGACCGAGACACCGAGTCGAGCCAGTCCTGCGGCCGCGAGGATGGTGCCCCCCATCCCGCCCTCACCAGCCCGGACCTTACGCAGGCGCGTGTCCACGTTTCCGCGGAGCTCAGTGAAGCGGAGGTCGGGCCGCAGTGCCGACAGATGTAGCTTACGGCGGAGCGAGCCGGTTGCGATGAGCGCACCCTCGGGTAGGTCTTCGACCCGTCGCACTGACGGGTCGCTCGGTACGAGCACGTCCCTCGGGTCGGCTCGCTTCGGGATCGCGCCGACGTGGAGCTCCGAGTGCATGACCGCGGGGACGTCCTTCATACTGTGGATGGCGAGGTCGATCTCACCACGGAGCAGCGCGTCCTCGATCTCCTTCACGAAGAGCCCTTTGCCGCCGATCTCGGAGAGCGCTCGGTCTTGGATACGATCGCCGGCTGTGCTGATGACGACAAGCTCCGCGAGGAATCCGTGACGGGCGAGCTCTGCCACGATCATGCCGCTCTGAGCGAGGGCCAGTGCGCTTCCGCGGGTGCCGACCTTCAGCACGGGACCCTCGGGCTTGACGTTCTCGACGCGACTTGTAGAGCCCACGATTTTCACGACCTACACGTTCTTTGGCCAACGACGGCCCTCGCGGGCGAACCCGGCTGAGTAAGGCCGTTGGAGGCGGCTGGGATGAAAGCGCCCCCTCCCGCACCCCAGCGGCGTATCGCCGTCGGCACTGATTTAGAGGAACCTCCATGCCGGAGAGCCCGACTGCTGACCCGGCCAAGAGACTCCGGCTAGGAAGACTCCCGCCAGGGGATCACCATCGGGGTTCCCGCCGATCGCGACGCCGCCATGATAGCTCAAAGCTTCGCGTGGGGCGAAGACATCGCAATACGTTGGCTCGTCCGGATCGCCGCCGCTGGTCGCGAGTCACATGGAACGAGTGATCGACTGCAGCCGTTCAGCAGTCCAACGCGGATACGGCATCGCAGAGCGCGATGATACTGAGGCGGTGATGGCCACGGCTCGGCCCTCGAGCGTCAATGGCCACGGCTCGGCCCTCGAGCGTCAACGGCCACGGCTCGGCCCTCGAGCGTCAACGGCCACGGCCAATGCTCGCTGCTCCAGATGGACTCCGAACGAACGCTCAGGGGACAATCACCCCCAAGCCGAGCCTCTACGCTATGGACTTCACCCCGAGTTGGCGACTCGCCAGCAACCGCAGCGTTGCAACCGAGGTGCCCCGACCGGTATCATCTTCGCCAAGACGGTCTACCTCCGCCGTTCGCCCCGGAGGTTTGGCTGTCGCAGTGAACCGAACCGTGTCCCTCTTCCTGGGGCGACGGTGCGAGCGGAGGGGGGAGCCCATACGCTCGCGACTCTAGGATACGCGCCCTTCAGGGGCCAAAGGAGGCCACGTGGCGCCGTTCGACTCCGACTTTCTTCGCACCCATTCGAACATCCCGTGCGGTCAAGTCTGCTCGCTCTCCGCGTCATCATCGACGGCGAGCTCATCGACGCCCTTCGCGTGGCTCATGGCGGTCGCGTTGCTGTCGGCCCTCTCCGCGTGCGGCGGTGACGAGGTGACTGGACCCGGCACGACTCCAACCGACACACCAGTCGTTTACGACGTTGAAGCGGGCGAGGTCCGTGTGGACATCGCAGCTCCGGACACGACCGTTACCACGTCGGGTGCTTGCTGTGTCGCGGGCAGTTGCCTCGTCCTCTCCGGCGGCGATTGTGTGTCGGCCGGCGGTGTGTTCCAGGGAGATGGCGCGGCATGTAGCGCGCTCGTCTGCAACAGTGGCCCGTGCTGCACTGGAGATGGTTTCGCATCTTGTGGAGCCAAGTCCGAGGTCGCGTGTGCGGGAGAAGGTGGCGTCTTCTTCGGCCTTGGCTTTCAATGCGCGCCGGGGGCCGAAAACCTCTGCGCCGGCGACGGTGAAGGCGCGTGTTGTGGTCTCGATGGCTGCACCGAGGGGTCCCTATCGGCGTGTCGTGCTGCGGGTGGACAGTTTGTCGGTGCCAATACCTCCTGCGGCGACGCCGAGTGCGGCGCCAAGTCCGGTGCGTGTTGCGTCGGCTCGCTTGGCGGTTGCGCTCTCGTGGCGTCCGAAGCGAACTGTGTCACCGCACAAGGGACGTACTCTGGAGACGACACGGCGTGCACTCCAGGTGCCTGCGGCGGCGCTGAGAAGAAGGCGTGTTGCCTCGCGACGGGCGGGTGCTCGGAGCTGCCGACGGCGGACTGCGTC
>CANMLD010000148.1 GCA_947498315.1 Pseudomonadota bacterium | reverse complement strand
TCGAGGTCGAGGTCGCCGTCGTTGTCATCGTCGACGTCACACGCGTTGCCGAGGAGGTCGGCGTCGCTGCTTTTCTGATCGGGGTTCGCCACGCCCGGGCAGTTGTCGAGCGTGTCGATGATCTGATCGCCGTCGTCGTCTTCATCGATGCAGTTCGCAGCGCCATCAGAGTCCGCGTCGGGGAAACCCTCGTCGATGACGCCGCTGCAGTTGTCGTCAATGCCGTTACACACCTCGGGCTCTGAGAGGCTACGGGCCGGGTTCTCCGGGGCGCAGTCCGTCGCGTCGGGCGTGCCGTCGTTGTCGTCGTCGGCGTCACACGCGTTGCCGAGCAGGTCGGTGTCCGAGTTCTTCTGATCCGGGTTGGCGTTCTTCGGGCAGTTGTCGAAACCATCCGGGATGGCGTCGCCATCGTCGTCACTGTCGAGACAATCCGCTTCGCCGTCCTTGTCTGCGTCGGGGAGTCCGTCGTCGGGTACCCCGTCGCAGTCGTCGTCGATGGCGTTACATAGCTCGATCGCTGCCGGGTTCACTTTGGGATCGAAGGGCGCACAGTCGAGCTCGTCGACGCTGCCGTCATTGTCATCATCGGCGTCGCAGGCGTCGCCCTCGATGTCGCCGTCCGAGTTCTCTTGACCCGCGTTCGGTACCACGATGCAGTTGTCGGCGGGGTTCGGGATGCCGTCGAGGTCCGAGTCGTCCCCTTCACAATCGGGCTTTCCGTCGCCAGTGATGTCGGGGAAGCCCTCGTCGATCTCGAAGTTGCAGTTGTCGTCTTTGAGGTTGCACACCTCGGTCACGAAGGGGGACACCGCCGGGTTCAGCCGCTCACAATCGACGCTGTCGGCGGCGCCGTCGTTGTCATCGTCAATGTCGCAGGCGTCGCCCTGCAGGTCGTTATCGGAGTTCTGCTGACCCTGATTTTTGATGGTTGGGCAATTGTCGAACGTGTCCGGGATCGTGTCGTTGTCGTCGTCGAGGTCCACGCAGTCGGCGAGGCCGTCCCCTTCGCTGTCCGGGAAACCCTGGTCCGCTTTGCCGCTGCAGTCGTCGTCGATGCCGTTGCATACGTCAGGGATCAGGGGGCTCACGGCCCCGTTTTTGGGCGCGCAGTCGAGCGTGTCGGGGCTTCCGTCGCCGTCGTCGTCGAGATCACAGGCGTCGCCTTTGCCGTCGCCGTCTGATGCGGTCTGGTCCGGGTTCGGGACGAGCGAACAGTTGTCGCTCGCGTCCGGGACGTCGTCGCCGTCGTCGTCGCCGTCCACGCAATCAGCGAGGCCGTCTCCGTCGGTGTCGGGTGAGTCGTCGTCCACGAGACCGGAGCAGTCGTCGTCCACGCCGTTGCAGAGCTCTGCTGCGTTCGGCGAGATGGCCGGGTTGAGGGGCGCGCAGTCGAGGAGGTCGGGCACCAGATCGTTGTCGTCGTCCGCGTCCGCACAGTCAGCGAGCTGGTCCTTGTCGGTATCGGCGTACCCCTCGTCAATGAGGACGTTGCAGTTGTCGTCGATGCCGTTGCAGAGCTCGGGCTGGCCCGGGTGCACCTGCGGGTCGAGAGGCCTACAGTCGGAGGCGTCGGCGGTGCCATCGGCATCATCATCGAGGTCGCAGACGTCGCCTTGGCTGTCACCGTCGAAGTCCGCTTGGCCTGCGTTCGCCGCGGCCGGGCAGTTGTCGAGATCGTCCGAGATCCCGTCGCCGTCAGTGTCGTTCTCGCACGCGTCGCCTTCGCCGTCGCTGTTCTGATCCTGCTGGTCCTTGTTCGGGACCACCGGGCAGTTGTCGATGCCGTTCGGGAAGCCGTCGTTGTCCACGTCCGGGTCGACGCAGTCGGCGATGGCGTCGCCGTCCTGGTCTGGGAAGCTCTCGTCGATGAGCCCGTCGCAGTCTTGATCGATGCCGTCACACAGCTCGTCCGCCGCTTGACCGATGGCCGGGTTCAGGGGCGCGCAGTCGTCAGAATCCGGGACGCCGTCCCCATCGTCGTCATCGTCGACACAATCGGCGAAGGTGTCGCCATCGGTGTCGACGTCGTCTTCGTCGATGAGGCCGTCGCAGTCGTTGTCGAGACCGTCACACTGCTCGAAAGCCGGCGTGTCTTCGGCGCACTCCGTCGCGAGGCCATCGCCCGTGCAGGCGACGAGGCCGTTGGCGCAGGTGTCGCCGTCTTCGGGGACATCACACGCGGCGCCGAGCCCCTCGTAGCCTTCGTCGACCTCACTGTCGCAGTCATCATCGAGCGCGTTGCAGAGCTCCTGGTTTGGCGTCGTTCCGTCGCACTCCGACCAGCCGGCCGCGGTGCAGACGGCGTTGCCTTCGCAGCTACCAAACTCGTTCGTAATCGAACACATGCGCTCAGCCCCAATCAGCAACTCGCTGCAGGGGCATTCGCCAGAGGTGGGTACACACTGCGAGTCACCGGTCACGGCCTCCTTGCAGTCGAAGCCGGTGGGGCAGGGCACCGCGTCCGAGCAGGCACGGCCGCAGCGGCCATAGCCAGAGTTGTCGAGCAGGCAGCGGTTACCGCCGCAATCGAGGTCCGACTCGCAGACGGCACACAGCGTGTCGATCTCAGGCACGCATATGAACGCGATGTCCGCGCCGGCGCTGACGTTTTTACACTCGTAGCCGGTCGGGCACTCGTCGATGCAGATTTGGGTGCAGCTCTTGGTGCCGCCCGCGCCGGTGACGCAATACCCGCTGTCGCAGTCCTCTGAGCTCGCGCAAGGACACCCAAAGCCGTCGCAAACGGGACCGGTGTCTTCTTCGGCATCGGTCTGCGCTGCGGTGTCAACGGTGGCGTCCTCGCCCGGTCCCGGCGTCGTATCGAAGCCCGGCACGTCCGACGAGACGACGTCGCCCGAAGGCGACGTGTCCTCGGCAATATCGACGCCTGCACCGGGGATGTCGTCACCGCAGGCAGTGAGGGTCAGCAAGGCCAGCGCCGTCAGGCAAGCACGTACGTAATGAGGAAGGATCGGGGTCATATGCATGGCCTGCCTCTTAGTCGGGATCGGGGATCTCTTTAGGCGGTTTTGGTCGTTCGAGCGAATCTAGCCGATCGCCGGCAGCGACGCGCGGAGATGAAGTGGCGGTTTCGGCAAGCCTAGGGGCTCCCCGGTCCACCTGCGCCAAACTCCCGCCGTGATTGGATAGCGGCTGCCCAGCGGGCAGATCGCTCGGGATCTTCTGAATGACGTCGCTCGGGTCGCGGACCACGAAGTAGCCGTTCGGGATCATTCGCCCATGGCTCATCCAAGTCCCCGTCCCGACGCGGACGCCATGGCCAAAGGCCGATCCGAGGAAACGTTGACCCGTCGAGACCATCTGGCCGTCGAGCGGCACTCGGATGGGCTTCTCGAAGTCGAGGTCGATAGAGTACGACGCCAGCGTGGTCACGACGCCACGACCGAGCACGCACATCTGCATGACGTGCTGGCCGCCGATGGCCTCCGGATAGAGCACGCAACCGCGCAGCACGGTCTGCTGGCAGACGACGCTGCGCTCGCCCAGGGTCGTGGCCTCGACCTGCGCGCCTGCCATGATGGTGGCGCCGTCGCCCACGCGGCTGAAGAGCACCCGCGCGAACGGCCCGATCGTGACCCCGTCTCCGATGGTGCTGCCTTCGATGATGGCGGTCGGGTGGATGTCGCAGTGACGGCCCATTCGGTTCAGCTTGCCGAGGAGCTTCCACTTGTTTAGGGACAGGCACCGAAGGAACGCCCAGATCCCGATGAAGATCGCTTTCCAGATTGGGATGCGGCGCAGCTCGATGGCGCCAGCGGCCTGGGTTGCCCACAGGATATGGACCCAGTGGTGGATGGTCATCACCGGATCCCGGGGCATAGCGAGCTCGATGGTGTCCGAGCCGGTGTAGGCGGACGGGACAGCGAGGCTCTGGACGTGCTCGAGCGGATCGACGACCACGTCGACGGGGGGCTCGTCCCCTCCGGCGTCGTATCGGATGGCTTCGAAGCGCCAGCCCTCGGGGACACGGACCACCCCCGGCTGCACCGCCGTGGTGTTGCGCCCAAACGCGGACTCTTTCAGGACCAGGACCGCGTTTCGACTCGCCGCGCCGTCGACGAAGCGCCTCATGACGTCGCCCGTCGCGAAGAGCGTGTCAGGGACGACGAGGCAGGGACGCTGGCGTTCGGTGACGAGGTCAAAGCCGCCGTCGCGCACGAGGTCGGCCTGCCAGTCGCGCAGAGGCCGGTTCTGAATGAGCACCTCGGTGGGCGGCTCATCGAAAGGCTGGACTCGGCGACCGGTCGCCTCGAAGACGATCCGGGTTCTGGGCAGCGTGCTCAGTTGATGCCTTCGGTGTTCGAGGGGACGAGCTTCCAGTTGTTCGAGTCGCGCTGGTCGACGACCGACAGCGAGCCATCGTTGATGTAAGAGACCGCAGCGCTCGCCATGAGCGAGACTGCGAACTGCCGGGCGACCCAGCCCTGCTCTCGGTGGAAGACGCCGAGGCGCCTACCGGCCGCGTTGTTGCGAAGGTCCATCTCGCGGTCTACCGACGAGTTGGTGTCGAGATGGGCCTCGGGGAGCTCGTGGGCGTCGGCGAGCGCGCGGGCCCGTTCTTCACCGAGCATGTAGGCCATGTACGCGTTCCAGAGAAAGTGTCGGAGCGCGTCGGCGCGTCCGAGGTACATCGAGTTGCCTGCGTTCGGTCGGGTATACGAGTAGGTGGTGGCGATGCCGATGGCCCAGGCCGCCGCTTGTGTCCAGGCGCTAGCGGCGTCGGCGTCGTTCTCGAGGAGAGCGCGCTCGCGTTCGTTCGGATCCTGCGCGAGCGCGATGTCCTGCATGATGGTGGTGGACTTCTGCTCCCCACCGGCTTGGGCCGGTGCCCCCGCGTTCGGGCGTAGCGCCACCGTCTGGGCGGCAAAGCCCTGGCCGCGCAGCGCATGGGACCGGCTCGCGGAGGCGCCGGCTTGTGAGCTGGGAGCGGCCCTGGAAGGAGCGCTGGAGCGTACGGCGAGATCTGGCTGTCCCATGCGGGGAGGATGCGCCCGTGGCCGGTACGGATCAAGCCGGTCAAAACACGAAGATGGGATTCTGGCCCAACTATTTCCTGAGCGTCAGGACTTCAGGACGTCAATCGGGATCACACGGCCCATCACAAACGGAGGTGATCTCCCCGGTTTCGAAGAACTGCCAGAGTTGGTCCTGGGCGGGCGGGTGTTTGCGCAACAGCGAGTGGGTGTCGTTCTGTTTCACGGGCGGGTCCGTCGGCGTCGGATCGTCCGGCATGCCGAAGTCCACTTCGACGGTCGCGGAGCCGGACGTGGGGTACGGCGTCTCACTGAGGCCCCAGACCGGTCGCACGGCGGGGGTCATCAGCGGCGCGTCGAGTGCGCGGCCCAATACGAAGCTGACCTGGTTGTGGACCTGGGCGTCTTCTTTAGCGACGTGCAGCAGCGCCTCGTGGGGGATGGAGCCCGGGCGGTCCGACTGACGGAGGTGCTGACCGAACGCGAGCGGTTCGATGGGGTTGAAGCCCGTGCCGAGGAGCCCAAGGACGAGTGGAAGATCGAGGGGGCCGTCGTAGACGCTCTTCAAGATGCCTACCCAGTCGCCGAAGACCACGGAGCGCTGGAGCAGAAAAGGGAAGGCGCAGCCCGGCACGCCGAGGCCGCCACGCTCAATGTCGGTCCCCATCGTCAGGACCAGGGTGCCCATCGTGCCGCCCTGGCTATTGCCGTGGTAGTAGAAGCGCTCGCCGTCGTAGACCGCTTTGCCATCGGTGGTCAGCACCAGTGGGTTCGTTTCGCCACGGAACCGCCCCTTTATCATCCGCACGACGGCGAGGTGGTTCATCACTCCCTGCATCGCGGCTTCGGCGAAGGTCGGGAAGCGGCCTGCATCGACGAGGATGTTGCCGGCCCAGACGCCCACGTCAGGAGTCGACATGCCCATCATGTCGATGGCCAAGATGAGGAAACCCTTGCGGTTTGCAAACTCCCGAAGCCAGCCGTTGTTGCCTTCTTCACGCGTGCCGAGGAAGCCATGGCCGTAGAGCATGACGGCGGCGGCGCCGGGATTTCCTCCCGTCCAGCGCGGGATCTGGAGAGTGAAGGGGACGTCCACCGTGCCGGAGATGGTCGGTTTGCCGTCGTCGTCTGTCATCAGCCGCCGAAGGCCAGTGTCGTCGGCAGGCCCGAGGAATGACGGGACCTGGGCGATGCCTTCGACGATGACTGCAATATCCTCCGAATCGGACTCCGTCACGCTACTGAGAGTGTAGCTGGGGCCTTGCTCGCCGATGGCGTCGAGGAGTCTGTCGCGCATGGCATAGAGCGTGTCGAGCGTGTTCGTTTCGCTGGCCGTCGTGAAGTCGAACGCCAGCTGAAGTGACTCGCGCGCGACGCCGGCGGCCGTCAGGGGCGCAAAGATGGCGTCGTCAAAGTGGCCGCGTCGGGCGTGGATCCCGCGGATGGTGCTCGCAGTCTGGTCTCGGAGCGCGGCGAAGCCAGGCGTCGGAGCCACCGGGTCGCCCGCAGCGTCCACGAACCCGCGTACCGCGACGATGTAGCGCGAACCGAAGGCCAGGGGGACGGCAGGGCGGAGGGTGACGAGGCTCTCACCCTCTGGCAGCTTCGCGAGGTAGTCGGCCTCCACCCAGTGCGGCACTCGCTCGCCGGTATCGGCGTCTATGATCACTGTGAGGGACCCCGACGCCAGCGACGCCGCGGGCTCAAAGACGGGGGCCGTGCCTACCAGCGATGCGCCGTCGAGGCGGAACAGAATGGGCGAGGCGATCCCGAAACCGTCGCTGATCGCGAGCGGGTCTGCGGCCATGGGCACGCCGTTGGTACTGACGGGCAAGACGCCGCCGGAGAGGTCGAGGCGCCACGCGGCGCCGCCCTTCTGCCGCCGGTAGTAGTCGGAAGGGAAGGGCAGCAGACAGTGGCTTTGGTCGAGGTTGTCGCAAGCCGCTTTGCCTTCAGACTCGACCACGCCGAAGTTCTGGTCGACTCCGGGGGGGGCCACGTCTGGGGTGTCGACGTCGAGAACCTCGGCGTCGGACCCGCTCACGTCGCCTTCACCGGAGTCCCCGCCACTGCTGTCGACTCCACTGCTGTCGACGCCCACCGCGTCGGGGGGGGGCCCGACGTCGCTGACGCCGCCCGTGACGTCGGCGATACTGGAGGCGTCAGAGCCGGCGCTGGTCTCGCCCGAACAAGACACTACTGTCGTTAGTGCGAAGAGTGAGCCGATGAAGGACGAGCGTGGCGAGGTTACGGTCATCCAGGGAGGCTACCAAGGTGGCTGGGCGGTCGCCATGGCCAATCGACATGATGGACGATCCCGACCGACGGCCCGACCGACGGCCCGACCGACGGCCCGACCGACGGCCTGTCAGTGCAGGTCCTCCAGTGCAGGTCCTCCAGTGCAGGTCCTTCAGTGCAGGTCCTTCAGTGCAGGTCCTTCAGTGCAGGTCCTTCAGTGCAGGTCCTTCAGTGCAGGTCCTTCGTAGGGGCCGGCAAGACGCCACCCTTCGGGTCCTCGAGTCGCCAGCGGGAGCCGATGGTGAGCGAGATGGTCCCGATGTCCCAGTCGTCGCTCACAGGCAAGGTGCCGCCGAGTACACAGTCGATGGGACCGGCCGCATAGCGCAGGCCGAAGGCCAGGACGTGCCGGAGCTTCTTGTCCTCAAAGTCGACCTTGTTTTCGACCACACTCGCCGAGACCGCGTATTCGATGGTGCCGCCGAAGCCCTTCCAGAGCAGGCCAATGCCCGCGCCGAAGCTGAGGCGGGTCTCGAAGTCGGCGGCGTCTTTGTCCTCCCCGATGGGGAAGAGGAGGTCGATTCCGACATCGCCACGCGCGTGCAGGGTCCCTGCCGGCATTCGGAAGGACCCTGTCACACGGAGTGGGACTTGGGCCTGTTGGCCGGCAACCGGGTCCGAGCCGCGCGACCACGAGCCGAAGGTCAGGGTGTTCTGGCGTGCTTCGCTGAAGACGGTCGGGATCGCCGTCCCGAGCCGAAAGGTGACGTTGGCCAGTGGGAATGGCGTGTCCCAGATCGCGCCGATTTCGATGTTGCCGACGCCCGAGCCTGCAAAGACGTCCGAGGAGGTGCCCGTGGCTCCATCGAGGGACGCCCAACTCACGCCGAGGTAGCCGCCATAGCCCTTCCAGGCTGATTGGAGGTAGACCTCGCCCGAGGTCACGACGCCGTCGCCGATCTCGGAGCCGCCCAGTGTGACGCCTGTTTGGAAGACGCCCTTGGTGAGGTGGTCGCCGCGGTCGAGCGCGATCCATTGCGCGTCGGCTCGAGCTGGAGCCAACACGGGAGAGAGCGCGACGAGACCTATGGCGAGCTGGACCAGTCGCCGCTCCATCGATCCGGGAGTCGCGAGGGCGACCTTCATTGGACCAATCGAAAGGTGTATTCGTAACGTGAGGGTAGGGCCGAGGCTGCGCCCGAGGCGTCTTCGACGACGACGCCATCGAGGACGACGGTGTAGGACGCGAGCGGGGCAATGGGCTCGGCTAGCCTGAACTGAACGTGGTTCGGTAGTCCAAAGAACTCATTGGAGGTTCGCACATCGAACTCGCCGCTAGCGAGGACCGCGAGCGGTGCAGGCTTGCCGTCCCGCGTCACCGTGACGGTCGCACCATCGTAGTTCACGGCACTGTTTCGGGCCGGGTTCGTCCGATCGACGAGCAGGCTCACAGACAGATAGTAGCTGGGATCGACCCAGGTCGCGGGATAGTCCCCTACCGGGTAAGCGACAATGGTGGGGGTCTCCTCGTCCGGGTCCGCGAAAGCCTTTGGGAGGACCTGCAGGACGCCCAGGTTGTCGAGGATGGTGGCGCCGTCAGCGCCGGTGCTGGTCCTGTAGCCCATGCCCATCGAGGTCGACTTCATGAAGGGGTAGAGGAGCCACCGGCGGTGCCCAACGTTCCCGTCTTCGGTCTTGTCGATGAGCCAGCTCTCGACGAACTCCTCGGGGGTACGGAGCGCATTTCGGATACGTGCGGCGGAGGCGGGGACGGCGAGTGACGTGGGGCGGACGGCGAGCCGGAAGCGCGTCAAGTTCCCTTCGAGGCAGCCTTGCTTCGCCGCGGCGCTCATGCACGTGGCGGATGCCGGTGGTTCGTGAGAGATCGAATCGAGCCCCGCGTTCACCAGCGCACAGCTCGCGGTCGCGAGATCGAGTGCAGCGTCGTGCTCGACGACCTTCAGACCAGAGCTCTGACGGATGCGGTTCACGTGGTCGATGGCCCGCGTCTGCCACGCCGCCGAGAGCACGCCGATCTGGCAGTTCCCGATGCTCGGTTCCACGTCGAACGGACAGTCTGGGCCGTCGCAGTCGAACTCCACGTCGTCGGCTTCCGTCCCCTCGGTTGCACAGGACGACGTGAGCGCTGCTGAGGCCAGGAGCACCGTCGTCAGGGCGCGCGGGACGCGGAGTCGCATCAGGCCAGGCTCGTGCGATCGCGGTGTCGCGCGGTGACGCCCGCGGCGAAGAGTCTCTCGCAGAGCGCTTCGCTGCCCTCCGTGACCGCGAGCTGCCGCTCGGCCTCCGTGATGGGCAAGAGCCACAACAGGTTCACCGGCGAGCCCCGATAGTGCGGCAGGATGACGTCTGGCGCGCTCGGCGGGTCGCCGTGGACCAGGAACGAGGTGAAGACGGTCCCGGATGGCCCGACGGGGAGGTGGCGGGCGGGGACCGTGTGGCCCGTGCCGAGCCAACCGCCGAGCGTCCAGGGCATCACGAGGAGCTGGCTCAGGTGGTTGAGCGCGCCAATGGGCGTCTCCGGAACGAGGGAGATGTCGAGGCTCAGCGCCAGCTCGACATGGCGTACGGTCTCGGGGTTGTCGTAATAGCGGTCGATGAGCGGCTGCGGGCGTATGCACATGCCGCCGCTCGCATAGATGGCAGTATCGTCCGCCCGGGATTCGAGCAGGAAACGAGGCGGCCAGTGACCCGCGTCGACGGAGTAATAGCGGTGGGCCCCCGCGGCCGAGGCCAGCCCGATTTCATAGGCCGCGACCAGGGCCTGCTGCAGCGACGCCCACGGCGTGCCACCTTGCCAATCGCTCCAGAACGCGGCCGCCCCTTCGACGCGATCCATAACCGGGTTGGCGCTGACCGCGACCGGGCCATCGGGAGCCACCGCCGCGTTCGGATGAGGGGCGCCGGGCGCATGTGCTCGCTTGAGAGGCCAAGCGATCGGGGTCGCCATTCTGCAGTCCCGCGCATAGCCGGGGCAGTCGCTACTGCCGACCCACGGAGGGATGACGCCAATGACCGACTCACCTTCTCTGATCGCGATGGCATCGCCTTCCGGGAACCAGATGGCGTTCAGTGCGGCTGGGTCGAAGGGCGGGAGCCCCATCGGGTGGACGCAGGCTTCGAAGGGTAGGGCGGGGCCCTGATCGGCGTGTTCCCAGTCTTCGGGGAGGCCCATCGGCGCGGGTCCGCGGTTGCGAAGCCAGAGGCTCACTGTCTCGATATCCGACCCCTCGGGACCGACCAAGTGAAGGTAGACCGCGCGTCCGTCGTCTTCGACGATGGCCATTCGGTTCCCGTAGGGCGAAACCTCTTCGAAGATGACATTGCCGCCCGGGCCTTCCGGCGAAGCGGCGTGAGGGTCTGAGGGATGGTCTATGGCCATGGTGGTGCTCGGTCGGCGTGGAGAGACGCCGCTTTAAAACGTGTAAGAATCGTTACGGACGTCGATGACCATGCCTTCGCGCGCCACCAGAGTGCCCGGACGGCGCGTGCTCGCCAGGACGCCAATCTCATCGAGGAGCGCATCGGTGTGCGATGGATCGTGATGAAAGAGGACGTGTCGCTTCACGCCGGCGGCGTCGGCGAGCCGGCATCCTTCTTGCCAAGTCGAATGCCCCCACCCGACATGTGATGGGGTGCCGTGGCCGTGGTATTCGTCGTCGGTATACGTCGCGTCGAGGCTCAGCACGTCGGCGCCCTGGGCGAGGTCGACCAGGGGCTGGTGTAGCGACGACAGGTGCTCGTGATCGGACGCATGGACGTAGACGTGACCCCCATGTTCGATGCGGTAGGCGGTGGCGCCACCGGGATGATTGAGCGGCGCCGTACGCACGTTTACCGGCCCGATGGAGAAAGAGTCTCCCGCGCTGAGCTCATGGAAGCGAAACTGCGCCCCCATGTGGTCGAGGCCGATGGGGAAGGTCGGATCGGCCATCTGCTCGCTGAGGACGGCGCGAAGTCCCTTGAATACGCGCGGCTCGCTGTAAAACGCGAAGCGGTTCTGCTTCGAGAAGGCCGGCGAGAAGAAAGGAAAGCCGAGGATGTGATCGAGGTGCATGTGGCTGACGAGCACCGTGGCCACGATGGGCTCCCCCGACGCGGCGAGCGCGTTCCCTAGGGGGCGCATGCCCGTCCCGCAGTCGATGATGATGAGGTGACCTGCGACCTGCACTTCGATGCATGTGGTGTTTCCACCATAGCGCGCCGTCTCGGGGCCAGGCGTCGCGATGCTGCCGCGGACGCCCCAGAAGCGGACGGTGAAGTCGGAAGGGGCTTGTTCGGAGGGGTTCAGGGCGCTCTCCTGGTGGGCTCCAAAGATCGGGCAAGGGCCCGCGCTGGGAGTCTAACTCATGATCGGGCGTGACGACGAGGCGCCGTGCGATTCAATCGGGTGCATATCCCGATCTTCACCGAAGGTGTTCAGCGATCAGCCTTCAGCTTCCAGACAGCCTGACGAGCCAACTCCGGCGGACGGCCGTTTCGATCCACTCGAATTTTCCCTAGGGCTATGGCCGGGGAAGCGACGCGGCGGCTGAATGCTGACCGCCGACTGCTGAACGCTTGGCGGAAGGTACCAACTGCAAATTGGGATATCCAGCCGATTCAATCTCGCGGAGCGACCTCCAAAGGCCGGCGGCTAAAAAACGTGGGCTGCCAAATGGGACGACCAGGGGTAAACTGCCGCCGTGGAACACCGCACAGCTCGAAATTTGCCTCGACCCATCCAGTACTGGCGCTGGGGTGTGCTGGTCACGATGACGCTCGAGGCGACCCTCGCCCACGCCCGACCCATGACTGTTCCTGACGATGCCGCCGAGAGTGGCGACTGGCGACGGCCGCCCATCATCGACGCTCATGCTCACCTGCACGCATCGGCCTTAGAGCGTATCGAGCGGATCATGAATGAGAACGGGGTCGTGGCAATGGTGAACCTCAGCGGCGGCAACTTCGCTCAGGGCGCCTTGCCTGGGCTCGCGCTAATGCAGTCCGGCCCGCTCGCCGGGCGCATCATCACTGCCTACAACCCCGACTTTCGCGGCCTCGATGACCCCATGTGGGGCTTGTCCGAGGCGGAAGGGCTCGACGTGGCGGTACGCCGCTTCGGATATCGAGCGCTCAAGATCAGCAAAGCGCTGGGCCTCTATCTCCGTGACGACGCAGGGGTCCTCATCGACGTGGATGATCCGCGTTTCGATCCGCTCTGGGAGAAGGCCGGCGAGCTCAATGTCCCCGTGTTCATTCACGTCGCCGACCCACGCGCGTTCTGGAGCCCGCCGACGCGTGACAATGAGCGCTTCGACGAGCTGTCTTGGCATCCCGAGTGGTCCTTTTGGAACACAGACGCGCCGCACTGGTCCGCGCTCCTCGATGCACTCGAGCGGGTGGTCGCGGCGCATCCGCTGACGACCTTCGTGCTCGTCCACTTCGGGAACAACGCTGAGGATCTGAACTACGTTGACCGGATCTTGGGCCAGTATCCGAACGCCTGGGTCGATATCGGCGCCCGCGTCCCCGAGATCGGGCGCCATCCCGCTCACCGCGTCCGTGAGGTCTTCGAGCGCTGGTCGGACCGTATCCTGTTTGCGACCGACCTCGGCGCGGGTCGCAGCCAGCTCACTCTGGGCTCGTCGGGGGACGACCGCGAGGTCAAGACCGAAGCCGACGCGCGCGACTTCTATCAGTGTCACTACCGCTTTCTCGAGACGCATGACCGGGCATTCCCCCATCCGACCCCCATTCAAGGGCGCTGGACCATCGACGGGATAGGGCTCAGCCCCAGGGCTCTCACCCGGATCTACCAGACGAACGCGCTACGGCTGTTCGGGCTCCGCGTCGTCCCGAATGAGCCCACCGTGCACAATGAGCCCACCGTGCACAATGAGCCCACCGTGCAGAAGGAAGCCCACCGTGGACAATGAGCCCACTGTGCAGAAGGAAGCCACTGTGCAGAAGGAAGCCACTGTGCAGAAGGAAGCCACTGTGCAGAAGGAATCCACTGTGCAGAAGGAATCCACTGTGCAGAAGGAAGCCACCGTGCAGAAGAAAGCCACCGTGCAGAAGGAAGCCCACCGTGCA
>CANMLD010000147.1 GCA_947498315.1 Pseudomonadota bacterium | reverse complement strand
GGCGAGGGCGTCGTCGCCCATACGACAGGTCCCGGCGAAGTGGTAGGTCGTGATCGCGTTCTTGCTCACCCAGCGGGCGATGGCGGCGTCGTCCCGAATGAAGGGGCCCGGCATGAGCTCGCGGCTGTGCCACGCGCCGAGGCCGCCGCTACCGCTGAGCCGGCGCGCGACCTTCACGCCCTCCACCATGGTCGCCATGTCGCCGTCATCGCTGAAGTAGGCGGGATCGACGAGGCCCGGCGCCCTCGGGTCGCTGCTTCGAAGCCGGACGCTGCCGCGGCTCGTCGGCTTTCCGAGGATGACCACGATCCCGTAGAGGTGGTCGACCGCCGCCGAGACGCCTGGGATCGCGAACGCCGCCTCGACGCCGGCGCGGATTAGCGCACGGCCCGGGCCTTCTGAATGCGCAGGCCCAAGCAACTGTCCCGGCAAGATGCGCTGCATCGCCTGCTTCATCGCTGAGGGCGCGGGCCAGAAGACGTAACAGGTGTCGCTCTGACCTGGCGGCAACGGGGCGTCCGGTCGCGTTCGGTAGAAGCTGTAGAGCTGCGGCTGCATACAATCGACGAGCCCGCGGCTCGAGAAGAAGAGCGGCACGTTCGGGTGGTCGTGTAGGTTCTGTCCGACGCCGGGCGCGCTGGCCACGGGCGCGATCCCGGCGGCACGGAGCGCGTCATCGGGGCCGACCCCAGAGATCATCAGGAGACGTGGCGTCTCGAGCGCCCCGGCGCAGAGCACGACCTCTCGGCGCACGGAGGCACGGCGCAGCGCGACCTCGCCGCCCGGAGCGCGTTGTTCGTACTCCACGCCGACGGCGCGCCGGCTCTCGTCGAAGAGCAGGCGGTGGGCGCGGGCGCGGGTCCTCACGGTCAAGTTGTCCTGCGACGGCGCGCTCCGCTCGCGCACGAAGGCACGATACGAGCTGCGGCGCTCCTCGCCTTCGTAGGTCATCCACTCGTACCCCACGACATCGCTCAGGTGGCCGTCGTTCAGGTCCTCACGGCGCTCGAAGCCACACGTGACGGCGGCCGAGATACACGCTTCGGTCCACTGCGTCGGAGGGCGGCGGCGGGGACGGAGGCGCGCTTCGAGCTGCTCGAAGTCCGGGACGACGTCGTTCCATCGCCAGCCGTCTGGCCACTCGTCGTAGTCTTCGCGCGCGCCCCGGGTGTAGACCATCCCGTTGACCGAGCCACTCCCGCCCAGAACGGAGCCCGTGCCCGCGAAGATCGTCTGCCCGCCCGCGTGAGGCTGGGCCGTCGTGTACCGTTCGAAGAAGAGCTCGTCGTTGACGAAGGCCGTCTTGTAGCCCGACGCCGTGAGGGTCTCCGGGTGCTCCTCGGCAGAGGGGCCGAGCTCGAGCAACAGGACACGTAGCGATGGGTCCTCGGTGAGGCGGCCGGCGACGATGCAGCCGGCCGAGCCGCCACCGATGACGATGTAGTCCCAGGTCTCTGATTCGGATGATGTTCCGGTCACTTGAAGAGCCTCGTCGCGAGGGCCTTCACCGCGTTCAACCGGCTGGCGACGCCGCTCCCGTAGAGGAGCTTCAAGACGTCGCTCATCTGCGCGTAGTCACCTGCGCCGACCGGGTATACTTTGTTCGGGAAATGGATAGGGAAGCGGTCTTCTAGCGTCGCCTTGACGTTGCAGCACGCGCGAAGCCCGTCCCGGCCGTTCATGCGGCCGAAGCCGGAGTGCCTTACGCCGCCGAAGGTCAGATCCTGCGCCATGTAGGTGGCGCCGCCGAACTCGTTCATCGCCGACATACCCGCGTGCAGGCGATCCATGATGCGGCGGGCGCGCGCGTGATCGCGCGAGAAGACCGACGAGGAGAGGCCGAAGGGGGTCGAGTTGGCGATAGCGATGGCCTCGTGTTCGTCGCTCACGCGGCACAGCAGCATGACGGGCCCGAAGACCTCTTCGTTCATGATCGTCATATCGGGGCGCACGTCGGCGAGGACCGTCGGCGCGTAGTAGGTGCCGCCAGTCGCGGTTCGGATGGCCTTGCCCCCCGACAGGACCCGAGCACCTTCGGCGACGGCGCTCGCGACGAGCCTCTCGACGAGCGCGAGCTGAATCGGCGTCACCATCGCGCCGACGTCGACGTGGCCACCCTGAGCGAGCGGATCGCCCTGACGGAGCCCGTCCGCCATGAGCTGCACCTTGGCCGCGAAGCGGTCATAGACCGCGTCCATGACGAGCAGACGTTCGGACGCGACGCAATTCTGACCGGCGTTGACGAAGCAGCCGACCATCGCGGCATGGGCCGCCTGTTCGAGGTCGGCGTCGTCGCAGACGATGAAGGGGTCTTTGCCACCGAGCTCGAGTACGACGGGCACGAGCGCCTCGGCAGCCGTCGCGAGAATACGACGCCCGTTCGGGACCGAACCGATGAACACGAGTCCGTCGATGCCGCCCGTGATCAGCGCCTTTCCGGTCTCTGCGTCGCCTTGTACGAGCTGCACGAGCTCGGGGGACTGCCCTTCGGCGGCGAGGGCCTTTTTTACGATGTCCACGAAACGAGGAGCCGACCACGCCACCCACTCGGATGGCTTGACGACGATGGCGTTGCCCGCCATCAGCGCCGGGATGATCGGGTTCATGATGTTCTGGAGGGGGTAGTTCCAGGGCAGGATCGCGCCCATCACGCCGAGAGGGTGGTACTCGAGGCGTGCACGCTTGTGCACCAACAGGCCCGAAGACACCGTCTCCGGCCGCAGCCACTTCTCGCCGCTGCCGATGGTCCAGCGCAGCTTCTCGAGGACGGTCCAGATCTCGCCGATGAGCGCGTTCTCACGCGTCTTACCGGCGTCGCGGACCACGGCCTCCACGACCGAGTCGATGTTCGAGAGCAGGCTATCTTGGATACGGCGCAGAACGGCGCGCCGGGTCCTGAAGTCGGTCTCGGCCCACCCGATCTGCGCCTCCCGAGCCCTGCCGATGGCGCGGCGCACGGCGTCCGGGTGGTCGACGGCGACGGTTCCGAGCCGTGAGCCATCGATAGGGCTATGGCAGGCGATGACGCTGCCATTGATCGGCGACGGGATGGGGAGCGCAGCGGCGGCAACAGCGACGTCGCTCAGGGCGGCCTTCAGGTGGCTGGCCCTTTTGGGCTTCTGGACGCTCACGATGCGACCTCCATCAGTTCAGCGGTGGCGGGGAGTGACCTCTCGCGGATGAGCGAGCCGGCATTTCGAGACGTTTCACCGTTCTGGCGCGCCTTACGGCTATGGAGCGCCTTATGGCTACGGAGCGCCGTCCTCCTACGTGCGAACCGCGAACGAGCGAGGCCGGCGGGCGTCTAATGCCGCCCTGAGGGGCTGTCAAGCAACTCTGGACTCACTAGAACCTGCTCTCCCGAACGGGTCCTTGTTGCTCACGAGGTGGCCGATGAGCGCTGCCGGTACGAGGACGTACGGCGCGCAAATGAGCGCGAGCAGAGAGGGCGCTGGGCTGACCATGACGCCAACGGCGACGTAGAGCACAGTCGAGTAGATGTAGGCGCCGCAGAAGGCCATCGCGGGCGCCGAAAGCCAGCGCCACCCGCGCGCGAGCCCGACGGCGAGAGCCAGCTTGAGCGGGCCGAACACGAAGCCGCTGATGAACAGCATGACCTGCACCCAGGTCTCGCCGGAACGAAGGAGGGGATCGATGTCGCGCGCGTAGTCGGCCAGTGCGCCGGCGAGGGGGTGACCGACGGCCGCAAAGTCCAGCCCTAGGCCGCCGATGCTGTCGATGGTCATCGAGGTCATCGCGAAGAGGCCGAAGGCGATGACGAAGAAGGCGTGGAGAGGCCGGCGTCGGAGGGGTATCACGGGGCTAGGCTGTGCCCGTCCTTGTGTCCCGAGTGTGTGGGCTTGCGACGTTCGAGCGCCGACAGGATCGCCGGCAGGAAGGTCACGGACAGGAGTAGACACGCGGTCATGCCGATGCACAGCGTGGCCCCCAGGGCGGCCGTCCCTTTGTTGTCGGTGAAGACCAGCACGCCGAAGGAGCCGATGTTGCCGAGCGATGACGCGACGATGGCGCGTCCCGTGGTCTGAACTGCGAAGCCGACGCTCCCGCATTCGTTGTAACGGTGAATGACGTGGATACCCGAGTCGATCCCAAGGCCGATGAGCAACGGGATCGCGAGCACGTTCGAGAAGGTGTACTCGACGCCGAACAGGTTCATCGCGCCGAGCATCCAGACAGAGCCCATCACGAGGGGGACGAACGCGAGCGCGATGTCGCGAGGGCGGCGCAAGTCGATGAGCACGACGATGAACACGATGATGAACGCGTAGAAGCCGGACTGTACCAAGCTGTGCTTCATGAGCTGTGCAAAGTGGGCATAGGTGATGGCGGCGCCGGTGGCTTCGCCATCGATGTCCCTGAGTAGCTTGGTGAAGCGCTCGACGAAGACGGGGTCTTCAGCCGCGCCGGTTGGATAGACGCGGACCGCGTAGACCTCCGGTTGGCCGTCCTTCTTCGGCTGATAGAACGGCGACGTCAGGTTCTCGGGCAGATCCGTGATGTGGAATCGTTTCGTCTCCGGAGCCTTGAAGAAAGGCTTCACGATAGTGAAGAGCTTCTCGAGCTCGCGGTCTAGGTTTTGAAGTCGAGCCCCGAGGGTCTCGTCCGGCACGCCGGCCAGCGCCGTTTGGAGCTTCTTGAGTGCTGCAGTGACCGGAGTCAGCTCCTTGGCCAGCTTGTCTTGCCCCAGTTGCTTCAGCGTGAAAGGCAGGTCTGATTCGAACTGTCCGACGAGGCCCGTGATCGCGGCCCGGAACGCGGCCGGGTCCGGCGCCGAGGGCGCTTCGAACCGCGCGCTCGGGAGCTTCTGCGCGGCGGTGCGCATCGATGCGATCAGCGGCTCTTTGGACGCGAGGTCCTGAGGCAGGATGTCGGCCACCGACTCCGTGCGGGAGACGACGTGCGTTCCGAGGCTCTCGACTTGTTTCAATTGTGCGAGGCTCTCGGCTGGCGACGAGGATCTCAGTACGGCGAAGTTCATCTCACCGAGCCCATAGGCTTCTAGTCGGTGAAGGCTCCGCATCGAGTCCATGCCGTCCGGTAAGAACGCTTTGGCGTCGAAGTTGAACTCGATGGGCCTTATGGCCGTCGCGAGTCCGATGGTCACGAGGGCGCCAACGGCCACGATGATGGCGTTCGTGCGATTCGGCCACACCCATTGCCGGTGTTCTTTCTCTGGCTTCACGTCGTCATTGCGCTTCCGCATGCGCTCTAGCACCGGCAGAAGAACCAGCGACATGATGAGGACGAGAGTGAGCCCGATGGATGCGATGACGCCGAGCTCGCGAGTGGCGCGGAAATCGGACAAGGCCATGGCCGCAAAAGACGCGATGGTGGTGAAGGCGCCGGCGAAGAGCGCCGGGCCGACGCCGACGATGGTGCGGGTCGCGATGTCGTTGTACTTGCCCCCGAAGGCCCGCTCTACGTCGAAGCGCGTGTGCAGATGGGTCGCGTAGTCGATACCCAGACCGACCAGGATGACGGCGATGATCGAGGAGACGAGCCCAAGCGCGCCATAGATGAAGGACGCCACCGTGAGCGCCATCGCGGTCCCGACGAAGAGCGGGACGAAGGCCGTGATCATCGACCAGAAGCTGCGGTAGGCGACCAGGAAGACGACCAGCGTCACGACCGTCGACAGGATGCCCATGAGGCCGATGTCGCTCGTGAGCGTGATGCGCTCGTCGGCGAACAGCACCGGGATCCCGGTGACTGCTGCGGCGACACCCTTCGGGAGCGTCGCGACGGCCTCTCGGACGGCGTTCGTCAGTGGGATCGCGACCTTCTCGTCGACGAGGTCCTCGTTCGAGCGTACCTGCATCAGCAGCGCGTGAGCAGGCGCGCCTTCAGGACGACCTCTCAAAGCGAGGTAGCCGTCGCGGTTGAAGCCAATGCGCGAGTCACCGTGCGAGAACGCGCCGTCGTACGCGAAGGGGCGGCCGCCACGCGCGAGGGTCTCCTCGAGATCGCCGAGGCGGTCGGCCAAGAACGTCGCGCCAGCACTCAGGTCCAAGGAGTCAAGGGTATCCTTGCTGACGCCCGCTGGGAGCTCGCCCTCTTCCGTGAAAGTGGTCGTCTCTTCGGTCAGTGAGGTCAACAGGCTCGCGAGGCCCTTCATCGGCTTCGACGCTGCGTCTTTCGAGTCGGCCTTCGGCTTCATGGAGCCCGTGAGGTCGATCACCTTCTGGAAGCGTTGAAGCTCCTCGAGCGGCAGGTAGTACGGGGCGTTCTGGGCCAGGGCGTCGACGTTGACCCGGTGAAAGACGCCGGACACGAGGTCGTGCTTCTCGATGGTCGTCGCGACCGACGTTGCGGTCTGCTGCAGCGTAGTCAGGTCATCGCCCTCGAGCAGGACGACGATGTCGTAGGCGCCGCCGAAGCGATCGAGGAAGCCCATGTAACGAAGCTGCTCGGGATCGTCCGCGTCGACCACCGAGTGCCGAGATCCGTGGACCCCGAGGTGCCCCGTCCCGAGCCAGTAAAGGCAGAACCCAAAGAGCAGAATCGAAGATGCGAGGATGGCCCTCGGGTGCTCTACGATCATGCGGGCCAGCCAGCCGAAGAGCCGCTTTCGCATTCAAAACCCAGCCGTGCGGGCATGCGCCCGGGGACGTCGCGACAGCGGCGCTCGGGGTCAGCCCAATTGGCTCGTCTTCCTGTCACCCTGCGGCCCGAGTGTCAATGTCCTCCAAGGCAGCTGCGCCTCCTTCAGGCTCGTAACCAATTGGATTCCGTATGCTGCTGCCGGCTGAGCCGGCGCGTCGCTCGGAACTGCCCCGGGGCTATCAGCGATCAGCTTTCGGCGGTCAGCTCCGGCCCCGGCCGGCCGAGCTGTCATCTTAGTAGGGAGAGCCACAGAGGTTGCTTGGCTCATGACTGACTCGATGTCCGGGGCTGCTGCCGGCGATGCCGGCGCGGCGCTCAGTGCTGCTTCTGAGCGCTCAGCGGGCAGCGGTCGGCGGTCAGCTCTGGCCAGCCGGCAGGCCGACGTGTCTCGCACGGCGCGGCGCTTCCCTGGCCTCGCCGGGAAGACCGCTGACCGTTCGTGACTGACTCGATTCCGAGGGCTGCTGCCGGCTGAGCCGGCGTCCGACCCACTGAGAGGGTCAGACAAATCTCCATTTTGTCTGACCCTCTGAGACGGCCGACTAGAGCTTGCGTGCCAGCGTGAGCCCGTCGCGGACAGTGAGCATCACCTGCTCCACGCGAGGGTCCGCGGCGACCTTGGCGTTGAAGCGCACGATGGCGTGGTCGTCGTCCGACTGAGGGTCGAGGACCCGGCCGCTCCAGAGCACGTTGTCGACGCAGATGAGGCCGCCGGAGCGAACGTCGGGAACCACGGCGTCCCAGTAGGCTGCGTAGCCGCCCTTGTCGGCGTCGATGAAGACGAAGTCGAGCGGTTCACCCGCCCTTTCGGAGCGTAGTGCATCGAGCACATCGAGCGCGGCGCCGAGTCGCGTGTCGATCTTTGCTTGCAGACCCGCTTCAGCGAAGTAGCGTCTCGCAATCGCGGTGGTGTCCGGGTTGATGTCGATGGTCACGAGCCGGCCGTGCGTCATCGCGGCCCCGATGTGCAGGCCCGAACAACCCGTGAAGGTGCCGATCTCGACGGCGTGGCGCGGCGCCACCAGCTTCACGAGGAGGCCGAGCAGCTGTCCGACTGCCGACCCGACCTGCATCTGCGGCATGGTGGTCTTCGCCACCGTCTCGGCGCGAAGACGTTCGAGGAGCCCCACCCACGCTGCTGTTGAGTGCGCTTGAGCGTAGTGCTCTATCGCGTCCGGGACGAGGGTCAGCATGGTCGCCTCGGGGCTCGTGAGAGGGGGATGGTGGCCGATGGGGACATCACTGCGAGGCCAGAGATGACAGCGAGGCCCGATGATACTCAGAAGGGCGTCACGATCGTCTCGAAACCTTCCGCGCGTTCGAAGGCCCGACGCTTCTTGTCGGCGGCCTCCATCGTCTTGAACTGGCCCAGCCGTACCCGATAGAAGCGACCCTTGCCTTCGACGTCGGCGGTCATCAAGTAGGGCTTGTGGCCGTTCGCGGTCAGGATCTGCATGAACTCGCGTGCCTCGCCACGGGCGCGGAACGCCTTTATCTGAATGGTCCAGTCCTTACCGGACTTCGCGTTCGCGCTCGCCCCTGCGGGTTCGTCGGCCACGTCGGCGGGCGCAGCGGCCTCGTCGTCATCAACAGGCTCAACCACGCCGGTATCTGGTCCGTGCTCGGCGATCGTCGCAGGTATGTCGCGAGGGGCAGCCGGGGCTCTGGGGCCGGCGGCCCGGGGCGTGCCCGTCAGCGTGTTGTCCGCGGGTGGGAGCCGGTACTTCACTTCGGAGGTCGCTCCGAAGCGCTTCTCCTCGAAAGCAGTCATGGCACGGTCGGCAGCAGCGCGTTCCTCAGCAGCGAGTCGATCCCGCTCCTTCTGAGCGATACGAAGGGTCTGATCGTCGATCTGAACCGGGGGAGTCTCCGTCTTGAGCGTGCGATCGAACGTGTATTTCGGCGGGAGGGTGACTGTCCGAGCGGCGGCAGTCACGTCCTCTTTGGCGCTCCCGTCAGCCGCGACCTTACTCGGGGCTGGCTTCTCGACGGCGGCGATGACCGTCGCCGACGGCACGGGTGCGGTTGGGGCCAGCTCACGTCCGACTGAGTACCCGGCACCAAAGACAATCCCGAAGGCTACAAGGCAGCCTAGGGTCAGACCGGCGATCTGTCGCCCGTCGAGGTGAAAGACCACTTTCTCGCGAATTCGTTCTGCTTCTCGCATCGTCGCCTCTTCGAACCCGCGACAGGCCTTCCGCCGTCGCGCTTACATGCGCTGCGGTGCAGACACACCGAGTACTTCGAGTGCATTGGATACGACGATCCGCACGGCGTCGCAAAGAAAGAGGCGTGCGCTCGTCTTCTTCGCGTCACTGCTGACCACCTTCTCGGAGTGCGCGTACTTCGAGTAATAGGTGTGGAACTGCGAGATCAGCTCCTGCAGATAGAAGATGATGTGGTGCGGTCCGCGTACGGCGGCGGCTGCCCGCAGCACCTCGGGGTAGTCGAGAGACTTCTTGATCAGCTCCATCTCCTCCGGGAGCGTGAGCGCCATCAGGTTAGTCTGGTCCACTCTCGGCACCGTGTAGCCCTCTCGGCCTGCCTTTTCGATGATCTGGCAGATGCGGGCGTGACCGAACTGCACGTAGAAGACGGGGTGGTCTTCGCTCTGAGTGCGTGCGAGGCCGAGGTCGAACTCGAACTGTGAATCTGACTTGCGCATGAGGAAGGTGCAGCGGGTCACGTCCTCGCCGACATCTTCGAGCAGTGACTCGAGCGTCTCGAATTGACCAGTGCGTGTTGACATGCGGACCTGCTGCCCGTTCTCGACGAGGCTCACGAACTGATAGAGCAGGATCTCCAGGCGCTCGGGGTCCACACCGAGCGCCGAGACCGCCGCTTTGACGCGAGGGATGTAGCCGTGGTGGTCGGCGCCCCACACGTTGATGCAGTGGTCATAGCCGCGCTCGAACTTCTCTTCGTGATAGGCGATGTCGGCAGCGAAGTAGGTCGGGACGCCGTTCTCGCGGATGACGATGCGGTCTTCGTCGTCACCGAGCGTCGTCGACAAGAAGACGTGACGACCCTCCTCGTCGACCTTGATCACGCCAGCACCCTTCAAGCGCTCGACGACGCCGAGGAGGCGTCCCTGGTCGTGAAGCGACTTCTCGCTGAACCACCGATCGAACTTCACCCCGAGCCTGCCGAGGTCCTTTTTGATGCCGACGAGGATGTCGTCCTTGATGAAGTCGATGAAGAAGCGACGGTTCGTCTCGTAATCCGTCAGCACGTATGCATCGCCGTGTTTGGCCTTGAAGGCCTGCGCGATGGGGAGGACGTAGTCCCCCTGGTAGTGGTTCTCCGGGAAGGGGACGTCGAGGCCGCAAGCTTGCTGGTAACGCACGAAGAGGCTGCGACCCAGGATGTTCATCTGGTTGCCGACGTCGTTGATGTAGTACTCGCGCTCGACCGTGTAGCCGACCGCTTGCAGCAGTGAGGCGACGGCGTCCCCGATGACCGCACCGCGGCCATGGCCGACGTGAAGCGGCCCCGTCGGGTTCGCGCTGACGAACTCGACGAGGACTCTCTTCCCTGCGCCGATGTCTGAACGGCCATAGGTGGTCCCGAGCCGAGGTACGTCAGCGATGACGTCGCGCCACACCGCCTCACGGATGCGGAAGTTGATGAAGCCCGGTCCAGCGATCTCGGCCGCTTCGAGGATGCCCTCTGCGTCATCGAGATGGAGCAGGAAGCCAGTCGCGAGATCTCGCGGGCTCATCTTTAGCTCGCGCGCCAGCGATAGACAGGTCGTCATCGCGAAGTCCCCGTGCTCTTTCCGCTTCGGTTTCTCTATGGTGAGGGACGTTGGCACGGCGGCGACAGGCAGGATGCCGTGGCGGGCACACGCGGCGAAAGTGGCCAGGGCGAGGCGCTCGATACGGGTGTACAGATCGGCCGGAGACGCGCTGCTGACTTCGTTCATCGGTCTTCCTTCAAGGTCGGGCACGCCAGCGAGCAGGCTCTCGTGGGTGGGCCGAGTCTTTTACGCCGCTCGCTTCGAAGTGCAAGGGCTCGAACTGCAAGGGCTTGAACTGCAAGGGTTTGAACTACAGGGGGGGTGAACTACAGGGGGGGAACTACGGGGGGCGGGGGAACTACAAGATGGGTGAACTACAGGGGGGTTAACTACAGGGGTGCGATTACTTAGGGGCCTTCTTCACACCCAAAGCGCGACATCGCCGAAGGCGGCTCATCGCTTCGAGGGCACAAGATGATCTCACGCCGTGGAGCGATTCGCCCCTGGCTGGGCGCCGATTCGTCCATCCCAGCCGGGCGGTCCGTCTCGGGGTCGACCCAGACCGAATCGCTCGCACCGTCGAGGGTGCCCCTGTATTGCTGCTCGCCCTCAGCGTCTTCCCACGTCTCGCCTTGCGGACTATAGGCGCTCCCGCCGTCGGGGTCATAGTCTTCGACGACACCCGAGGGCGCGATCGAGTCCTCGTCTTCGTCACCTTCGACGACGTGTAGCCGGGCGCGAGTTCGCAGCTTGGACGCGATGGAGGTGCCGTCGCCAGGAGCGACTCGGCCCGCGACCGTCCCACCTGATGGCGCCGGGATGAGAGCGACCGCGTCGGCGGCGCAGGGGTCCAACGGGTCGACGCAGTTGAAACGAACATGAAGGTGATGGTGGTGGCCCGGGCTGTGCCGGATGATCCCGCCACCCTCACCAATCGGGAGAGGGTACTGCAAGAGCACCTCGAGCAGGTCCTTGTCGTAGCCGAGACGGGTCAAGTGCGCGTGGAGCGCCCCCTGAAGCTTGTGGTCCATGAAGATGGCGGTGACTCGACCGGTATTGACGAAGAGCCGGATGAGATCCCAGGTCTTGTGGATGTCGATGGTTTCCGGCGTGACCACCTCCAGATACCGCAGTGCTTCGTTGCCGATCTTGAAGTATCCGACGTCGATGTCGACGCCCCGTCGGTGCGACTTGTGAGGGGGGAAGTAGCCGCCACCCGAGCGGCTGATGTCGGCGACCACGCCCTTCACGGAGTAAGGGTGTAGCGACATGAAGTCGCCATAGACTTGACGAATGAGCCGAACGGTTCCCGGCGTCCCCCAGGACGCATCGGGCCGTGTGCGCAAGTAAAGCCGATCATCGGCAGGGAGGGTGACACCGCCTACCAAGACCTGATCCGGGCGCCGCTTTATCTTGAGGACCGTGCCGGGCTTCGGTTTGGCGCGACGTCCCAGCCGATTCAGCTTCACGAGGTCAGAGGCGCGGACGTCGAAGCGGTCCGCGATGGCTCGGAGCGAATCCCCTTTCTTGACCTTGTAGACCACGTAGTCGCCGTCGGTGCTCGCAGGGCGCCCTCGGCGCTCTATCGGTGCCGCGACAACGAAGCTCTTCTCAGCGATCTTGAGCCGGGCTCCGGGCTCCGGGCGACGGGCTCGGAAGAGCTTGTTCAGCTTGCGAACGTCGGCGGCGCGGGCCCCATTGCGTTTTGCAAAGGACTCGAAAGAGTCGCCCTTCCGAACGGTGCCGTAGATGTACCGGTCGCCGCCGCCGTCGGAACCGCGACGCGAGGTGCTCTCGTTCCGACTGCTCGCCCGAGGTCCGTCGTCCTTCTTGGAGCTACCCCTGCGTTCGTCTGACCCAGCACGACGCGTTGATGGCGACCCCGCCCGGTTCGACGACGTCGATGCTTTCCCTTCTGGACTCGCGCGATCTCTCTTGTCCTCTGGTTTACTCGACGCCTGCTTCTCGTGGGGCTTTCGTGCGCCGCCTCCCCCACTCGCCTTGGGGCGGCCAGACCGAGCACTGGTCTTGGGGCGGCCCACTCGCTCATCATCGGTCTCTCGGTCGGCGGTGCGCCGACGCGTTTCGAGCCCACCACGCTCTTTCGGTCGATCGGCCCACGCCGACAGGGGCGTCAGCGCGGCCAGTGGCGCCAGCAGAGTGGCCAGCCCCAGGAGCAGCGGCAGAAGTGGGCGATGTGAGCGCACGGTCCGCGACCTTAAGGCCTGTTCCCTGGAGTCGCAAGTAGTTGCTGACGACCTACTCTGGAGCGCTCCCCTTCGATGGACGTAATGGACCCAACCCCAAATGCCCGTGGCGGCGGCGCGAGGGCTCGTGTACCGTCACCCTATGCCCCTTCGCGCCGTCACAGCGTCCAGTCTCACTGCCACCTGGCTGATTGGCTCAGTCCTCCTCGTCGCTTCGTGCGCCGGCGAGGAGTACGCAGTCGCTCCCGTGCGACTCGGTGTGACCGAGCCCGGGCTCGACGATGACGCCAGCGGAGAGACCGACCCTGAAACCACCGATCTCGGTCCGACACCGGGCGCAGGAAGCGACGGCGATGATGGCGTTATGGTCGAGGACGCGGGCGGTACGGACCCGGCACCCGACGTAGGTTCGCCAGTCGACACCGCTTCAAACGCTCCCGACGTCGGACCACCCGAAGACACGGGGTGGGTCCCCGAATGGGTAGAGGACGCGGATCCAGCCATCAAGGGCTGCTTGGAGGCGTTCCCCGCCATCTGCGACAAAGTCGCCGAATGTGGCGAGGAGCAGCCTCTGCTTGGTCTCGTCAGCGGCTTTTGCCCCGGCCTCTTCGACTCCTTGAGCCCCATCTTGGCCACGGGTTGCGAGCAGCTTGGTGGGATCCTCGAAGAGTCGCTCCCCGGCGACATCCCGCTCGTCGGCGACCTGAGCGACCTGATCCCGAAGCTCCTCAAAGGCTGCATCGAGAATTTTCAGTGTGATCCTGAGTACCTCCAGGAGTTTGGTGCGGCGTTGCAAGGCATCGTAGCGCTCTTCCAAGG
>CANMLD010000146.1 GCA_947498315.1 Pseudomonadota bacterium | reverse complement strand
CCGCGTGTGCGACGTCCTTCTCGGCTTCTGTGCTCGCGAACGCAACGGCCCGCGGGTCCACGGCCCAGTATTCGGCGTCTCCAGAGGCCGACACGGCCCTGGCAAAGCGGGGCGGGAAGTCGGCGCTCGCAGGCAGCCCCTCACCGCTCCAAGTGAGCCCCTCACCGAGGACGACCTCCGTCAGCGTCGGTCGTCTCTCCAAGTAGAAGAAGTCCCGGTAGTCGACACCGAGGTATCGGGTCGGCGCCTTCATGTGCTGATTGGTCGGGTGCAGGTTGTGCCCCTCGAAGCGCACTCCCTCGACGGTGGTCGTAGCGCCAGCGGCGCCAGACTCCCCTTCGGCCAGGACGCGGTACATCTCGAAGCCGGTATGGCCACGGTTCATATCGAGGTGGATTGCGAACGTGCAGCCGGCCGCGAGCAGTGTGTTCGTGAGGGTGTGTTCGTCACAGAACTCGGCATAGAAGAACATGACGTGGTTTAGCCGGCTGTAGCAGAGGGCAGATCGGATTGTCTTGCCTTCCACTGCGCCGGCCACGTTCTTGTGCCAACCCCAGGTGTTCCGTCCGTACGGGTTGAAGACGCCGTCTTCGACGAGTGGAGGCAAGTTTTGCCGGAAGTGGGTGAGGCCGTCTGGGATGGGGGCATCGGGCGGCCACGTCGCGAAGGCGGTGCGGCCGTCTTCCCAAGAGCCAACGGTCGCGCCGTACTCTCGGGGCGGCAGCAGCACCTTGTTGTCGACCATCATCCCATACCAGACGTGAGCCGTCTGAAAGCCGCCGTTGAACCCGCCGACGACGCGACGTAGTGACTCCGGGTTTCGTGGGATACGCCCGTCGCCGCGGTTCCCGGTGGTTGGGACTGGGTTGGTGGTGCCTGCGCGCATCTTCAGGCTGAGGAGTTCGGAGTCCCACACGGAGATCCACACCTTCTTCGATGGGAACTCGACGTCTGGCCTCACGAAGGTCTTGAAGAAGGGCGGTGGTGCGCCGGGCGTCCAGGTGACCTCCGTGTCGGGGATCACCTCCCATAGGCCTTCGCCCTTGAGGCGCTCGCCGATCATCGGCTCGATGGGCGGCGGGGGCCAAGTGCGGCCCGTCGTCTCGGTCTCGAGCCGGGCCTTCTCGGCGGCCTGCTTCACAACCTCGACGGCTTCGGCGGGCACCTCGCTCGGCTCGGGCGCGGAGACCACCTCTTCGACCTTGGCCTTCACCTCCTCGGCCTTGAAGTAGACCTCCTTCATCAGCTCGACGCCGGCGCCCGTCCACTCCGGAGTGAGCCCTTGGTCCGCAAAGCCACGACCGCGGTCAGCGAGCCAGTTGAGGAAGTCGTACTGCATCTTCTCTTCGGGAGGGGCGTAAGCCAGCGCGAGCGTGCCTTCCGTGGTGTGGCTCTCGAGGTCGATGACCGCGAGCGAGGTCGGGGTCCCCTCGCCCAGCGCATCGATGTGGAGGCGGCCAGCCGGGTCGAAGGTCAGGTGGACCGCCCTGGGTGGAGACTCGGCTTCGACCGTGAATCGCTGGAGCTCGAGGCCGGCCGCGCTGCCAGTCTGTTCGAGATTGGTGATCGACTCGCCGACCCTGCGGAGCAGGCTCCACGTCGCGGCGCCGGTGCGCTCGCGATCTTCCCCTGCGAGATCGCGGATCTCCACCGCCAGGACGCGTCCGCCCCACGAGACCGTCGTGGCCACCTCGAGACCACGTGTCACGAGGTGGCCTTCGTCAGCGTCGGCCGTGTGGCTGAGGTTCACGATCCAGCCGTCGTCGAAGACGACGCCATAGGGGTTGACGCGCGCTTCGAGTCGGTAGAGGTCACGGTCACAGGACTCTCGGCCGACGGTGCCGAGGACCGCGAACACATGGTGGGTGGCCATGTCGAGCGCGCCCATCTCGCTCTGAGGGGCGGTAAGCCAGCGGACGTCGGCGTCGGGATCGAGGACACGGATGCCGCGTCTCTCGTTCAGGATGGCCGCGACGTTGCGCCGGATCGCCGAGTCGAGTGTCTCACCGCCGGCTGCTGGGGTTACCGACTCGATTCGTGACGACGACGCGACCTCGGACCCGAGGATGACCCCGAGAACGAGTGCGGCGATTCGAGTCCTGGCGTCAGAAGCGGTCATCGATGGCCCGCTGGTATACCGATGACCCGAGGTCGGTCAAGCATTCGGATGACAGGAGACTCGTGGTGCGCGCTCGAGGCAGCGTACACAGAACAAACTCATGCCGGGTTCGGCACGTCGACCCAGTGGCATTGGATGCCGAAGGTGGCCTCGAGGTGGGTGGCGAGCGACTGCACGCCGTAACGTTCCGTCGCGTGGTGACCGGCCGAAAAAAAGTGGATGCCATCCTCACGCGCCGTATGCAGCGTCGGTTCGGAGACCTCTCCGGTTAGGAAGGCGTCGAGTCCTGCGGCTACCGCCTGTTCGATGTCGCGGTCGGCGCCACCCGTTACGATCCCGATGGTGCGTAGCTCCGCCGGGCCGTACGGATAGACGAGGGGGAGTACGCCCAGGGTCGAGGTGATCCGCGCTGCGAAAGACGCCGCCGTGACTGGAGAACCGCTCGCGTCGGGGCTGATGACGCCGCGCACCCCGACTGCCATGCCTTTATGAATCCCGAAGGGCAGGAGATCCTTGACCCCGAGGCGACGGGCCAGGCTCGCGCCGTTACCGAGCTCGAGGTGGGCGTCGAGGGGCAGGTGGTACGCGATGAGGCTCATGTCATGGCGCATGAGGGTACGGACCCTGCGACCGAAGCTGCCGGTGAGGGTCGGCGTGCCGCCCCAAAGGATGCCGTGATGGACGATGATGGCGTCTGCGCCGAGCTTGGCGGCCTTCTCGATCAGCTCGAGGCAGGCGGTCACGCCGACCACGACGCGGCGAATCGTGCTGCGTCCTTCGACCTGAAGGCCGTTTGGACCGTAGTCGGCGTAGCGTGGGGATTCGAGCAGCGCGTCGAGATGGCTCACGAGCGCCTTCAGAGGGACTTCGGCCATTGGCTCACTCCTCAGATGCGGCTCCAGACGAGGCGGTGTCGTTCGAGGCGGTGTCGTTCGAGGCGGTGTCGTTCGAGCCGGTGTCGTCTCTAGGCCCGAGCAGCTCATCGATGAGGACGGTCGCGTAGGATCCCGACACGAGTGAGAAGCGCAGCCACAAGTCGTCCCCCTCGACGTCCGCCGATGGGCTTAGGACCGGTACTCGCAGCGCTCGCCGGGCACCCTCGGCGAAGCGAGTACGGTCGAAGTCGCGAAGCTCGAGCCCCGCTTCCTTCAGCGCCTCGGCTTCCCACTGGGCAGGGAGCGAGTTGGGCGCAGGGCCTCTCATCTTCGGTCCCGGGAGCGGGCCGGTCGGCGAGATCTCGAACGAGCTCACGCGAGGACCGTCGACGTCGGGCGCCGTGCAGACGAAGTTGCCGTGGCTGCCGATCTTCTGAAGGACGTCGCCGAGGAGCGCGACATCGACCAGGCTGTTAGCCCCGGTGCCATCGAGCCCGGCCATGCGCCGGTCGAGCACGGCGTTGAAGATCTCGGACTGGAGCGCCGAGATGACCAGCTTCGCCTTCCAGGTGCCGCCTGCAGCCCGAGGACCCTTCTTCAGGACCTCTCGACCGAGCGCCGCGTTATCTCCGAACTTCCCGAAGCGTTGATCGCCGAAGTAGTTTGGCAAGCCTCGACGAGCTAGTAGGGCGAGCCCGTCGGTGGCGGCAGCGAGCCCGCTGGCACCGCCTTGTATGCGGGCCGCGAAACGGTTGCCTTCGAGGTGGCCCACCCGGAGCTTGTTGCCGTGGCGAGTCACCGAGACGATCTCGATGTCCGGTCCTTCCAGCGACTTCAGCGGCTCCTCTGACTTCGCGAGGATCGAGAACGTTTGCGTCGTGGTGGCGTAACGGTCCTTCAGGCCCGCGTACCCGACGTCGGTCTCCTGCGCGCCATAAGCGTCCATGAGCCGTCGCACCAACTCTCGGGTGTTGAAGCCGCGCTTACGGATGGTCACGTAGAGGTGGTCTCCCGTGCCGGAGGGGGCGTAGAGGGGCAGCTCCTCGACGTGGAAGTCGCTTACGGACGAGCGGAAGGTGCCCGGGATGGTCGTATCGAGGAGGCGGCGACGGCTCATGGCGTCGGCCCGGCCTGGCCGCCGTCGAGCCAAACCTTGATGGTGGCCTGCTCGGCAGCCGTGAGGCAGGCCGGCTTCATCTCGTCGAGCGCGGGGTTGTCGGTGCAGCCTTTGCCCTGCGGCATCGTGCCGTTCTGGATGCGGACAAGCGCCGCCGCCGCCTTGGTGCCCATCAGGCTGTAGGCTCCCTGCTGCGAGCTCGCGTATGCCGCCGCGATGACGCCGGCCCCGATCTGGAGCGTCCCGCTCGTGCCAGTGGTGTGACAGGAGGCACACTTCGCGTTGAAGATGGCCCAGCTCGAATTGAGTGGGTAGGACAAAATGGAGATTGAGCGATCGCCGCGCAATTTTCGACGCAGCGAGTTGGCGCCGATAGGCGCGTACTCGAGTGACGAAGGCGGGCTGCATCGCCCGCCTTTGAGCGAGAGCAACTCGATGCTAGAAAAGTCGGTGCTGTCCGTCACGTCGGTACTATCCTCGTTACCGTCCACGTTCTCGGTGCCGTCCACGGCGTCAGTGGCGTCCACGGCGTCAGTGTCGTCCACGGCGTCGGTGCCATCGGAGTCAGCCTCTGAGTCGGTCGCTTCGGTGGCGTCCACGCCATCGGTCACGTCGGTGGCGTCCACGCTATCGGCGTCATCGGTCGCTTCCGCGCCGATGACGCCGTCGGTGTCATCGGTCGCGTTCGTGTCACTCGGGTCGACCACGTCGGTCATGGACTTCTTCTCGCGCGTAGTCTGCGCGCAGCCCGCCGCCACCACGGGCGTGACGGCACCGAGGAGGAGATGGCGACCAAATCGCGTTGGGAACGAGACCGTCATGGGTGCCCTCACGCCGGACGTCACGAAGACCTGCCGGGAACGTTTCGTGGATGTTCGCTGCAGGCGAGAAGCGTGAATGTCCGCTGCAGGCTAGAGGCGACAAATGGCTCAGTCGTTCGAGACGATGGTACCGACCTGTTCGCCCGCCGTCACGCGCCGGATGTTCCCCTCTCGATTCATGTCGAACACGATGATGGGGAGGTGGTTGTCCATGCACAGCGTCACCGCCGTCGAGTCCATCACGTTCAGCCCGCGTTCGAGCACGTTCATGTACGTGAGACGGTCGTAGCGAACGGCGTCCTTGTGCTTGACCGGATCCTTGTCGTAGATGCCGTCGACCTTGGTGGCTTTCAGGATGACCTGGGCGCCGATCTCGGCAGCCCGAAGGGCCGCCGTCGTGTCGGTCGTGAAGTACGGGTTGCCCGTGCCGCCCCCAAAGATCACGACCCGGCCCTTCTCGAGGTGGCGGATGGCGCGGCGCCGAATGTAGACCTCGGCGATCTGCTCCATCTTGATCGCGGTCTGGACTCGCGTCGCGACCCCGGCGCGTTCGAGCGCCTCCTGGAAGGCGAGCGCGTTCATCACGGTCGCGATCATGCCCATGTAGTCGGCCTGGGCGCGGTCCATCCCCTGCGCCGATCCGGCGATCCCGCGAAAGATGTTGCCGCCGCCGAGCACGATGCCGAGCTCGATTCCAGACTCGTGTACCTCGGCGATTTGCCGGGCAATACTCTGAAGAGTGGGGACGTGGATGCCGTACGGGTCTGGCCCGCTCAGCGCCTCACCGGAGAGTTTCAGCAGGATTCGCTTGAAGGGCGTAGCCAAGGGTGCCTCTCCGGTCGGATCTGAGGGGTCCAAGACCGGCGGCACTGCGCCGCCGGCTCTGGACGAGGGCCGGCGGGGTGCCGACCCCAGGGTCGACGTGGTTCAGCGCGTGCCGCCGACCTGTGCCGCGACTTCTTCTGCGAAGTTGTCCTTGCGCTTCTCCATGCCTTCGCCGAGCTCGAAGCGGGAGAACCGGCGAATCGAGATCTTCTCGCCGATCTCACCTGTCGTGCGCTCGAGGTGCGCGCGCACGGTGAGCTCCGGGTTCTTCACGAAGCTCTGGTCGAGGAGCACGATCTCCTTGAGCCACTTCTCGAGCTTACCTTCGGTGATCTTCTCGAGCATCTTCTCCGGCTTGCCCTCTTCGATCGTCTGCTGACGGAACACCTCGCGGCGCTGCGCCTTCAGGGTCTCCGGCACCTCATCCATGCTCACGTACTGCGGGCCTGTGGCGGCGATGTGGAGGCAGATGTCCTTGACGAACTCGACGAAACCTGGGGACTTGGCGGCGAAGTCGGTCTCGATGTTCACTTCGCAGAGCACGCCGATGCGGCCACCTTGGTGGATGTACGCATGCACGAGACCCTCGGCGGCGATTCGGTCGGCCTTCTTGGCCGCCTTCGCCTTCTTCTTGATCTCGAGGTAGTCGAGCGCCTTCTGGTAGTCGCCGTCGGTCTCTACGAGCGCGGCTTTGCAGTCGACGATACCGGCGCCAGTGTCTTGGCGAAGCTTCATTACGAGCGAGGCGGAGATGTCGGCCATGGCTGTTTTCCATTTAGGGCGTGTGGGATTGGAGATGTTGGGCTCTGACGCTCCGAGGCGGCAGACGCCGTGTGTTTGTTCGCCTCACCCCGTTCGGGGAGGCGAGGACCATCGCCCCGAGGCAAGCTCGGGGGATGGCGACTGCCAAGGGCCTATCAGGCCTCGGCGGCCGGGACCTCTTCGGCCTCGACCTTCTTGTGGCGGCGAACCTGAACGACCGGGCCGTCCGCGGCAGGGGCAGCGCCGCCTTCGGCGAACGACTCGGTCATCTCAGCGACCATCGGGGCCACGGCGTGAGCGCGTTTATCCGAGACGGCATCGGCGATTGCGCTCGTGAAGAGGCGGATCGCGCGGATGGCGTCGTCGTTGCCCGGGATCGGGTAGGTGATCGGGTCCGGGTTGCAGTTGGTGTCGCAGATCGCGATGATCGGGAGACCGAGGCGCGACGCCTCCATGACCGCGATGCGCTCGCGCGCCGGATCGACGATGAACACCGCCGACGGCAACTGGGCCATCTCGCGGATGCCGCCGAGGTTCTTCATCAGCTTGTCGCGCTCGCGTTCGAAGACGATGACTTCCTTCTTCGTGAGCTTGTCGACGCTGCCTTCGCCCAGCGACTTCTCGATCTCGGTGAGCCGGTCGAGGCTCTGCTTGATCGTCTTGAAGTTCGTGAGCATGCCGCCGAGCCAGCGGTTCGTGATGTACGGCATGCGGACGCGACTGGCCTCTTCGGCGATGACGTCCTGAGCCTGACGCTTGGTCCCGATGAACAAGATCTGGCCACCGTCGCGCGCGATACGAGCGGCGAAGTCGAGCGCCTCCCGAAACAGGCGGATGGTCTTGCCGAGGTTGATAATGTGCACGCCGTCGCGGGCGCCGTAGATGTACTTCTCCATCTTCGGGTTCCAGCGGGCGGTCTGGTGTCCGAAGTGGACGCCAGCCTCGAGGAGGTCGCGCATCGAAATTTCAGCCATGGTCTCTCTCCGTTCTGGTGGGAGTTGGGGCATCGGCCCTCCGTCCCACGGTCCGCCACGCTTCAGGACACCCCGACCTTCGGGGCACGGATTGGGGACAGCGTCCCCGGATCATCGCGAAGCGTGTGTGTGCTCGTCTGGTCGCCCAGACGGTCCCTGCGTTCGCTAGTCTCTGACCCGGAAGGGCCTCGAATCAGCGGCACGAAAGGCCGCGGCGATGTAGCACAGGGGCAGCGAGGAACCAAGGACATTCTGAAGCGCGAGACGTGCCGACTTACCCGTGAGGTCTCAGAACCACGCAGGCGAGCCATGACTATCGCGCAGCCGCGTCCCGCCAGCAGGTCCGCGTCTCGGAGGCGACGTCGGGAAGGCATTGGGGGCGACTTTCGGGCTTGCTCGTCGTCGATCCATCGGCTTTACTGCGCCCCGTCAGGGCACGCGACTCGCCCCTGTCGACGCCTCGGACCAGAGGAAAGGCCGCCACCACGGCGTCCTCGCGGTCGGGTCTCCGTTCGCTGGTATGCAGGAGGCCTCGCGTTGTTCTTCATGTCGCCCGGGGGCGAGCCCCGGAGGTAGACCCGCTACGCGACGGGCCCGTTGGGAACGCGGAGCGGGGTTGCCGTTGGAGGCCTCCTCATGTCGTCGTTCGATCTGCAGAACTCGGGCATCACGGTCAAACGTATCCTCCGTAACGCGACGGCGCCGGTCCTCGTCGAGGAGGCGCTCTCGCGTGAAGCGGGCTCCGTCCTCACCAGCACGGGTTCGCTCGTCGCCTACTCGGGAAAGAAGACCGGCCGTTCCCCGAACGACAAGCGTATCGTCGATGAGCCCGGCTCGAGCGCGGACATCTGGTGGGGCGCCGTCAACATCAAGCTGACCCGCGACTCGTTCGTCACGAACCGTCAGATGGCCATCGATTACTTGAACACGCGCGACACGCTCTACTGCGTCGACGCCTACGCGGGGTGGGATCCGAAGTACCGGATCAAGGTGCGGATCATCTGCGCCCGCGCCTACCACGCGCTGTTCATGAACAACATGCTCATTCGGCCGACCGCCGCCGAGCTAGCGACCTTCGGCGAGCCGGACTACACCATCATCAACGCCGGCCAGTGCCCCGCGAGCAAGGACGTCGCGGGCGTCACCTCCGACGCCTCGGTCGCGCTCGACTTCGAGCTTCGTCAGATGGTCATCCTGGGCACTGAGTACGCCGGGGAGATGAAGAAGGGCGTCTTTACCATCATGAACTACCTCATGCCGAAGCAAGGCGTCATGTCGATGCACTGTTCGGCGACGGACGCGCTCGACGGCAGCGGTGCCTCGATCTTGTTCGGGCTGTCCGGTACCGGCAAGACGACGCTCTCGGCGGACCCGAAGCGTCTCCTGATCGGTGACGATGAGCACTGCTGGTCCGACCACGGCGTCTTCAACATCGAAGGCGGCTGCTACGCCAAGGCCGTAAACCTGACGGAAGAGGCGGAGCCCGACATCTTCCGCGCCATCCGTTTCGGTTCCGTGCTCGAGAACGTGGTCATGGTGGACGGCACGCGCACCCCGGACTACACGAACATCTCTATCACTGAGAACACGCGCGCCAGCTATCCAATCGAGGCGATCCCGAACGCCAAGATCCCCTGCGTCGGTGGGCAACCGAAGAACGTGATCATGCTCACGTGCGACGCCTTCGGCGTTCTGCCGCCGGTCTCGAGGCTCACCCCCGCGCAGGCGTCGTATCACTTCATCAGCGGTTATACCGCCAAGGTCGCCGGCACCGAGATGGGCGTGACCGAGCCGAAGGAGACCTTCTCGCCCTGCTTCGGGGGACCCTTCATGGTCTGGCACCCCGCGAAGTACGCGGAGATCCTCGCGGCGAAGATGAGCGAGCAGTCGGCCGATTGTTGGCTCGTCAACACGGGCTGGAGCGGCGGAAAGTACGGCACGGGCAAGCGCATGAAGCTGTCCATCACCCGCGCCATCATCGACGCCATCCACTCCGGCGAGCTCGCGCAGCAGCCCACGACCGTTCATCCCGTCTTCGAGCTCGCGATCCCGACGTCCTGTCCCGGCGTCCCATCGGAGATCCTGAACCCGCGCTCAACCTGGTCTGACGGCGCTGCTTACGACGACATGGCGCGTCGGCTCGCGCACCTCTTCGCAGACAACTTCAAGCGCTTCGAAGCCGGCTGCAGCGAGGCCGTCCGCACGGCGGGGCCCCGGCTCTGAGACGCTCCCTCACCGGCCTGATCGTCCTCATCACAGGTGCTAGCCGCGGCATCGGCAAAGCCCTGGCCCACCAGCTCGCCGCTCGTGGCGCGCGGCTCGGGCTCTTCGCCCGGGACGCCGCCCGGTTAGGGGAGGTCGGTGGTCCTGATGCGCTTCGCCATACAGGGGACGTCACCGATGCCGCCGCGGTGCGGGCGTTCGTCGATAGGTCGCTCGCCGAGTTCGGGCGTATCGACGTCCTCGTGAACAACGCAGGCGTTGGTCTCACGGGCATCGTGGCCGATCTCGACCCGAAGGCGCTCGGGCGTGTGTTCGACGTCAACGTGCTCGGCGCGCTGCACGCGACTCAGGCCGTCATCCCGACGATGCGGACTCAGCGCCGTGGGCATATCGTAAATATTTCGTCCATCCTCGGAAAAGTGTCCGTACCGCAGACCGCCGGTTATGCCGCGACCAAGTTCGCGCTCCAGGCGATCTCGGACGGGCTCCGCATTGAAGAAGCGCCCTACGGGATCGCGGTCAGCGTGATCTGCCCCGGCTCGACTGAGACCGACTTCCGAGCCAATGAAGTGCGCGGCGGCTCCCTACTCGTCGCTGAGCGCCCCCGAGTGGGCGCTGTCTCCGCCGACAAGGTCGCCGCTCAGATCGTGAGAGCCATCGAGAGTCAGCCGCGTGAAGTCATCACCTCGGGCTTCGGAAAGCTGCTCAACGTCCTCGACAGCGCGGCACCAGCGCTTCTCGACCGTATCCTCGCGCGCACCTACCACAAGCGCCGGCCCGAAAGGCCGGCTGGTACGTCGTGACGAGGCTGGTCCGAGCCGTCGCTATCGTCGTGGTGCTGAGTGCCGCCGGCTGCGGGACCACCATGACCCCGAGCGGGACCTTCGACGCGTACTTCGAGGCCTACGCCGCGGGCGACGCTGAACTGCTCTGGGCGCTCTCATCTCCTGCGGCCCGCGCCGACGCCTCCCGAGTGAAGCGCGAGCTCATGGTCGGGCTACGAAGCGAACAAGCCGACGTTCGCACTCACTACGAAGGCACCTTCGGGGTCACGGCGGACGTCATCGATCCGATGGACGAGCGCCAGTTCTTCGACTGGGCGGTCGCCATGATCCGACGCCGCCTCGGTCCGGGCTACGTCCGCGCCTTCGTGACGCGAGTTCAGCGGGTCCGGGAGGAGACCCTGCCCGATGGCAGCGTGGTCATCGTCTACCGTGCTGACGAAGGGGTGTCTCGCCTGCCGCTCAAACGCTCCAGCGACGGCTGGCAAGTCGACCAGAGCCCCTTTCCACAGCCGCCGTCTGGGGGCGCGCCGGCCACGCCGTGAGCGGCTGCCGCGTCGAACGGTCCAGCCACGGGCCCTTCCAAAGGCTCTCCTTTCTCCGCGCCACGGCGATGGGGGTGGCGCAGATGTCGGTCTACCGCGTCGGCGACACGCTCATCGACACGGGGGGCACCCCGATCGGCCCCGACTTGGTCGCTGCGCTCGCGACCGACCCGCCGCGCCGTATCGTGCTCACCCACCAGCACGAGGATCACGTCGGCAACGTCCCGCTACTGAAGCGTCACTTCGGCGATGTGCCGGTGTACGCACCACGCCAGCACGTTGGCATCATCGCCAGTACGTCGCGTGTCCCGGATTACCGTGCCTTCTTCTGGGGACACCCCGAACCGACGGAGGACCTCATCCCCTACGAATCGGGTACGGAGTTCGACACCGGCGATGCAGTCCTCGACGCCGTCCTTACGCCAGGTCACACGCCCCACCACATCGCGCTCGTTGCCACGGTCGCTGGCGTCAGGTACGCGCTCACGGGCGACCTCTACACCTCGAAGCCGCTCGAGGCCTGGTACGAGTCGGCGGCGGACGACATGGCGGCCTCACTGCGCCGATTGCTTCCGGGTGCGGCGATGATGCCACTGGTGGTGCTCCCGACGCATGGTCGGGTGAAAGACGACGGCGTGTCGCTGCTGGGTGATGCTGCGGACTGGCTCGACCGTGAAGCAGACCGGGTTCGACGCGCTGCGGCGGAGTCGGGCTCATCGTCCCACCGAACGCTGGCGCAGGTGCTCTACAGCCACCTCGGCCCGGACCTCACGGACGCGTGTTCGGGTGGCGAGATCAGCCGCGCAGCCTTCGTGCGGTCCGTTCGCGAACCAGTGAGGGCCTTGCCAGCGACCTTGCCGACGTGAGCACCTACGCGCCCACGCGCGGCGCGTACTTGTCGATGACGCCGCAGGTGCCCGGCATCGCCTCTTCGATGTGGCGCTTGGCAGACGGACGCAGGGTCTCGTAGACCTTCTTCAGTACGGCGTTCTTCGCGTGTTTGGCCTTGCCGTCGGTGATCGCGAGGAGCGCCTCGGCCAGCGTCGGCGCGCGGCTAGACGCGAACGCGACGAAGGTGGCTGGGGCCGTGGCCGCGCGGAACTCCGCGTGGAAGGGTTCGAACGCGGCGGCGAACTCCGGCAGGAGGTCGGAGACCAACTTCGGGACCATCTTGCCGCCGTCGAGGCCGCGGACGGTCTTGTAGCCGAGCTTGATGGCCCCGCCGACGAAGCCGGACTTCTTGGCGACTTCGCTGTCGACGAGCTTGACGCAGTCGTCGACGACGTTGTTCTTCCGATCGGGGTCGAGGAGCACTTCTGGGAGAGTCATGACCGCGCTTCTACCGCCCCGTCGTAGCGGCGGCAATCGAAGAGTGAGTTCGGTGCGGCATGTCTGCGGCGGTCTGCCGATGCGCAGGGCTTAGAATCAGCGAAGACGGCGCACTGCCGTCCCGTACGCGAAGACCTCGACGACGGGGCGAGCCGAGACGAGCCCGCTGCCCGTCGTGATGCGCTGCTCGAAACGCGTGAACGCGACGCCGTGGCAACCGAGCGCAAACGCCTTCGACTGGAGCTCGGCTTCCGCGGCACGGAAGGGGCTCCCGGCGGCGCCTGGATCCCAGTGGTCACCGATGGTCGTCGCCGACGTGGCGAAGACGAGCGCCGTGAGCTCGTAGTCCCACGGTACTGAGCCGGTGGAGACTTGCACGGCGGCGGGCGCGGTCGGTGCGTCCGCCCGAGCGTAAGGTGCGGCGACCGGAGCCGCCGGCGGCACGGCGACCTGGCGCGACGGCGTGGACGCTGCAGGCAGTGGGATAGGCGCGGGCAATGGCGCTGGCGTAGGGGCGAGCTCTAGGGTGGGGATGGCCTGCGTGTCGGGTTCGGGGGGCGTCACGGGTTCGGGGGGCGCTACTTGCGCCGCTGCGGGCGCCCTCTCAGGGACGATGTCGTCGGTAGCTGGGGGCTCGCTGGTCGACGCGGCGTGCGGAGTCGCGATCGATGCCGCGTCTCGGTCGAAGGCGGCCCATTGGTCCGCGTCCGGGTCACTGGTGGGCTCCGCGTCGGCGTCGGGAATCGCAGTGGCGTCCGGAATCGCAACGGCGTCGGGAATCGCAACGGCGTCCGGAATCGCAACGGCGTCGGGAATCGCAACGGCGTCCGGAATCGCAGTGGCATCCGGAATCGCAGTGGCGTCCGGAATCGCAGTGGCGTCCGGAATCGCAGTGGCGTCCGGAATCGTAGTGGCGTCCGGAATCGCAGTGGTGTCCGGAATCGCAGTGGCGTCCGGAATCGCAGTGGCGTCCGGAATCGCAGTGGCGTCCGGAAGCGCAGTGGCGTCCGGAAGCGCAGTGGCGTTAGGCAACCGGTAGAGCTCAGTGGCGGCGCGTACCGGCCCTGGCGGGGGCGACGCCCTCAGTGGGGCCGCAGGCTCGGCTACGGAGTCGCCTAGGAGGGCCGCGATCTCCGCGATGAGGATCCCGCCCGG
>CANMLD010000145.1 GCA_947498315.1 Pseudomonadota bacterium | reverse complement strand
GAAGGACGCAGCGGTGGCGAAGGCCGACCTGAAGAAGGCCGCCAGTGACTCTGCTCGCGACGCCGACACGGCGCGGGCCAAGGCGGACGAAGCGCTGGCCGCCGCGAACGCCAAGATTGAGACGCTGGGGACGGAGCGGGAAGAGGCCGTGGCGCGAGTGGCACGGCTCGAAGCCGACGTAACGGCGGCCCGGAAGGCCGGCAATGGAACGTCGTCGCTCTCGCGGGAGCTCGATGAAGCCCGCCGAGAGCAGGAGCGGCTCGAGAAGTCGGTGGCCAGCCTGAAGAGGGCCGCCAGTGACTCTGCTCGCGACGCCGACACGGCGCGCGCGAATCTCGATGAGACGAAGAAGCAGGTGGCGCGGCTGAAGGTGGACAAGACGGCCGCGGAGCAGCGCGTGGCTGCGGTAGAGCGTGAGCTGGCGACGGCACAGTCGGCCGGGAGCTCGACAGGCTCCATCACGACGGAGCTCGCCCAGGCGCGCGCCGAGCGGGAACGCCTGGCAACCTCGTTAACGCGGGTGCAGCGCGCCGTCGCAGATGCTGAAGCGTCTCGAGACGAGGCCAAAGAAGATGCCGCAGCCGCCATAAAGGCAGCGGCGGCGGCGCAGCGGCAGGCCGACAACGCCACGAAGGACGCAGCGGTGGCGAAGGCCGACCTGAAGAAGGCCGCCAGTGACTCTGCTCGCGACGCCGACACGGCGCGGGCCAAGGCGGACGAAGCGCTGGCCGCCGCGAACGCCAAGATTGAGACGCTGGAGACGGAGCGGGAAGAGGCCGTGGCGCGAGTGGCACGACTCGAAGCCGACGTAACGGCGGCCCGGAAGGCCGGCAATGGGACGTCGTCGCTCTCGCGGGAGCTCGATGAAGCCCGCCGAGAGCAGGAGCGGCTCGAGAAGTCGGTGGCCAGCCTGAAGAGGGCCGCCAGTGACTCTGCTCGCGACGCCGACACGGCGCGCGCGGATCTCGATGAGACGAAGAAGCAGGTGGCGCGGCTAGAGGTGGACAAGACGGCCGCGGAGCAGCGCGTGGCCGCGGTAGAGCGTGAGCTGGCGACGGCACGGTCGGCCGGGGGCTCGACAGGCTCCATCACGACGGAGCTCGCTCAGGCGCGCGCCGAGCGGGAACGCCTGGCAACCTCGTTAACGCGAGCGCAGCGCGCCGTCGCAGATGCTGAAGCGTCTCGAGACGAGGCCAAGGAAGATGCCACAGCCGCCATACAGGCAAAGGCGGCGGCGCAGCGGCAGGCCGACAACGCCACGAAGGATGCAGCGGAGGCGAAGGCCGACCTTCGGGCCGCCAAGGAGCGCATCTCACGCCTGCAGGCGGATGCGGAAGCCGCCGACGAGCGAGTCGCGTCGGTGGAGAAGCAACTGAAGTCGGCGGTGGCGCGCGGGGGTAACACCTCAGCGCTGTCAGCCGAGCTAGAGGCCGCAAAGAGCGACCTGGCGCGAGCAAGTCAGGAGCTCAAGGCTGAGCGATCAGAGCGAGAAGCCATCCGCAAAGAAGCCAGCGCCGAAGTCGCGCGCCTCGAAGCCGATAAGAGATCGCTCGAGAAGGAGCTGGCGGAAGCCAAGCGTTCGGGGCGCACCGGCAACGACGACCGCCTCGCTGCGACACTGGAGGCCAAGGAAACCGAAATCGCTGCTCTTACGTCGCAGCTTGCCACAGCGCGCAGCCATGCTGGTGCGGCCGAGGAGCTCGCGCGGGTCGTGGCCGAGTCAGAGAAGGCGCGGGCCGACCTGCAGAAGGCGCAGGAGCGTATCTCCTCGCTCGAGAAAGACCGTACGGCCGACAAAGGCGCCGCTCAGGCAGAGACGGCTCTCACTCGAATCACCAACGTCGCGTTTCACGAGAAGAACAACGTCAGTCGGGTCGAGATCGAGCTCGATGGCAAAGCGGGCTACGAAGTAGTGGAGAAGACCGACCAGAAGATGGTCCTGGTCGTCGACAAGGCGCGCATCCCGAAGCTGCTCGAGCGTCGCCTCGACACGCGTGACTTCTACGGTCCCATCGCAACCGTCAGCTCGTTCACGGACCCCGACGACGACTCCAAGGTGCGCGTCGTCGTGGAGCTGAACGAGGCGGTCAAGAACCAAGTCACGCGTCGCGGCAACGCACTCGTTTGGGAGTTCTACAACGGTCAGCGAGTGCATATGGGCGACCGCGCCTACGCCTCGGCAGACGACGATGGCCGCAGCGGAGTTCAGTTCCGGCCAAGCGCTGTTGGTGGCGAACGCTCCGAGCCCTTCGGCAGTGCCCCCCCCGTCGGTGGCGTCACGCTCCCGGGTGGCGGCGGCGGGACTGTACCGCTCTCCCCACAAGCCTACAGCCGCAAGCGCTCGACGGGCCGTAAGTACAAGGGACAGAAGATCAACCTGTCCATCAAGGACGCCGACATTCAGCAGGTCCTGACCTTCCTCGCGCGGGAAGGTGGCGTGAACATCGTCACGGGTCAGGCCGTTCAGGGCACCGTCACGGTCCATCTGAAAGATGTGCCTTGGGACCTTGCACTCGACATGGTGCTCAAGTCGCAGGGCCTCGACTACGTCGAAGAAGACGGCGTCTACCGCGTTGCGCTCGCTGAGGCCATTCGCTCGGAGTTCGAAGCGGAGGTCGAGAAGCGCAAGAAGATGAACGAGCTCCGGCAGCTCGTCGTGAAGCTCGTCTCGGTCAACTATGCCGACGCTGAGCAGATCTCGGCTCAGGTGAAAGGCGTGCTCTCCGAAAAGGGCACGGTCACGGTCGACACTCGAACCAACACGCTCATCATCAAAGATGTCGAAGAGCATGTCCTTGCCGGCGAAGACATCGTGCGCCGCCTCGATACGCAGACGCCGCAGGTCCTCATCGAAGCCCGCATCGTGGAAGCGTCATCGAACTTCACTGAGGACATCGGTATTCAGTGGGGTGGTAACTACACGGCGTCCCCAGCGTTCGGTAACGAGACGGGGCTAGTGTTCCCTGCCATCGTCGGCTTCTCTGGTGCTGCCGACGACCAGACGTCGCCGACCACCGGACTCCTTCAGGATCAGCCGAAGTTCGCGGTCAACTTGCCCGCCGCCGTCGGCGCCGGGTCCGGTGGCGGTATCGCGCTTACCCTCGGCTCGCTCACGGGCGCAGGCAACTTGAACCTGCGGCTCACGGCAGCGGAAGAGCGTGGACAGCTCAAGATCATCAGCTCACCGCGAATCGCGACGCTCGACAACACTCAGGCCACGATCCGGCAGGGCATCTCAATCCCCATCTCGGTCGTCAGCTCACTTGGCGTCAACACCCAGTTCTTCAACGCAGAGCTCGCCTTGCAGGTCACACCGCAGGTCACGCAAGACGGCAACGTCAATCTCGCGGTGAACATTACGAAGAACGAGCCGAACTTCTCGCAGACAGGCGCCAACGGCAACCCGACGATCGAGAGAAAGGAAGCGACCACGCAGCTGCTCGTTCGCGACGGAGACACCGCCGTCATTGGCGGTATCTACACGCGTAACGCATCGCAGGACTTCAAGAAAGTGCCGGTGCTCGCGGACATCCCGTTCCTCGGCTGGCTGTTCAAGAACCGGACGGTCGTCGACAAGCGTACCGAGCTCATCCTCTTCATCACCCCTCGCATCATCAACCGGGCTGCCGCTCGCGTCCGAGTGGACTAAAGCGACAGAAGGGAGACGGCCGGCCCGTGTTCCCCATCTTCCTTACAGGCCTCTCTGGCGCTGGTAAGTCGTCCATCGGGCCGTTGCTCGCTGACCGGCTTGGCCTGCCCTTCCAAGACCTCGATGCGCTCATCGAAGCGAACGCGGGTCTATCGGTGTCGGCCATCTTCCAAACCGAAGGCGAGGCCGGTTTTCGTGCTCGGGAGCATGACGCCCTAGCTCGCGTCGCTCGCGGCCCACTGGCCGTGGTGGCGCTCGGTGGCGGGTCACTACTCGCAGAAGCGAACCGTCACCTCGTCAAGGATGCGGAGGTCATATGGCTCGAAGTCAGCGTCGAGACTGCTGCAGGCCGCCTCGCCGGCAAGACCGACCGACCGCTGTTGCGATCAGCGTCTTCCTCGTCGACGCTAGCTGACCTGCTTGCCGAGCGACAGTATGGCTATCACACCGCCGCAACGAGCCGAGTCACGACCGACGGCCTCGAACCGGGGAACGTCGCGGACACTCTCGCGGCAGGTCTCCTGACTCCGCGGGACCTCGCGTGTCGATTCGACGGCTACGAATACCCAGTCCGTATTGTGACGAACGGACTCGACGCCATTCGAGACCTCGTGAGCCGACTGAACGTACGACACGCTGCCATAATCTCTGACGAGAACGTGGCACCGCTCTACGCCTCCCGGTTGACGGAGGCCCTCAGCGGGCTGTCGTTGAAGCGCAGTCTGCACTCCTTCCCCGCTGGTGAAGCAGCGAAGTCACTGTCGACGGTCGAAGGGCTGATGCGTGGCCTTCGTGGTGCTGAAGTCGACCGTGGCGGCTGCATCGTAGCGCTCGGCGGTGGCGTCGTCGGTGACGTCGCGGGCTTCGTCGCCGCGACCTACCTTCGCGGCCTGCCTGTGGTCCAAGTGCCGACCACGCTGCTGGCCCAGGTCGACAGCAGCGTCGGTGGAAAGACGGGCGTGAACCTGGACGCCGAGAAGAACCTGATTGGTGCCTTTCACCCACCCGTCTCGGTTCTCGCGTCAATGTCGACTCTAGACACCCTCCCGGAGGCGGTCTACCTGGCAGGGTTCGCGGAGCTGCTGAAGCACGGCGTCATTGCGGACCCGGCCCTGACCTCCGCCCTGACCCGCAATCCGCACGCCATCGCTGCTCGCGTTCCACTGGCGCTCGCTCGTTGGGTTCGAGCGTCCGTCGCCGTCAAACGCGACATCGTCGAGTCGGACCCACGTGAGAAGGGACGTCGTAAGGTCCTGAACTTCGGCCACACGTTCGGCCATGCCTTCGAGAGCGCCTCCCATTTCGAACTGTCCCACGGCCACGCCGTGGCGCTTGGGATGCTCGTAGCGACGTGGCTCGGGGAGCGACTCGGCGAGACCGATGCCGGCACCTACGATACGCTCCACGCCGCACTGACGGCCATCGGCCTCCCAACCGATTGGCAGCACCGATTGAGCGACCGGGTGCTTCAGCATCTGCTCGCCGACAAAAAGCGCGCTGGGTCCGATCTGGCCTTCGTATTCGCACGGCGGATCGGAGAAGTGGATATCAGCCACGTTCCATTGAATACTATTCAGGATCTGGCGATGGCGGCCCGATCAACCGGCTCGCCATGACAGCCGATTTCAAGAACCGAAGTTCATGGCGCGAAGGGCAAGGGCCCGAGCGGCCGACGGAACAAGCGAGGGGTAGCGTGAAAAGGATCGCCTTGTTGTTAATGACGGTTACGCTCGCGGGATGCCCCGAACGTGAGCCTCTCGGGCTACAGATCATAAGCGCCCTCAAACCCACGGGGGGGTGTGCGTTTGGCGCAGGCGGTCTTCGCTCTGCCTACGGAGTCGTCGACCTCGTCCTAAACAAAGATGGCTACATTGCTGGCCTCGAGGTTCTGAACGGGCTTCCGGAATCCGTTTCCGTGAGCGGGCTGACAGAAGAGGCAGGCCAGCTCGATGCGAACAGCGTCCAAATCATCGGCGCGCGCATGAACTACTCCGCCAGCGGCGTCACTGCATCGCTGCCGTCTGACTTCTTCAGCTACTCGAGCATCGTGGTGCAGCCCAATGAGGCCGGGGTAGCCATCGTCGACCTGCTCCCCCCGGCTGCGGTCAATGCGCTCCGTGCCGACCCCTTCTTCCTTGCCGATCAAGACATCCGCGACCCGACGGTGAAGGCGTGCCTCGAGATCGAGGAGGGCGAGACCCCAGTCCTCGAGAACGTCCCGGCTCCCGGACGCAGCGTCGACATCATCGTCAAAGTTCAAATTGAGTCCGTTACCATCGGCGGCAATGAGGTCCTCTCCAACGAGTTGTTCTTCACGCTGCGCATCTGCATGGGCTGCCTCGTCTCTCCGGGGTGGGACTCCACGAGTTACCTCCTTGCCCGGGAAGGCGGCGCGGAGTTCTGCAACACCCAGGAAGAGGATCGGTGCTACTTCGGATCCGATAACTGCGAAGAGCAGGAGCTTTGCCTCCAACTCTACAACAATGTCGATCCCGCCATCGACTCTCGGCTCCAAGCATGCGCCGATGACCCCACGTTCCCAGGCCAGCAGCTGGCCCTCAGGGCTCACCCGCTTTGCAAGTCAATGCCGCCTCTGGTGCCCGGGAAGGAGTACGACCGTCTCTCCCACCTGCGTTGTCTCTACGGCCTCGAGAAGTCGAGTGCGTACTGTGACAGCTCGCGCTTCCAGCTCTTCCCGAACCAGCAGTGATGAGCAGCGCTTCCAGCGCCGCCACACCCGTCGCTGATTCGACGCGCCGTCGGGTGGCAATCGTCCACGGTCCGAACCTGAACCTGCTGGGGTCTCGCGAGCCAGAGAAGTATGGTCGCGTGACGCTGACCGAGATCGACGAGCGCTTAAGAGCGATGGGGGCCGCTCGGGAGGTCGACGTCGAGTGCATCCAACTCAACGGCGAAGGTGAGTTGGTCACGTGGATTCAGCAGGCGGGCCCCCACGTAGACGGCTTCGTCATCAACCCTGCTGCCTATACACACACGTCCGTTGCTATCCGCGATGCGCTCCTCGCGACTGGGAAGCCCTTCGTGGAGGTGCATTTGACCAACGTGTACGCGAGAGAGCCCTTTCGACATCATTCCTTCCTGTCGGACGTCGCACTGGGTCGCGTGATGGGCTTTGGCGCGCTAAGCTATGACCTCGGCCTAACCGGGCTACTCGACCGGCTCGGCTGAGTCCAGAACGGGTTCAGGGCGACCCCAACACCGTCAGGTAGGCACGCAATGGTACTCGACCGACAAAAGACGCTCGAGCATGCACAAAAGCTCGAAGCCAAGCAGCAGTTCCGGAAGGCAGCGGTTCAACTCGAAGGGTTAGTCGATCAGGGCAGCGCCACACTGGCCGACCGTCTTCGCCTCGGCGAGCTGTACCGACGGTCGGGCGAGATCGCAAAAGCGATGATCGAGTTCCTCGAGGTGGGCTCCGCATACGCGACTTCCGGCCAGGGCTATCGAGCCATCGCCGTCTATCGGCACATGTTGCGCCTCGACCCCGGACTGCATTCGGTCCATCTCTCACTCTCGCGAACCTACCGTGCTATCGCTCTCACCAACGACGCGATCTCGCAATACCAAGAGACTATTGGGGTTCTATCGGCTCGCGGTCGCCCTCTAGACCGGCTCCGAGTGATACGGGAGCTGCTCGAACTCGACCCAGACAACGTGCGGGCCAGAGTGCGGCTCGCAGAAGACTTCGCTGCCGAAGGAGCACACGACGACGCGAACGCGGAGCTCCGGAAGGCTGCAGCCCAGCTCGACAAGGCAGGACTCACTGAAGATTACATCCGGGTCGCCGAACGGCTGACTTACAGCTGCATGGACGACATCGACACCAGCCGGCGTCTCGCCGAGCTTTACCTCGAGGCGCAGAACGCGCAGTTCGCCCTGCCCCGCTTACAGCTCTGCTACCGAAACAACTCAGCCGATGCCGACGTGCTCGAGATGTTGGTACGTGCGTTCGAGCTCCTTGGACAGCAGCCGAAGATGCTGACGGTCCTGAAAGAGCTCGCCCGCCTCCACGACCGCAACGGCCTGATGAATGATCGAAACGCGGTCCTCGAGCGCATCGTGCAGCTCGACCCAGGTGACGAGTGGGCACGGCGCGCGCTCTCGGGCCGCCCAATCGACCCCGTCGCCGACACCGGCTTTCAAGAGCTGTCGTTCGACGAGGCCGACGAGCCGATCCCAGAGGCGAGCGCGCCGCGTGAGCCGTCCAATCCACCTCCGCAGCACTTGGAGTTCGAAAGTACTCCCAAGGCGCAGCCCGGCGACGCCCCGCCGCCGACTGAGCTCGACGACCTGAGCCTTCTAGTCGGAAACCTCACCGCCAGCATTGAGCAAGGCGTCAGCACGGCGCCCTCGCCACACCCGTCGCCGCGATCGACGCCACCGTCTCCCTCCAGTGGTTATTATTCGCCCCCGCCGTTGGTCGAGCCAACACCGGTACCCGGCGCCGGACCCGTACCGACTTCGATCACCGACGCCCCGGACGAGCCCACTCCCGAGTTCGAAGAGATTGGCTTCGAGGAGTACGATTTGAGCCGAGCCGACCCGTCGAACCGGCGCTCCTCATCCGACGTCCGCACCACCGTCGCACGCGGCACCGGTCCCCGTGCCTCAGCGCCAATTTCGGACCCCAGCGTGGACGGCGCGCCGAGGCCGCCTGCGCGGGTGGACTCGCCCATCCTCCGACTGCCTCTTGACCTTTCGGTGCCCTTTCAGGCCCATCCGCTTCACGACGACGAGCTACACTCGGATACCATCATGGGTCCCGTCGACAGTGCGCATGGGGTTGACGTCTGGCGTACGAACGCGGCGGTCGAGACGGGACAACGCGTGAACCCGAGGTTCCTGGCAGTCGCTGCCGAGCTGCGCAGCTTGGAGCCAGACAACGCTGCCGCGCTGGCACCGACCACCACCGCGCCGGACGAGAGTGCGTTTTACGAGTTCGACTTCGGGGCAAAGTCACCGGTGACCGACCCACCGAGACCGGCCGAACCAGTGAATCCAGACCCACCTCAGCCGCCCGCGGCAGACAAGCAGGTCTTTCCGGAGATCCCGGCCGACGTCCGCGCCACCCTCGACGAGTTCGACTTCTTCGCCACCCAGGGGCTCTGTTTGGATGCGCAGCAGCTCCTTAGTGAGATCCCGGAAGAGTTTCAAGCGCACCCCGAGGTGATCGCCCGGCGGGTCGGCACCTCGACAGTGGATGATGAACCAAAAGGTCAGCCATGACCGACGAACTTCACGAGCGAGACAGGGCGCTCACGGAACGCGAAGCGAACCTCGCCGAACAGTCGCACGCCTTGGAGCGTCGGCGCTTCATCCTCACGGAGCTCCGGGATACGGTCCGTGAGCGCGAAGCGAGCCTCCGGGCACGCGCGTCCAGACTGCAGATAGAGCTCGGGGAGTTAGGTCGACCACACTGGGAGGCCGCTCTCGAGTCATCTCATGAAGCCGAGTTTACAGAACTCGAACGCGAACGCGAGAGCTTGCATGAAGAGCGACGCCGCTTGATCGTTCGTCGCGACGCGCTCCTGAGACGTCAGGAGGCCCTCATCGCCAAAGCGCTCGCCCGAGACACGGGCGCTGAAGAAGCGCTCCTTGCACGCGAACAAGCGATCACTGAGGCGTTCCGGCGACTGGTGCTCGATGCCGGCAATGGGGGTGAAACGCGAGGTGGCGCTGTTGCCGATACCAATCGCCGGCAACATCGGCGCATCGAGGTACGGCTCGCGGTGCATGTCGGGTCAGAGCACAACTTCACCGTGGCAGAGTCCGAGAACCTCAGCGCCGGCGGGTTGTTCGTCTCGACTCGCGACCTCCTCCAAGAAGGGAGGGGGGTCGAACTGAGAATACACCTCGAGGGCGAAGGCGAGCTTGCCGCGACGGGTGTGGTGTCCTGGCTGCGCCGTGACACCAACGGACCGGGATTCGGAGTTCGCTTCACCAAGCTCTCGCCTGCTGCTGAGCGTTCCATTGGGCGATTCTTTGAACGACGGGCCCCCATCGTGGTCCAACGTGGATACGCCTGAGACGACGGCCGAATTGCTAGCTCGTGATCTGACTGCGCATTGTTTGCGCAGTAACACCATCGGGTGCGGGCGGCCGCAAACCGCTTCGCGTCTCTCGAATCACACATGCAGGACGACGAAAGTCAACGCGCGAGCCACCGAGGCCACCATGACGGCCCCGACGGCCTTGATGAAGGTGCATCGGATGCGGAAGCTAGTGATGGACGAGTGCGCTGGTACATCGGTTGCACCTAATGCGGCGGGTAGCCGTGCAGACGGCGAGAACAGCGGAGAACCCTTGCGAAGTCCAATACCTAGACGGACCATCCCTGCGCGCAGCTCACGCAACCTTTGCGGGAGCCCGGGTCTTGCACTCGCCGCCGCTCTCATTACGGCCGCCGCGTTGCTCGCGAGTCCCTCGGCATCAGCGGCTGCCGCCTGTGGGAGCGCTGTCCCAGGGGGCACCAACACCGTCGTGTGGTTCGTGAACTCGTGTTCTTTCCCTGACACGGTTGGTTGGGACAACCCGAACAACGCCGCCGGGACGACGGCAGGCGCCTCTAGTGTTCAAGCCGCAGCGGGTGCGTCAAACCTTCTCCGATGCACGGGCTTTGATGCGTGTGATCCGAACTTCAACGACATCATCACGAAGGTAGAGCTCATCTGGCGCGTGACGTTGTCGAACGCCTCGGCCTCGGTCAGCTTCACCTCGAACGGTCGCAGCACGTCGTTCACCGGCTCCACCGTAGCGTCGGATGTGACGCTCGACGTCACATCGGCGCAGATATGGTCCTGGGACGCTGTCGCAAGCGCCTCGGCCACTGCCAGTCGAACTGCACCGACCAGCGGAGCCAACGCCTATATCGACAATGTGCGCGTTCGAGTCACTTACGAGGTCTGCACGCCGAACTATGGCTTCAACTGCGCGGGCAAGGTCTTACAGCGCACCGATAGCTGCGGGTTCATCACCGGCACGGTTCAAGATTGCAATGACGGAAGCAAGTGTACCGACGACTTCTGCAATACATCCATTGGCGCCTGCGAGTATAGCACCACGGCTTGCTCCTTCGGCGACCCGTGCGTGACTCCAGCGTGCAACGCAGCAACGGGATGCTTCTCCGTTCCCAAGGACTGCAGTGACGGCGATCCGTGCACCCAAGACCTCTGTTTCAGCGGCGCTTGCGGTCACCCTCCGATTAGTTGCAGCGACGGCAACGCTTGTACCTTGGACAGCTGTTCAGCCGGCACCTGTAGCCATGTGACCGTGATTTGCGACGACTCGAACATCTGCACAACCGACTCGTGCATCGCCACGACGGGTTGCGTGTACGCGGCGAACACCAGCGCGACCTTCGAGTGTTACGACGGCCCGCTGGCCACGAAGAACGTCGGGCTCTGCAAAGCGGGCACTATCTCGTGCTCGACAGGAAGCCCGAGTAGCTGCACCGGTCAGGTGATGCCAGCCGGACTCGACCAATGCGATGGCGTCGACAACGACTGCAACGCGACCATCGACGATGGCTACGGAGTCGGCGCCGCTTGCGATGGTCCAGATGCCGACCTATGCACGACAGGCACCAAGGTTTGCGAGTCTCCGACATCGAGCGCTTGCCAACGGGATGGCGCCACTGCTTTCTTCTCGTTCGATGAGCTGTCTGGACCGGACGTTCGTGACCGTTCAGGCAGCGTCCTTCACGGGACGACGAGCGCGACGGTCATCGCGGGTAAGTTCGGCAAGGCGCGTGAGTTTACCGGCACGCAATCCGTGCTGCTGCCTGACTTTGCCCGGCTTCGGAAGGTCCTGAAGGCACAGACGATCGCGATGTGGGTAAAGCCAAGTACTGCCCAGACCGCTGTGCTGGCGCAAAAGGGCACGTCTTGGGGCCTCCGCCTGGAGTCGTCCGGGAAGCTCTCCTACACGAACAGTGCAACAAGCTTCTGCTATGGGTGCCAGGGCTCGATCGGCCTCGTGCCGAACGGCGACTGGAGCCACGTCGCCGTGGTGTGGAACGGCAGCGTCGCGACGGTGTTCGTGAACGGCGTGTCGGCGGGCACTCAAGCCGTCGCAGGCACGATCGCCGCAGCGTCGGGGTTGCCGATGCTCGGTTGCGAGCCCGGTGCCAATGGCTGTGTCGGGAGCTGGCTGCAAGGGGCTTTGGATGAAGTCGTCATCTACGATTATGCGTTGACCGACGCTCAGATCGCTGCCCTGATTGCCTCGGGCGTGCCTGTTCAAGATCAGCGCGCACCCATGTGTGGGGCCGACCGCGACTGTTCAAGTGTGACCGACGGCGAAGGCAGCGTCGATTGCACCATTCGATACCGTGACGCCGATGCTGATACCTACGGCAGAACTGACGGGATGTTCCCCGGCGTGGTCGCGCGTTTCGGCTTCGACGTCGACTTCGCCGAGGCGCTGACGAAGGTCGTGCCGACTCGCAAAAACATGGTCCTGACGACCGACGCCAAAGCGGGCCACGCGGCCTTGTTCGAGAACACAGGAGGCGCCGCGTCAGAGCTCGTCTTCACCGGGCTGAACATCGCTCCCGGGTCTGGACTGTCGGGAGCGTTCTACGCGTTCGTTGCCCCAGGAAATGAAGGGAAGGTCGTAACGGTCGTCGATGCGCCCGGGCTCTTCCGGATAGAGCTCGATCACACGACCACGCCGAAGTGGAAAGTGGTCGTGGGCACGTCGTCATCGGCACTGATGAGTGCGCTCAATGGATGGAACGTCCTCTCCTTTAGTTGGGTCGCCAGCACGGGCACACTCAACTTCCGCGTCAACACGACGAACGCGACCGCGACGGTTCTAGTGCAGACGTTGACCACCGCCTCCTCCGTCATCGTCGGCCGCGGGTTCACTGGACGGGTCGACGAGATGTACCTGTACAATACGGTCGTAGCGACTTCGGCAGCAGCTACGAACCTCGCGACGACCCCGTCGGCACGCTGCCTTTGTGCCTCATCCGGCTTCTACACGGCCACCGTGGGCGGCGATTGCAACGACGGAGCGGCGGTCTTCAATCCAGGTGCGGTCGAGCTCTGCGACGGACAGGACCAGAACTGCAATACGACCATCGACGACGGCGCGTCAGCCGCCTGCAACGATGACAAGGCCTGCACGGTCGACGCGTGCGTCACCGGTTCCTGTCAGGCGACGGTCATCGCCGGCAACTGCCTCATCGGCGGTGCCTGCCACGCCGATGAGGCAGCTCGACCCGGCAGCCCCTGCCAAGCTTGCCTCACGGCTCAGAGCACCAGCAACTGGAGCCCGAGAGCAGTCAGCGACGCCTGCATCGATGGCGACGCCTGCACTACGGGAGACGTCTGTAATGCAGTAGGGGCCTGCGTCGGGACGCCGCTCACCTGCAATGACGACAACGGATGTACGACGGATAGCTGCAACGTCGTGAGCGGGTGTGTCTACGCGCCGCTGACTGGCAACACCTTCCCCTGCTATGACGGCCCCGGCGGCACTGCGGGGGTCGGCGAGTGCAAGGTTGGCAACGCCACATGCAACGCGGGCGTCCTCGGCGCTTGCATTGGCCAACAAGTCCCGGTGACAGAGGTCTGCGATGGGAAGGACAACAACTGCGCCGGTGGCGTCGACGAGCCTTTCAATGCCGGACAAGCCTGCGATCTCGGCGATTACGGCGGCTGCAAGGGCGGCGTCATGACCTGCACCAGCGGGACCACGTCGGCGTGCGTCGGCGACGGCCCCTTCGTGCTGGTGCCCTTCGACAGCTTGACAGGCACGTCGACCCCCAACGTGAGTACCGGGGGCAAGAACGCCTTCCTTCAGAACGGCGCAGTCCAGACAGCAGGCCCGACAGGCTTCGGGCAGGGAGCGGGACTCGATGGGCTCGATGACTAC
>CANMLD010000144.1 GCA_947498315.1 Pseudomonadota bacterium | reverse complement strand
CCTCGGGGCGCTGACTCAGGATCGTGGCGACCCTTGCACAGAGCACTTCCCGGTTTTCGTTGAGCGATGTCACCATCAGAGTGTCGCCCACCCGGCGCTCGGCTTCAAGTCGGTGGAACGCGAGGTGCGGCGGCCTCGGTGGCGTGGGGGAGACAGCGTGGGCGAGACGGCCCGACGGCTAAACCTCCGCCCACCGATGCCCGTGATAGAGGCGCTCGGCGGCGGGTTCGGCAGGAGCGACCGGGAGGTCGCCAGCGCCTTCGGGCGGCGGTGCGGGGCGTGCGGGGACGCTGGCGACAACCACGACTTCACCTGCGACGGGGAGCGCCGGCGCGGCGATGTCAGGCGACGCCGCGCTCGCGGCCACAACGGCATGACGGAACTGCGGTCGACCTTGGATGCGCCAGACGCCTTCACCCGAACGGCCGCTGGCCTTCCCCGGCGGTGCTTCGAACGCGACCTGCGCGAGGAGTCGGCTCGCGGCGCCGCCGCTGACCTCCAAGCTGACGCTGCCACTCGCGCCGGCGGGGACCGTGATCCACGCTTCGCCCTTCTCGGTCGCGACGTCTTGAGTCTGCTCGGCGCCGTCACTGAGGGTACAGATGACGTGGACGATGCCGGTGTCCCAGTCAGGGCCCGCTGACCAATAGGCGTATAGCGTCTCTGGATCCCTCACGATGACCGAGAGCCTGCCGAGGAGCGCGTCTCCAGGGAGGCGGCCGCCGGCGTCGAGGAAGTGATCACGTGGGCCGGCGATGGGTGCGGCCACGGGGGCGTATTCGGCTGCGGAGGCCGCACGCGCGGCTATGGACAACGTGCCTGACCAGGCGCCGTCTTCGGCTACGGGCTCTTGAACGCGAGTCTCGGTCGACATGGGCACCTCCGATAGTCGTGTGGCCGATAGTCGACCGGCCACAGCGGGGACGCTATCAGTCCGGTGTGGGCACGGCAATCGCGAGTTTGATCAGGGTCTGGACTGTCCGCCCGCTGAGGCGCCGTCTTCAGCCGGCGCCTTCTCGGTCACGAGCGCCCACATGCCCAGGCCAAGTCCAAACGCCACCAGCGCCACCTGCCAAGCGACCGGCGCGCCCGCGATGCTGATCCCCGGGATCTCGACTTCGTAACGTGCCAAAAGGACGCTGAGGCCGTTGTGGAGCGCGTGAAAGACGACGCCTGGGAGGAGCGAACCGCTACGCCACGCGAGGACGCCCAGCACGACCCCGAGCCCCGCCGTCGGCAGTACGCGTTCGAGCGACATGTGGAAGACGCCGAAGAGCAGCGCGGTCAGGAGGATGGCCGTACGGGGGTGGAAGCGGCGCAGGAAGGAGCGCAAGAGCACGCCTCGGAAGAGGACCTCTTCGCAGACCGCCGGGCTGACCGCGACGACGAAGAGGGCGACGACGAGGGAGACTTCCGTCCCGAGGAGCGCGCGGAACATCTCCTCGAGCATGCGCCGGCTCGGGTCGTCGGCTGACGGAGCTGACGCCGCCGAGAGCCACAAGACCGGGTACCACGCGGTGACGCCGATCGCGACTGCCGCCAGCATCGAGCGCCAAGGTGGACGATAGAGGCCCAGAGACGCTCTCAGGTCGGCGCCGTAGCGCCTGAGGAAGAGCAGGCTCGGCAAGAGGATGAGGCCCCATTGCGTGACGGCAACGCCGGCGCGAAGGTTCCAGGCCTGAAGTGCGCTCCCGCCGTAGAAGAGGAAGACAAAGACGACGGCGAGAAAGCCCATGGCGTCGCCTGCGGAGGGGACAGGCAAGACGCGGCGGGCCCCGGTGCGGCGGAACCAACCACCGTCGCCGAGTACGGTGGATTCGTGTTCGAAGATCCGCGCGGCCAAGATCAGGGACGCGGCGGTGTAGATGAGGCTCGAGACCACGACCGCGAAGACGTTGCCGAAGACGAGCTTGCCTTCGATGAGCTCGCGGAGGAGCAGCGCATGGTTCAACACCGGGACGAGCTGAAAGCTCCCTTCGAGTGTGATCCCGGGCATTTGCACCACGAGAGTCGGCAGGATCCCGAGGAGATACACGGGCGTCATCCACGCTTGCGCTTCCTTGCTCGACTTCGCGAAGGTCGCGATGGTCATCATGACCGCCGAGAAGAGGAGGCCGACGAGCGCCGTCGTGACCAAAATGAAGAGGCCGTTCAGCGGGGCGATGTGGAGCGAGATGGCCGAAGCGACGTCGCCGGGCATGAACGCCGCCATACCGACGAGCAGTGACATCGACGCCACATTGGCCGCGCCCGCAATCGCGGACACGGTGAACACGGCCAGGAACTTCCCAGTGACGATCTCGAGCGCGGCGATGGGCGCCGTGAGGAGGGTCTGTAGCGTCCCTCGCTCCTTCTCACCGACGGTGACCTCGATGGCGGGATAAAAGGCCCCCATGGCGATCATCATGATGATGAGGAGCGGCGCGATGCGTCCGAAGAGGTGGCCGCCGACCGCCTCCGGAGGCGCTACGTTCTCCGCGCGGATGGTGACTGGGTTCGCAAAAGACGCCGGCAGCCGCCGTAACTCGAGGCGACCACTCAACATCTCGGCGTCGATGGCCTCGAGCGCCTCGGTCAACTGTCGCTGCACGCGCTCCGAGACTTCCCGCGTCGCGTCGAAGTGGATGACGACGTCGCTGGTCTCGAGTCCTTCGCCGCGTCGCTCGAACTCCGCCGGCAAGACGACAACGGCGGCGACATTCCGAGCCTTCAGCGCCGCTAGCCCTTCCTCCAAGCCGTCGACGACGTCGTAGGCCACCTTCTGCGACAACCCGACGCGGCTGATCAGCGGCGGCGGCACGTCTGGCGTGACCGCCACGAGCGCCAACTCCGACTCGACGTCGTGCGCCGACTCCATCGCGATCTGGCTCGCGACCAGGAAGAGCCCCGGGTAGAGCAGGAGCGGGAAGACCACCATCAGGAAGAGCGTGCGGCGGTCGCGCACGACCTCGAGCATCTCGCGCTTGTAGAGCGTATAGGCCGACGCGATTCGCATCAGGGGGCATCCACGAGACGCAGAAAGGCCCGCGTGAGGCTCGTCTCCTGAGTCGCGTCGAGGAGCTCCTCGACGGTCCCCTCCGCCCGCATCCGACCCCGGTGGATGATGCCGATTCGGTCGCAGACGAGCTCGGCCTCGGACATGTGGTGCGTCGAGAAGATGATCGCTTTGCCACGAGACGCTTCGACGCGGAGGAGGTCCAAGATGAACTTCGCGCTGAGCACGTCGAGCGCGGCCGTCGGCTCGTCGAGCACGAGCACGGCGGGATCGTGGACGAGCGCTCTCGCGATGGCAGCGCGTTGCTTTTGGCCTGAGCTGAGCTTCTCCGCGCGTCTGTCGAGGAACTCAGCGAGCCCGAGATCGGCTGACAGCGCTTCGATTCGCTCGTCGGTGCGAGCACGGGAGAAGCCATGCAACTCGGCGAAGAAACGAAGGATCTCGCGCGGTGTCAGGCGACTGTACAGCCCAGTGTCAGCGGTTAAGTAGCCGAGGTGACGCTTTGCCGCGAGCAGGTCGTCTGTGACGACACGGCCCATGAGGCGCACCGACCCCTCCGTGGGCTGGAGAAGCCCCGCTATCATGCGAATCGTGGTGGTCTTGCCAGCGCCGTTCGGGCCGAGGAGCCCGTAGATCTCCCCTTGCAAGACCCCGAAGTCGATGCCGTCGACCGCGACGAAGGGCTCAGCCCCCGGGCCTTGACGCCGTTCCGGCTCGAACTCCCTGCGGAGTCCGCGCACCTCAAGTAGCGTGGGACGAGCGCCTATGGGCGACTCGGGAGCTTCTTCAGCGGGGACGTCGAGGAGAGCTTCACTCAAGCGACAGCAGTCTGCCCCGCAGCCCCCGGGGGGCGTCAAGCGACGGGGCTAACACGAAGCGCCAGCGCACGGATGAACATGGCTGAATCAGCCGAGGTTCTTCTCGACGAAGTCCCAGTTCACGATGTTCCAGAACGCGTTCAGGAACGCAGGGCGCGCATTGCGGTGGTCGATGTAGTAGGCGTGCTCCCAGACGTCGCAGGTGAGCACCGGCGTCTTGCCGTCGGTGAGCGGGCACCCGGCGTTCGACGTGCTAGCGAAGGCGAGCGTGCCGTCCGCGTTCTTGACGAGCCAGCCCCAGCCCGAGCCGAAGGTGTTGATGGTGGTCTCGGCGAACTTCGCCTTGAAGTTGTCGAAGCTGCCAAAAGAGGCGGTCAGCGCATCGAGCACCTTCTGGCTGGGCTGCTTGCCGGCGGGCGCGAGGCAGCTCCAGAAGAAGCTGTGGTTCCAGTGTTGAGCGGCGTTGTTGAACACGGGGGCGTTCTTGCCGACCGACGCATGCATGATCTGCTCGAGCGTCATGGCCGCGAACTCAGTGCCTTCGATGAGCTGATTCAGCTTCGTGATGTAGGCCTGGTGGTGCTTGCCGTGATGGAACGAGAACGTCTCCGCGCTCATGTGGGGAGTGAGGGCGTCAGGCGCGAAAGGGAGCTCGGGGAGCGTGAAAGCCATGGTTGTCTCCGGAGGTTATTCGATTCTCATCGAGTGCGGCAGCCACTGGGCTGCGTCCGCAAGTTCGTGCTCGCGCGGAAGGGATGCCGCAGAACCGGGGGAGGTGCAAGCGACAATCGTCATAGTCCCCGCTTCGGCGATCGCCACACGGTCGGCCATGAAGGCGCGGCTCTCGTTCAGGCCTCGGGCCGCCGTACCCGCTGCGCCAGGGTCATGGTGCGAAGCACCGTGTAGACGGCGCCGTCCTCGTGCATGTCGCTCCGGTAGAGCGTGAGCTTACTGAACTCCGTCTCGCAGAAGAGGCTGTCGAGGACGGGGGTGAGTTCACGGGCGACCGGGAAGGCCTTCGAGAGGCGCAAGCGCGCTACCGTGATGTGGGGGCGGAACTTGCGTCCTTCTGGCGGGTAGCCGAGAGGGACACACACGTCGTTGATGCGCCGGTAGAGGTTCTTCATAGCATCGCCCGAGTCGCGCACGCCGACCCAGATGACCTGCGGCTCGCGAAGGTCCGGGAACGCCCCCGCCCCGCGGAGCTGCACCGGGATGCGCTCGCCAACGGCGGTTTGGAGAACGTTGCCGAGCTCGAAGAGGCCGGACTCCGGGATGTCCCCGAAGAACTTCACCGTCACGTGCCATCGACCCGGATAGATCCAGTTGGCGCGATCGAGGCTGATTCGGATCGGCCGCATCCCCTCATCGACCGCCTGCTTGGCAGCGTCGTCGATCTCGAGCGCACAGAAGACTCTGACGAGGTTCTCCGTGGTGTCGACTCGACGTCGGCGGATGGGCTTACTCGGCCTCGGTGGCGCGTCGGCATTGGCCGTGCGGCGGGGTCTCGGCATGAGGTCTAGTACTCCTGGTGTGTGCTGTAGGTCGCTCGCGTGCGCGAGCGGGGCCCTCCCCGCAAGAGGAGTAGTCCCATGATCACTCGGGCGCGGGCTCTTCGCCTTCGGGCAACGCGCCCTCTGCGCCTTCAGCCGGTGGTGCGCCGTCCACACCGTCGACGGCTTCGCCGCCCTCAGCTGGAGCGCCCTCGACCCCATCGACGGGCGCTTCTTCAACGGGGGGGGCGCCTTCGACGGGCTCCGGGATCGTTTCGGCTGCGGACGGCTCCTCGACGGGCGCCGGCTCGGCCGGTGGCTCGCCCTCGGGAGGCGGCACGAAGCCACCTTGCACGCCAGGCCCGAGCGTGTCACCCGTGTTGCCGCTCACGCCACGTAGGCGGGCCGCATCGAGGCGCTCTGCGGACGGCCTCGTGGGTTCAACCAAGCGAGGCCGGGAGCGACCCGGGTCGTTTTGATTGCCGAATCGCGGCTTTGGCGTCGTTCGAGCAGACGCGTTCCCCGATGGGCGGTTCGGAGCAGGCGGTCGCGCACCGACCTCGTCACCCTCACCGCTGTCGCCCTCACCGCTGTCGCCCTGACCGCCTGAGTTCGAGTCGCCGCTGCCCGGCTTCGACGGCTCGGCGGTGAGCGGGGTCAACCGCCGGCTAGGCGCTTTCGGGAGACACTTCATCTCTTTCAAGCGGCCGACGCAGTGAAAGCCGTAGTAAGACTTTTGGCCAATGACCGTGCGCGCCGCTTTCAGGCCAAGCTGGAGCCCCATCTCTAGTCCAGAGTGGGAGGCGTCCGCGACCTCCTCGCCGTCCGGGCGGTGCCCCGTGCCCTTCCAGGCGAAGAAGACGTCGGTAAATGAAAGCACGAAGGTGATGTCGAGCTCGGCGTCGCCGGTCGTTGGCCCGGCGAAGACGAGGGTGTGCTTCTGGCCCGAATCGAGCTGGAGCTCGACGTGTTCGCCTCGTGCCGAGAGCTTCTCTATGAGCAAGGTCGTCGGTGATCCCGCCCGCGCACGAACCCCAGGGAGCTTGTCGGACCGGTCGAGCAGCGCCTTGAACTCGAGGGTTCCTAGCTGAACTTCGAAGGCTTCCCCGATCGGAAACGGCTGACGCGGATCCTTGAGGGGGAGGTAAGGCAACACCGTGTCCGACAGCGTGAGTTCGAGCTCGCCGCGGCTCTTTGCGAGAGATCCGCCGTATTGCAGCTCGAGCTTGCCGGACAGCCGAGTCAAGATGTCGAGGTCCATCTTCATCAGCGTCCGGAACGGCTTGATTGGGCCGAGGTTCACGTTGTCGATCTCGCCGACGTGCAGTGAGAAGCCGTCTTCGGTCGCAGTGAGAGTCGTGTCCGAGATGGTGCCGCCCGAGACCTCGGCTTCGAGACGTGCCTTCAGCTTTTGCCCGACGAGCAGACCGAGCGTGTTCACGTCGATTCGCAGCTTCTCCGCGATCAGCAGACCCGGAAACTCGACCGCGGCCTTCGCCTTGGCGGCGGCGTCGTCAGCAGCGGCAGCCGGGCTCGCGCCGCTGCTGTCATCGCCGGCCTCGGCGCCGGGCGTACGTTCCGCTCCGGGGGCGCCCGGGACGGTCGGCGTTACCGGCGGCGTCGGCTTCTTCACGGGCAGCACGATCTGTACGCCCGAAAGCTCGACCCCGCTGATGCCGTGGAGCTGAAGCTTGTCGATGGAGACCTTCGTCTTCAGCTTGGCCGTCGCGTGGTGCTGCACGAAACGTCGAATTTCGTCTTTGGGGATGGAGAGATAGAGCGAGCCGACGAGCGCCAGAACGAACCAACTCGAGTAAAGGAACCAGCGGATGAACGCGCCTAGCATCGACTACTCCGCTTCTTCGTCTTCGTCGTAACGAAGTGTCGACGCCGACAGGGACTTGATCTGGATGTAGTCGGGGTCGCGAGTCCAGCGGACGAGGTCGAGCTTGGAGATGAAGACCATGTTGTCGAGCGCCTCGACCTCGCCGAGGAAGGTGAAGAGATCGTCGACGTGGACGTAGCCACGACGCATCTGGAACTCCTTCTCGACTCGATAGATCTGCGGCCCCTTGACGCCCCTCTTCTTCTGAATCAGCGGCCGCTGCTTGAGCTCACCGGTGACCTGAAGGACCTTGTTCATGGTCGAGGTCTCGTCGGTATCGCCCGCGTTTCGGTAGCGCACCTTCGTCTTCACCGCAGCGGTAGCCACGGGGTTGTCGGGCGACAGCGCGTCGGGGTTACTCTTGAGCTGCTCGGTGAGCGCCGCCGTGCGGGCGCGTTGCTCGAGGTAAGGACCGGCGAGGCGTTGGATCTTGGCCATCGACTCGCGGTTTTTGGAGATCGCCTCCTCTTTGGTCTTGAGCTTGCCGCGTACCATCCAGACAGCGCCAGCGATCAGAAGAATGGAGACCATGCTGATGAGCGTGACGACGAGCGTCCGCTCACGCGGGTTCATACGCCCGAGAGCGCCAGAGAGCCCGGCGTTCATGGTTCTTCTTCTTCAGCGGTCGCTTTGTCCGCCTTCTCGTCTGCGCGTTTGCCCTCGTCGGTGCCTTCAGTCTCACCCGCCTTCGGACAACGCACCTTGAAGGTGACCTCGAAGCGCACCCAGTCTGAATGGCGCCCAGTGGAGACCACCTCACCGATGTCCCGACGCTTCACTTCTCGGAAGCAGGGGTCCGACTCGATGCGCTGGCGGAAGATCTCCTTGCCATTCACGTTCGACTCATGTGTCTCGGCCGTGATGGTCACGTCGCCGAACACGTCGACTTCGACGTTCGACAGCTCGATCTTGCTGGCTGACGAGGCGCCGTCGCTAGCGGCTGCACCATCGACAGGAGACGGCGGCGCAGCACTGGGATCGCCCGGCGCTCCCGGTACTGGCGACGGATTCTCGGGGGACGGCATCCCGATGGGAGGGACGGCCCCAGGAATCGGTGCCGTAGCCCCCGGCGGAATGAACGGAGCCCCACCAATAGGCGGCTGCGGGAGCGTGCGAGGCGACCGGATGGCCGAAGGGCGTGCCGTAGGATCAAAAGGCGGCGCCGTGGGCATGCCGGCTGGGCGAGGGACTTCGGGCCGTCCCGGCGGCTGAATGCCTCCACCTACTCGCGCACGGGTTCGCGGCAGCGGGTCATCCGCCGGCCCCCCGGGCTGAGTAGGACGAGGCGAAGCGCCATCCGTGGGCGCGACTGCGTTCTGATTGAGCTCCGACTGGAAGGCGGTAATCTTTTCGAGGATGACCGTTGCCGTCATGGGCGGAAAGAGGTCCAGCTCGGCGCCGTCGTCGGGCGGGCTCTGAAGCTCCTTCAATGCCTTGGAGAAGCTGTTCATCTTCTGGCCCAGCGTGCGCGCGCTGAACGACTCGAGCTGCGCCTTTTGATCGGCGAGTTGCTTCTCGAGGCTGCGGTTCTTCACGACCGCCCAGGCGGAGCCGACGATGACGAGAATGGCCGCCATCGCGACTAGGCTGCGAAGGCGATCCTTCACGAACTCGAAGTCACCTGCGTACGCGAACTCGGCACGACGGAAGTCGAGCGTCGTACGATGGCGTGACGCGGCCGCCTGCACGAGCGCGAGCCCAATACCTTTGGCAGCGACGTCGGCCCCCTGCGGCGCGTTACTGCCCCGGCTGATCTCGAGACGCTCGACCGGGAGACGTTCGACGGGTCTGCCCAGCTCGGCTTCGAGCCACGGGTAGAGGCCATCGAGGCGCGCTCCTCCGCCAGTGACGTAGATGCGGTCCAAGTCCCGCTTGCGCTCGCTCACGAAGGCCTGAATGGTCTGCCTCAATGACACGACCAGCGGCTGCATCGCGTCCGCGATGGCGCGAGACAGCGGCGTCGGCGGGGGGCCCGCTTGGCCACCAAAACCCTGATTGGCCAGGGGGAGTTGGCCGTGTTCGTGCTTGTTCGTCTCGGCCGTCTCGAAGTCGACGCCCAGCGCGAGCTGAATGGCTTTGGTAACGGCGAGCCCGCCCCGGCCGATCGAGCGCGCCGTGCAAAGCCGGCCGTTCTCGACGATGCAGACCTTGGTGGTCTTATGACCGATGTCGATGAACGCCACGGTGCCTAGACCGCCCTGGCCCTTGTCGCCTGCGTCCTTGTCGCCACTGACGTTCGCAGGGCGCTCTGCGCTGACCGCGGCCTGCAACTGGTCGTAGAGGTTCAGGTAGCTCGCGGTGTCGAGTGTGACGATGCGCGGGTCGAGCCCTGATCCCGAGACCGCGGACAGGTAGGTCGAGAGCGTGGAGCGCTTGCAGGCCGCCGCGAAGACCTCAGTCTTGCCGTCGGGGGTCGGGCCCGTGACCTGGAAGGTGTAGATCATGTCGGCTACCGTGAGCGGCAGCCGGTTCTGGAGTTCGAAGCCGAGGACGGCGTCAATGCGCTTCGGGTCGGAGAAGGGGAAGGTGACGAAGCGCGTCATCGCCCGATCGCCTGGGAGCGCCGTCACGACGAACGCGTTGCCGTACTTCGGGTCCTTCGCCAGCTCGGCGAGCACGTCGGCGGCTGCCGATTCGGGGTTCTCCCGAGCGGCCTTTGGCACGACGACCTCGCGAAAGCCCGTCCACGCCACCGACCGAAATGAGGTCGTGAGCGCGCTGAGCTTCACGGAGTAGGAGCCGATGTCGAGGCCTATGATGGTCTGGGCCATGGGGCCGCTATCCTAACCTTCGATCGCGCAATGCGAAAGGAGTTGCTGGAAAGAGGGTGCCTCACTCCAGATGAGGTGGCTCGCGCTCAATGTTCGCGCCAGTAGATGTATTCGCCGGTCGCCGTGTCGATGACGGCGGACAGGCCACGGTAGGTACCGTAGGAGCCGCCAACCGTCTCGATGCGGATGACGCGCGACTGTGTCCCAAGGCGCTGGTTCAGCACGTCTTTCTTCAAGATGGGCCGCTCGCCCCAATCCGCCGGCAGCTTATCGAAGAGGGTCAAGAACTGATTGACGTTGCCAAAGCCGGGGCTCATGAGCGCCTGCCTCAGCGTTCGGCACATGTCGGCGCAGTAGAGACCGAGGTCGACGGCGTTGGGGTAGCCGTAACACGCGGACTCGGTGCCCGGTTGCGCGTTGGAGCATAGGATACGGCGAAGCGTTCGCAGCGAGGCCGTGTTGATGTTCAGCTTCTGGGTCGCGTAGGGCGTGAACTCCTGCGCGACCTCACAATACTGTTGTGGACTGATGCCGGAGACGAGCCGCATCTCCTCGAGCGTGTCGAACTTCGCGTTCTTCGGATCGATGGCGCCTTGCCCGAGCGCGCCCTCACCGCCGGCGGCGTCGACGACGGCACCGGAGACGAAGTCGCTCTTGGTCTCGTCAGCATCGGCGAAGTCGATGATGTTCAGAGCCAACTCCGCGATCTCACGGTCAACCTCACCGGCGGCGAGCTCTTCTTTTCGCTTGGCGACGAGCTGACCGTAGAGCTCGGCGAAGAGCGTCTGCTTGTCCTCCGGCGTGTCGACCGCGTTGAGGTTCACGCGCCCGTCCTCCGGCTGCGCGCGACATTTGCAAAAGCCGCCCTTCTCGACGCCGACGCCGCCCATCCCCGTGAAGTCGAAGAAAGGCTTGCCCATGAGCGTGAGCTTGCCCGTGCAGAACGCGTTGGCGAACTCGCACGCGAAGGTCCAGAGCTCGATGTTCTGGTTCTTCATGTTCGGCGCAAACGCCGCGACGGCGTTCAGCATGTTGGTCACGATGTTCTGGCTCTTGACGACGAGCCGCGCGACCTCCATCGCGGAGCGAGCGTGGTAGTAGGCCGTCACTTCGTCGCGCATGTTCGAGGCCACGTGCAGCCGCACGTACGACTTGTACTGATACTCCGCCGAGAAGGCCGTGAGGATGGCGACGACCATGAGCACGATGAGCAACGCGACGCCGCGGGGCGAGCCGGGGACCTTGGGCCCCGCACGCAGCTCGTCGCGGACGAGCGCGCACGCCTCGCGGAAGGATGGCGTCCTTCGGCCAGCGTCTGCTGCGCTCGAGGCGCCGACCAAGGGGGTGTCATTCATCGAACGCCCTCCGGGATGGTGCCCGTAGGCGACGCACCGGGGATCGCACCAGGGATCGCACCGGGGATCGCAGTGGGCTGCAGCCCCGCCTTCATCTGCTCGGTGGCTTTGTCGAGCTGCGACCCGGCCTTCCATTGCTGCGCGGTCGCGGAGAGCGGGAGCCCGAAGAGCAGCGGCTTCGTGATGTAGACCGGCGTCTGAGTCTCGAAGATGTATTCGGTCTCGGTCGTGTCTACGAGCTCGAGCCGCACCTTGACCCGCAGCGGCAAGATGTAGCCCGGTTCGGTGTTCGAGAGCGGATCGTCGGCCTTCCAGCTGTCGTCCCACTCGAAGTTGACTTCATCCCAATACTCGAAGCTGAGCGACTGGACCCCACTCGCGATAGCAAGCTCGGTCCCGCCCGCCTCCGGGGTGTCGTCGATGACCGGTTCGAAGCGACGCACGAGGTCACGGCCCTCGCGGTCCGCACTGGTGTCGCCGAGGTGGTACTCGACCACGCCTTGGTCGGTCTCGGTCACCCCGAGCTGGGTCGGGATGTTCCCCATGTAGGCCATCACGACGCGATCACGCTCCCCGATGAACACGACTTTGGTGCGCTCTTCGATCCCCTGATTGAGGGACAAGAACGCGTGGCTCAAATCTCGCGTGATGCGGTTGAGCGTTACGCGCGCCATATGGTTCACCTCGACGAGCGCGTCGGTGTCCCGCTGAATCGCAAAGAAGGAGTTGATGACGCCGAAGGTCAGCGCACCGAGGAGCCCGAGAAGCCCCACGGCGACGAGCATCTCGAAGAGCGTGAAGGCTCGACGGGCGCGCCGGGCGTCAGAGGTGGGCATACGCCTCATGGTCCACCCCCGTCATCGACCGGTGGCGCCTTCGGCGTATTCGGCAGCGGCTTGCCATCGGTCCCGGCCGTTGGGTCGGAGACGGCTCCCTCCTCAGTCAGCGCCTTTTGCTCTTCGGGCACCGAGACCGAGAAGGTCTCAATCTCGAGGATCGGCTCATCGAAGCCCTTATGGCGAATACGGACTCTGATCTTGCGGGTCTTCTGGGCGGCCTGCTCGATGATGGTCGGGAAGAAGCTCACCATCCCCATGATGTTCTGAATGATGGCCTCGGGACGTATGGAGCACATCTCGATGAACTGTGACGACGTCACCGGGCAAAGCGGGCTCACCGGCAAGTCGCCCGCGATGAAGAGGAAGGAGAGCACGCTGAACGCTTGCAGGATGTTGGCCTCGCCCCCGTCCCCAGAGCCAGCCATCAGGTTCTCCATGAGCAGCGCGGCCATCTGACCGAGCTCCTCGGCTTCGAGCTCGAGCTTCTCCACGTCGTACTCGCACTCGAAGTCGTCACCGATGTCGTCGGGGAGCTCGCAGTTCTCGTTCGTGACGTCGTTCTCGGGGAACCCGTCTTCGCGGTACTCGGCTTCGACGTCGAGCACCACGCCGCGAATCATCAGGGCGGCTTGCGAGTACATCGGCGCACGCGCTTGAAAGAAGCCGGACTGGATGACCGAGCCGGAGACGTACGAGAACACGATCGCCAAGATCGCGGTGGCGACAAGGATCTCGAGCAGCGAGAAGCCGCGGCGTACGCGCTTACCGGGGGACAACGCGGTCGATTCGGCCGAGGCCGAGCTGGGCAGCGACTCGCTCAATCCGCCTTCTCCTCGAACTCGGAGGGATCGAGCCGCTCGCCAAAGACCTTGCCGTTGCCTTGCAGCGACAGGATAGAGCCCGTCACGACGTCGTCTTCGCCGGCTTTCAAGTAGATGAGGGCCCGCTGCGTGAGCCCGTGCGGAAAGAACAAGATGGGGACGACGCCCCCGGTAACGGGCTCCTGGCCGGCGCGCACCACAATCCCGTCGAAGGTGACCGCCTTCCCTAGCGGCTTCGGCTTGGCCAGCATGTTCTTGCGCATCGTGGGCATGCGCTTCTGCTCGCCCGAGTTCGCATCGAGGTCGTAGCCCGCTTTGGCCGACTCTTCAGTGGCGAGGCTCTGCGTCTGCTTACCCAGCATGTTCCAGAGCCGGCCAGAGGCCGTGCCGCCGTCGTCGGACCAGGTCGGAGGGGCAGGCTCATCGTTGTCACCACCGGCGCCGGCCATAGCGGCGTCGAACATGCCGGGGCGGCTGTCCTTGTCGTCCGAGTCTTCGTCGAAGATGGACGCATCCTTGCCTTCGCCCTTCACGTCGCCGTAACGGACGATGAGGGGATCGGAGTCGGAGCCATTGG
>CANMLD010000143.1 GCA_947498315.1 Pseudomonadota bacterium | reverse complement strand
GTCCACCGGCAATTTTCTAGCATCGAGTTGCTCTCGCTCCTCGACGGGCGATGCAGCCCGCCTTCGTCGATCGAGTACGCGCCTATCGGCGCCAACTCGCTGCGTCGAAAATTGCGCGGTGTTCGCTCAATCTCCATTTTGTCCGACCCACTCAGAGGGGGCCTCCATAGGGCCGGGACAGTAGCGGCTGGATCTGGCGCTGTCACCCAAATCTGGCTCACACCCCGGGCCGCTTGTCCCGTTACCCGCCGTCACGCGGCGTGGTTTCCCAAGTCGGGGAGCGACGCCTAGGATGGTGAGGCCTAGAGTGGCGAGGCCTCTCATGATAAGGGTGCCGACGTGCCGCGTGTGACGGCCGGTAGGCGGGGGCGACCCCGGCTCCCGTGATGTGACCCTGACGAGAGGACCGAATGGGACTGCTGCTGAGCTTGATGGTCGAGACGCTCTTGTCTGCCCCTGCGGAGACGGTGGAGCTGGCGGTCTTGAGTTGTGCGGCCGACGATCCGTCAGGTCCCGAGGCCACGTGCCAAGTCATGTTGGCGGTCGACCCGCCGTTCGAGCGGGAGGTCTCAGACGCCGAGATCCTATGGGTCGTTGGTGGGAGCGCGGGCGCGCCCGGCTCTGGCACGTCGACGCCTTTGGAGGCGGTCAAAGCGCTCACGGGGGCTCCATGGGAGCCGCGCGCGTGGGAGTTTCCCAGCCCCCTCGGCACGCGGCGTGCTGAGAAGGCAGATCCGCGGACGATCGAGCTCACGCTCATTGATGCGCCGGCATTGCCCGTCTTGCGTTTGACCAGTCCCGCCCCAGCGCCTGGTACTCGCCCGCAGCCTGGCCCGCGTGTGCTTCGGATTCGGGCCTCCGGTCGCGCGCCAATCGGGGGTGGCTGGACCCTGACGGTGCCACGCGCCTGGCTCGCGGGCAGTGACGCGCCGGGGGTGGTCGACGCGGGACGGATCGTGCTGCTGGGGTATCGCGTCGATCGGCTGACTGCAGCGGACTTCTCTCTCGACGGTGGGCCCGAGTCACTGCCCCTTGGCGTGCTGCTCCGGTCGATCCACCCGTCCACGAGTGGCGATCTCCCACCGAAGCTCGAGTTTGACGATCTTGCTCTGCTGATCGAGCGGAGCCGCCAAAGCCTCACGTTCGAGCTCGCCGCCGGTGGCGAGTCGAGCCCGCCTCTCGGCGATGCGGCCGCGTTCTGGCTCGTGTGCCGACTTGCTTCCAACGACGCCGCGACGGCGATAATCGGGGCCCTCAGTCATGGCAAGCCCTCTCTAGGCCAACGCGTCGCAGAGGAGATCGCGCGGCTCGGAGGGACCGATCCCTTCGCGCGCGCACTGGCGCTCACGACCCTGCTCCCCGACGGTCCGGAGTTGCCCGACGCGCGCCTCTTCATCGAAGCGATCGGCGGCCTGCCGGCGGTCGCCCGCGCCCGAATCGCCTCGGGGCTACTCGCCGCGCCCGAGAGCGTGCTCCGCCGGCAAGTCGTAAACGGGGCTGCCCCTGTCCTCCTCGCGGCTGTTACGGAGCTCTCCGTCGAACAGGTCTTGGTCCTCGTCGATGCACTCGCGAAGCTCGAAGCGGGCGCGGCCTTGTCGGTCGCGTTCGGCTGGCGCTCGCAGCCGATCTTCGACCGCCTCCGCACGGCCCTCGGGGACGCCGCGTTCGGCGAACTCGGCGGCAAGATAGTCGCCCGCTCAGTCCCGGAAGAGGTGGTCGATGCGCTCGTCGACGAGAGACGCGAAGTCCGAGGCGTCGCACGCGCCATCTTGTCGGGCGCGGGAGATGCCGCGCGGACAGCCGTCCGCAGCCGCCTCGAGCGCCTCGGCCTCGATGTGCCGGCCGTGAGCCCCGAAGCCACCGCGGAGCGGCTGACGTCTCGGCTCGAAGGCGCGCTGTTGACGCCAAATATCGGGCAGTACGTCGAACAAGCACAGGAGCTCCAAATCAAGAACGAGCCGTGCACGGGCGTCCTCGAGATGGCTCGCAAGGAGGTCCACCCCGACGTGATCCTTCCAGAGCCGCTGTACGCACGCTGCCGGGCACTCGACGCGACCATGTTGGCGTTCACCGACAACGCCGAGGTGGCCCTGGCTCGCTTTGCAGTCATCCTTCGAGATGCCCCTGACGACAATCTCGTGCGCGAGCGGCACACGACCGTCGTTGGGGTTCGGGCACGAGAGCTGCTCGCCGAGGGCGAGCTCACCAAGGCCGAAGCGGTCATCGAGCGCGTCCCAGAGGCCGAGTCGACGCAGCTCGCCGGCGTCCGTGCAGACGTCGCGACCGCCTATGGCCACGAAGCGCTCGCCTCCGGCGACGAAGCCCGCGCACAGCGTTTCTTCGTCGCCGCCCGGCTGCATGATCGCACGCGCGCTACAGCGGACTCGCTCATCGAAGCAGGGCGCCCCGGACTCGCGGAGGCGCTCATCGCGCTACTGGCCATCGCCATCTGCTTCGGGCTCGCCGGCGCAGGCTACCGCCGCTTCGTGTGCGCCATCGTTGTCTACGAGTTCCGTCGCATGGTCGGGTCGAGCCACATCAATCGGTTCTTCGGCCCGCGCTTCCGGCGGCTCACGCTAGCCCCACAGGGCCTCCTCATCGAGCGCCCCCTGTGGGCACGCTTCATCCCCTTCTCCTCGGTGGAGCAGGTGAGCCTGCTGAGCGGTTCATCCGACTCCGGTGGGATCTTGCTGAAGCTCAATGATGGCGAGCACTTCGTCATCTCGACCTTCCGGGTGGTCCGCTTCGACCTCTTCCTGAAGGAGTTCGAACCGGCGCTCACGAAGGCAGGCCGCTCGATGGCCGCCAAAGCGACCGACGACGCCGGCCTCGAGATCGCGGCCGAGAACATCCTGGTGATGGAGGACCTCGGCAAATGGGACCGGGTCGGGACGTGGCTGCGCCTCGGGCTGACCGCGTTCGCAGCCTGTGGCGCCTGGTTCGTAGCCCTCTGGGATGCTGCCGGTGGTAGCTGGATGGCGCGCCTCGGCGTCGGCGCCGGCATCGCTGTGGGGCTTCTGCTCGCAGGTGCCGCGCTCATCAACGCGCTCGTGCCACCCGCTCGGGTGTGACGCTGCCGCCACGGCTGTTCTCGAACCGCCGCATCCTCATCATGGACGGCGCCCCCCCTTCGCGGCCATACTAGCGGCGCTTTGACTATCCATACCCGCCAAGTCACCGCCCTCTTCATGTTCGCCAGCGCTGGCGTCGCGCTCGGGTGTGCCCCAGAGCCCAATCGCGCCCCCGTCATCGAGCCGATTGCGCCGCTCACCATCGCCGTGGGCGAGATCGCAGAGGTGCCGCTTCGCGCCAGCGACGAGGACGGTGACTTCCTGACGTTTGCGGTCGCGTCCATGCCCCTGACGGCGTCGCTGGAGATCCGGAAGAACGTCGAGACCTTCGTCTGGGCGCCGCTCATCAGCGACACCGGACCGGCGGGCCGAGTCCACGACATCACGGTCACAGTCGATGACGGCCGTGGCGGCCTCGCGAGCCGTACCTTCTCCATCACCGTCTTGCCGCAGTCCGGAGCGCCGGAGTTCCTGGGCCCGGAAGGACACGTCCTGAACCTGAGCGAAGACGACGACATCAGCTTCCTGGTCGCCATCAAGGACGACGACACGACCGAGGTCGACCTCATCCTCAAGAGCGATCCGATCCCAGGCGCCCGGTTCACGCAGCTCGACGGCAAGACCGCCAGCTTCTACTGGCGACCGACCCCAGAGCAGCTCGCCTCGCGCAGCTATTGGCAACTGGTGGTCGTCGCCGATGACAAGGTGCATCCCAGCGTCGAGCGGCAGTACTCCATCTTGCTCATGAACGCCGACGAGAAGAAGAGCTGTCCCGGGACAGCACCGGTGCTCGAGCCCTGTGGCGCCGGCTCCTGCGTCCCACTCACCGACGTGGACGGCGCGAGCGCCATTGCGTTCCGCATCGACGCCCGCGACGCCGAATCGACCATCCGTGAGCTGGTGCTGCACTACACACTCCAGAACCCACTGTCGGCAGAGAGCTACGCGGGAAACGAGCTCCTGCTCGAGCGCTGCGAACCGGAAGACGACGTCGGTTGTCCTGACGAGGAGCGGCAGCGCTACTTCATCGGTACGCTGGCGAGCCCGGCCGCCCAGTCGTCCGAACCGCTGCTCTTCCACTACTTCATCACCGCCGTCGACGACGACGACCTGAAGAGCACGACGTGCGACCACACCGCTCGGCTCCCGAAAGTGGGCCACTACACCCTCGCTGCCTATCCGAAGCTGTGGCAAGAAGGCTGCAAAGACGACGCCTACGAAGCCGACACCACCGAGAGCGCGCCGTCCATTGAAGCCGGCGTGACGTACGACCTTCGCTACTGCGCCAGCGACGGACTGGACGTCTTCCGTCTCGACGCCGCCCCCGGGTCCACGGTCTCAGTCGAGCTGGTTCACGAGGCGCGTCACGGCTCGCTGATGGTGGTGCTCATCGACGAGACCTTCACCGAGATCCCGACGCTTCGTAACCTGGGCGACCGGATCTCTGCGAAGATCACCTCGGGCCCCGTCTTCGTCGTCGTGGAGGCCGAGCCGGGCAAGAAACGTGGCGATCAGACCTACGGCCTCGCCATTACACGGAGCCCGCTCGACTGTCCCAACGACAGCGCTGAGCCTAATGACAGTCCGGACGAGGCGGTTCTCGCGGGCGACAACTACGACGGGGTCGCGACCATCTGCCCAGCGGATCGTGACGTCTACGTCGTGTCAGCCGGTATTGACGAGTCGATCGTCGTCGACCTTGCGTTTCAACACGCCTTCGGCGACCTCGACGTGGAGCTCCGAGCGGGCGATGGCGAGACGGTGCTCACACGTTCTGCATCCGACCAGAACGACGAGCAGCTCGTCTGGCACGTCGATGAGCTGGGCAACTATTACATCGTCGTGACGGGCCATCACGGCGACTCGAACTCCGCGTCGCTCTCGATTCGGGTGGTCGAGACCGCCACGCTCTGTTTCGAAGACGAGTTCGCTCCCAATCAGGGCGTCAAGATGTCGAAGCTTCTCCCCGAGAACACCTACTACGACCTGCTCTCCTGCCCTGGCAAGGAGGACTGGTTCCGCATCGACGTGAACGAAGGAGAGCGGCTGACCGTCCTAGCGATTCCCTACCAGCCGGCGAACGCACCACTCGACCTGCAGGTCTTCAACGACACCGACGGCAAAGTGGTCGCCGGCACCGTAGTCGCCACGAACGAGCTGAACGGCATTCAATGGGACGTGACCGCCGAAGGCAAGCCGATGAGCTTCCGCTGGCGAATCAAGAACCTCGGACCCTACACGGCCTTCTACGACATGGCCGTCGCGGTCGAGGACGCGTCCGGCTTCGTCCAATGCCAAGACGACCGCTTCAGCCCTCTCGACTCCATCGAGAACTCGCTTCCCGTCGATACGTCGCTCGACTTCATCACCCGCCTGAAAGTCTGTCCCGGCGGCGTCGACTGGTTTTCGGTGCGCGGAGCCGCGTTCGAGGAGCTGTACGCCTACATCTACGGGTTCTCGGACGAAGCGCCACTCGTCGCCGAGCTCTACCGACAGGACGCGGAGGGCACGACCAAGATCGCCGACGGCCTCAGCACCTCCAATGGCGTCGAGATCCGCTATATGCCCGAAGAGAACGTGGATCTCTTCATACGTGTCCTCGGCGCGCCGGGCGAGACCCACCACTATGACCTCGTGTTCGGAAGCGACTGATGACCTCTCGGCTCATGCTCTCTCTCCCCCTCCTCGCTCTCGCCGCGTGCGGCAACTCCGAAGGCGGCGGCTGCCGCCTCGCCAGTGACTGCGTGTCTGGCCTCGTGTGCTTCGACGGGGTGTGTCAGACGTCGGCCGTCGTGAAGTCGGCGATGACTCCGGACGTGTCCGAGTTAGGCGATTCGTCCAAGGGTGACTCGAACACGAGCGACGCGGTCGGCACTCCCAGAGACTCAGAGGACGCGGACCTCGCGCCCGCGTCGCCGTGCGGCGAGCAGCCCACCGCTCCGATCCCGGGCGCCTGCACAGCGAGCACCAGCATCTTCCAAGCGGTCGACGGAGGCGCCTGCTCGGAGCCCACCCGCAAGCTCCCCGTCGGGATGATTACGATGGCCGCCGAGTATGGCTTCGTGAAGATGAGTGAGCTCGCCAACCCGGTCTTGAAGTCGGGTTTCGAGAAGGACGAGATCGAGGTGGCGCTCTGGGCCGACGGGAGTGTGGGCGTGGGCTGTACCGGCGACTTCGGTTGGTTTCGGGCCGACGGGGACCGAAACGCGGACTGCACGATGAAGTACGGGAGCACGATGTTCCCGCTCTACATCCCCGCTTTCAAGCTCGTCATCGAGATCCACGAGGTCGAGTTCGACTTCGCCACGAGCCGGCTGGTCGGCATCGTCGACCGAGACAAGCTGATCTCAGAGCTCGATCCAGCGCTCCGAACGGCGGCTACCAACACCATCGAAGCGGACGTCGACGTCGATGGTGACGACGTCCCCGAATGGTCTCGCGTCGCGCTGACCGTTTGCTTCGAGTGAGCTTTGGCTTGAACAGCCAGGCCGGCTTGCTTCCGCTAGTCGTGGCCATGTTGATCGGCGGGGTCAATCTGGCGGGGGCGATCGGCCCAGAGTCGCTCGTCACCGTGGCACAGCTCAGCTACGAAGGCATGTGGGACCCACGGCCGTCCGCCGCCGATGTCCTCGCGGGCGAGCTACGGGCGCGCACGTCGATGGATGTGCGGCTACGGCGCGACGTGAAGGCCGTGATGGATCCGGGCCTATTCGGACGGCCCATCCTCTTCCTCGTTGGCGACGGACGCTTCCGATTTCAAGCCGAGGAGCGCGTAAGGCTGCGGAAGTGGATTGAAGCCGGGGGCTTCTTGGTCGTCGACAATGCGGCCCGCGGGCAGCCTTCGACGGCATTTGACGCGTCGCTGAGGGCAGAGCTCGACGCGATGTTCCCCGGACGCCTGTTGCAGAAGATCCCGCCCCAGCACGTGCTCTATCGCACTTTCTACGTGCTCGACTTCCCTGCCGGCCGTGCCATTCACAGGACCTTCCTCGAAGGGCTCTTCGTCGATGACCGGATCGCCGTGGTCTACTCGCAGAACGATCTCTTCGGCGCGCTCGACCGAGACGCGTCGGGCACCTACAGCTTCGACGTCGTGCCGGGCGGCGAGACCCAACGAGAACGGGCGATACGGCTCGCTGTGAACCTGGTTCAGTACGCCATCGGCCTCGACTACAAGGACGATCAGGTTCACACGGACTACCTCATCCACCAACGTCGCTGGCGTGCCGGCCCACCCAAGGTGGAGACGCCTTGATGCTCGCTCGGTGGACCGTAAGGCGTCTTCATCGATGATGGAGACGCTCGAACAGCTGCTTTGGAACGACGAGTTCACACCAGGCGCCGATGTTCGCTGGGTCTCACAAGGCGAGTGGACGCCGCTCCAGGAAGGCTTCGCTATCGGCCTCGTGGTGCTGATCCTGGCGATCACGGCATGGAACCTGCGACGCGTCGCGGGCCTGCATCGAAAGCTCGGCTTCTTCGTGCTGCGACTCGGGCTCGTCGGGGTCCTGCTCTTCGCGTTCTATGAGCCAGCCATGCTCGAAGAGACGCGCGCGCTCTCGACCAACGCTGTGGTCATCCTCGTGGACGACTCGGCCAGCATGGCCCTGCCCCACAAGGCTGGCACGCGGCGCGATCAGGTCGGTGCCTACCTCGGACGGCTCGCGGAGGCCATGCCCACACTGGCCAAAGCGAGCACCGTTGAAGCATGGCGCTTTGCCACCGGGCGCGGCGCTGCTGAGTTGCGCACCGGGGCCGACAAGGCCGGTGAGGACGAGCTCCTGGTGTCCACCGAGCTGTCGCGCGCACCGAAAGAGCTGCTCGCCGCGGGCGAGACCACCCCCATCCTCGAAACCCTAGAAGCGTTACAGAATCGGTATAAGAACCGCGATGTGGGCGGGATCGTACTCATCTCGGACGGCATCGACACCGGGCGCGCTGGCCGCACTTTCGGCCGGGGCGGCGCTGGGCTCGACGGGGAGACCGTTCGGCTGCTCCAGAGCTTCGGTGCGCCGATCCATACGGTCGGCTACTCCGTGGCGGGGCTTTCGGACATCGCGGTGAGAGAGCTGCGGTCGAGCCCATTCGCGTTCAAGCGCACGTTGACGTCGCTCGAGGCGGACGTGGAGGTCGTCGGGTATGAGGCGGGCGAGCTCGAGATCGAGCTCCTCGAGGATGGGCGCCTCGTCAAGTCCGTGATCCGGTCCATCGAGTCCGGGAAGCGGACCTACACCGCGTCGTTCGAGTTCGTCCCGACGGAGATAGGCTTCCGGGTGTACTCCATCCGCGTCAAGCCGCTGGCGGGGGAGCTGACGACGGAGAACAACGTCCGCCATACGGTCGTGCGCGTGAATCGTGACAAGATCCGAGTGCTTCAAATCGCCGGACACCCGTCGTGGGACGTGCGGTTTCTGCGCAACCACCTGAAGCGAGCGCCCAACGTACAGCTCGTGTCCTTCTTCATCCTCGTGTCAGCCACGTCCGTGCGCAATGTCAGTCAGCAGGAGACGGCGCTCATCCCCTTCCCGGCCGAGGAGCTCTTCGTAGAGGAGCTCGGCAGCTTCGACGTCGTGGTCTTCCAGGACTTCAACTACGGCCCCTTCTCGACGCCAGAGCACCTGCCCGCCATCGCGAAGTGGGTCAAAGGGGGGGGCGCCTTCTTGTTCGTGGGCGGCCGTTTGGCCTTTGGGGCGGGCAACTACGACGGCACGGCGATCGAGGAGCTGCTCCCCGTCGAGATGGTCGTGCCCGGCTTCGACCGCGTGACGCCGCCCTCGATGGGTGCTCTTGGGGCGGGGGCGGCGCCGGCGCCCGAGCTCGCCAATGGCGCGGTCGACGTCGCGGAGTTCAAGGCGCAGTTGACCGAATCGGGGCGGCGGCACGCCATCACCCAGCTCGCATTCGACGCCACGACCAGCGAAGCGCTTTGGGCGGCCTTCCCGCCGCTCGAAGGTGCCAACCGCTTTTCGGCGCTGAAGCCTGGCGCGCTGAGCCTCGTGGCTCATGAACGGCTGGTCATGGACGACGGGACGCCGATGCCGGTCATCGCGGCCGGAGAGCCGGGAAAGGGCCGAGTCGTCGCCATCGGGACTGACAGTCTGTGGCGCTGGAAGATGCCGGCGGTTGAACAGGGCGGCGATGGTACGCTCTACGACACGCTCATCGACAACACGCTACGCTGGCTCATCCGCGACCCCGGCTTCGAGCTCGTGAAGGTCACGGCGAGTAGTGGCGTCTACGCGCTCGGTGAAAAGGTGCGCCTCGACGTCCGCGTGACGGACCCGAGCTACCAGCCGGCCGTCGGTATGGACGTCAGCGTGCGCCTCCACCGCCGCCCCAGCGGCCAGGTCGGTGCGCCGGCGGGGGTTGGGGACGACACCGATTCCACACTGGTCTTCGAGTCTACGGGCCTCGAGACCGGAGAGGACGGCCGCGTCACGCTCGAACGCCTGACGGACGAACCCGGCATCTACGACGTGACCGCCCGCGCCGTCATCGCAGGTCGGGAGATCACGGGCTCGAGCGTCTACGTCGTCGCCGACGAGCGTCCGGAGCTTCGGGAGGTGCGGCCCGACTCTGGCCTGCTTCGCGCGATCTCGGCCGCGACGGGCGGCAGCCATCGCGACGTCCACGACCCGCCCACGGGCCTCTCCTTCCGGCCGCCTCGCGTGACGGACGTCACGAGCCGCATCTTCCATGATCGCTGGAACTCCCCGATCTTGTTCGCGTTCGTCTGCATCCTCCTCACCCTCGACTGGTCGCTGCGGCGGCGGGCCGGGCTCGCATGAACCGCATCATCGAAGGCGACAACCTCGCCATCCTCGAGAGCCTACCCGCGGGTTCAGTGGGCCTCGCGTACCTCGATCCGCCCTTCAACACGGGCGAATCGCGCGTCATGGAGCGTGTCCGGGTGGTCAAGGGCGAAGACGGGCAGCGCCTCGGCTATGGCGGCAACCGCTACCGAAGCGAGACCGTGTCCAATCACACCTACGCGGACGACTTCGACGACTTCCCGGCCTTCTTGATGCCCCGTCTCGACGCGATCTGGCGCCTTCTGGCGGACGACGGGAGCCTCTTCGTCCACCTCGACGCGCGCGAGGTGCACTACATCAAAGTGCTCTGCGACCAGCACTTTGGCCGCAAGCGCTTCATGAACGAGATCATCTGGTCCTACGACTACGGCGGTCGCACCAAAGACCGTTGGTCGAGCAAACACGACACCATCCTGTGGTACGTCAAGGACCCGAAGCGCTACGTCTACAACTACGACGAGATAGACCGGATCCCCTACATGGCCCCGCGCCTAGTCGGCGAGGAGAAGGCCGCCCGCGGCAAGACCCCGACCGATGTCTGGTGGAACACCATCGTCCCGACCACCGGAAAGGAGCGCACCGGCTACCCCACCCAGAAGCCGCTCGCCATCTTGAACCGCATCATCCGCGTCCACAGCCGGGAGGGGGAGCTGGTGCTCGACCCCTTTGGCGGCAGCGGGACGACGGCCGAGGCGGCGGCAAGACACGGGCGCCGCTTCCTCACCATCGACCAGAACCCCGCCGCCATCGCGATCATGGCGAAGCGGCTGGCCTTTGCAGGGCCCGCGCTCGAGCAGGCCCTCGAGCCTTCGCCGATCTAAGGTGCTGGCAGCCGCCCACGGCGGGGTCGAACGAGTCGAAGGGGAAAGAACGCGGTTCTCCGCGTTGTGAACACGCCGTTCCCCGTGTACATAGCGCCGCGCTAGCCCAGAGTCGGGCGGGAGGGTGAGATGGACGCGAACGTGGTTCTGAATACGGCGAACACGATTAAGGTGCTCACGATGGACGCCGTGGAAGCGGCGACATGTGGCCACCCGGGGATGCCGATGGGCATGTCGACGGCGGCTGCCGTCCTTTGGGGCGAGTTCCTGAAGTTCGACCCCGCGGCGCCGAGCTGGCCGGACCGCGACCGCTTCGTGTTGTCCGCCGGGCACGGCTCGATGCTGCTCTATAGCCTCCTCCACCTCGCTGGCTCGACCGAACTCACCATGGACGAGCTGAAGCGTTTCCGGCAGTGGGGCTCGCGCACGGCGGGCCACCCCGAGTTTGGTGAAGCCGGCGGCATCGAGACCACGACCGGCCCACTCGGACAGGGCTTCGCCAACGCGGTCGGCATGGCGCTCGCCGAACGCCTCATGGCAGGCCGGGTGAACGCCGAGGGCCATGCGCTCATCGACCACTTCACCTACGCCATCGCCGGCGACGGCTGCCTGATGGAAGGCGTCGCCCACGAAGCGGCGTCACTCGCCGGCCACCTCGGCCTCGGTAAGCTCGTCGTCCTCTACGACGACAACGGCATCACCATCGACGGCACGACCGCCATCGCGTTCACCGAAGACGTGCCGGCGCGCTTCCGCGCCCTCGGTTGGCGCACCGAGACCGTCGACGGCCACGACGCCGCCGCGGTCTTCGGCGCACTTCAGCGCGCCCGAGCCGCTGGAGCCGCGGGCGGGCAGGAGCCGACCCTCATCTCCTGCAAGACCCACATCGGCCACGGCTCGCCGGCCAAGCAGGACACCTCAGACGCGCACGGCTCCCGCCTCGGGCCCGCCGAAGTGGTGGCGACCAAGCGCGCTATCGGCATGCCGGAGAACGAGACCTTCACAGTGCACCCGGACGCCCGAAGCTACCTCGAAGCGGCGGCCGCTCGTGGCGCGGCGGCCCGACGCGACTGGGAGTCCCTCGTGGCGGCGGCGCCCGACGCGTGTCAGCAGGCGCTCTCCCGCCAGCTCGACACCGACGTCCCGGCGGCGCTCTTCGAGGCCCTGCCGCGCACGGCCGTCGGTAAGGGCGTCGCGACCCGCAAGGCCAGCGGGCAGGTCCTGAACGCACTCGCGGACAAGCTCCCGCAGCTCCTCGGGGGCAGCGCCGACCTCGCGGGCTCGAACAACACCGATCTGGAGTCTTACGAGGACGTCGCCCGAAGCTCCTTCGGTGCCCGCGCCCGAAACCTCCGCTACGGCGTTCGCGAACACGCTATGGCCGCGGTGATGAATGGTCTCTCGCTCCACGGCGGCTTCCGCCCTTACGGCGGCACCTTCCTCGTATTCTCGGACTACATGCGCGGCGCCATGCGGCTGTCGGCGCTCATGCACCAGCCCGTCGTCTACGTGCTCACGCACGACTCGATCTTCCTCGGCGAAGACGGTCCAACCCACCAGCCGGTCGAACACGCGATGAGCCTGCGCCTCATCCCGAACCTGTGGGTCGTGCGCCCGGCGGACGCCAATGAGACCATCGCCGCGTGGCAGCTCGCGCTCGAACGCAAGACGGGCCCGACGGCGCTCCTGCTCACCCGCCAGAACGTGCCGGCGGTCGACGCATCGAACGACGGCGTCCTTCGCGGCGGCTATGTACTTCGGCGCGAAGAGGGCGCGGCACCGACGGTCACGCTCATTGCCACGGGGTCCGAGATCTCGCTCGCGCTCGCGACCGCCGATCTGCTCGGGCCCGGTACCCGCGTCGTGAGTCTGCCATGCTGGGAAGCCTTCGCGGCGCAGACGCCGGACTACCGCAAGAGCGTCATCGGCCGCGGTCCGCGCGTGGCTATTGAAGCCGGTCGCTCCCTCGGTTGGGAGCGCTGGGTCGGTGAAGATGGGCTGATCGTGGGGATCGACCGCTTCGGCGCCAGCGCGCCGGCCGAGCGCCTCGCGACCGAGTTCGGGTTCACGCCGGCACAAGTGGCCGACCGCGTTCGCGGCTGGCTCGCCTGACGGTAACGACGTGGGGCGAATGACCGCCCCGCGTTGCTTCCGACTACGCTCGCGGCCCCGGCATGCCGGAGCCGCGGAGCATGTTCACTTGCCGCCGGGGACCAGCTCGAGGAGAGCGAACTTGCCCTCCTGGTCGCGGAACTCCTCCGCAGCCGGCAACTGGGCCTTCTTCGCGGTGATGTTCGGCCACTTCGATGAGTGCTGGGCGTTGATCTCGATGAAGTGCTTCCACTTGGCCGGGATCTCGTCCTCTTCGAAGATGGCGTCGACCGGGCACTCGGGCTCGCAGGCGCCGCAGTCGATGCACTCCTCCGGGTGAATGAGGAGGATGTTCTTGCCCTCGTAGAAGCAATCCACGGGGCACACGTCCACGCAGTCGGTAAACTTGCAGTTGATACAGGGTTCGGTCACGACGTACGCCATGTGCTTCCTCGCGTGTCTCCCGGACGATTCTTGGATGCGGGCTCGCTGTTCGGCTCTGGACGGCCAGCCCCGGCTGGCGGGCCCGATCCTGATGGTCGATTGGCTCCGCTGCCGCGTCGGTCTTGTACCCGACGCGACCGTCGGTCACAACATCCACGTGATGCAGTAGCCTGAGCTGACATGACAGATGATGCCTTCAGCCTCTGGTTCCCACTTACCGCGCTGACCCCTGCGGAGGTTCCCGACGCGCCCGGAATGGTTCAAGTGAAGCTCGCTGGACAGCTCATCGGCTACCCGAGCGGCCGCAGCGCCATGGTCCTGTACCGCGCCGGTTCGTCGTGTCGTGCCGGCGCG
>CANMLD010000142.1 GCA_947498315.1 Pseudomonadota bacterium | reverse complement strand
GGAAGCGCCGCGAAGTGCGAGGCACGTCGGCCGGCCGGAGCTGACCGCTGACCGCTGACCGCTGACCGCTGACCGCTGACCGCTCAGGAGCAGCACTGAGCGCCGCGCCGGCATCGCCGGCAGCAGCCCCGGACATCGAGTCAGTCACGAGCGGTCAGCCCGGCGAGGCCACGGAAGCGCCGCGCGGTGCGAAACATGCAGCCCGGCCGGCCGACCGGAGCTGACCGCCGACCGCTGAGCGCTGACCGCTCAGGAGCAGCACCGAGCGCCGCGCCGGCATCGCCGGCAGCAGCCCCGGACATCGAGTCAGTCACGAGCCTTCGGCGCTCAGCGTTCAGCCACGCAACGTTCAGCCACGCAACGTCCGTGGCTCTCCCTACTAAGAGGCCAACTCGGCCGGCCAGGGCCGTAGTTGACCGCCGACAGCAGACCGCCGAGCTGGCTCGTGACCAGTGGTTCAGCGTTGATAGCGCGTCAGCAGATCCTTCACGCGCCGTATCCCAGAAGCGGCGAGCTGGGGCGCGGCTGACAAGCGAAGGTCCTCTGGACGCGCGTCGAGGGCTGACGCGACGAGGCCACGGACGTCGTCGTAGAGGAGCGCGGTGAAGACGATCATCTCAGGGCGCGTGAACTTCGCCTGCTCGGGCTCGAAGAGGTCGACCTTCCTTAGGATCCCCACGATGGCATCGCGTCGCCAGTCTTCAGGCTTCAGGGCGTCGAGCACGTGTTCGGGCACGGGCGAATCGAGTAAGGCCGCGGCGAGCGCGAGGCTGAAGTACACGGCTGTCTTGACTTCGAGGGTCCGCGCGAGGGTGAGGAAGGCTTCCCAGTCGGGAGGGGCGTAGACGGAGAGCCGATCGACGTCCGTATGCAGCCGTAGTCCGGGCGCTCGGACGTACGTGTGTTTTGCCGTGTGGAGCGAGACCTGAAGCATGTTGTCGGTAGGGCTCAAGAGCCGAACGTCGGTCCCGGGGATCGGGACTGAGCGCGCGATGAGGTCCTTGCACGACGGCTCTTGGTCGCGGCGAATCCAGCGGCCGGCGACCGGTCGCCACTGGAGCTCGAACCAGACCTCCTCGCCGCCAAACTCGCCCACGTACTCGGTACCACCGTGGGCGATCCCTTCTTCGAGGTCGGCCCGCTCGACCGTTCCGCGTGCCGCGAGCCGGAACCCCTCTTCGAGGATGAGCGCATGGGCCTCCCGAAAGCGGTCGCGGTCGACCAGCACGTCGAGATCGCCCATCGGGCAAGCGCCGCGGTTCGGGTAGATGCCTCGGGCGATCCCGGCGTTCTTCAGCGCCACCATCGCGATCCCCTCGGGCGCGAGCCTCGCAGCGACGGCGTCGAGACGATCGAGGAGCACGCCCATGCGACGGTCTTCCGCGTCGTAGATCCCCTGCCACTCGGCGCGGCCCGGATAACCGTGGGGGAAGGCCTCCTCGAGGGCGAGCGCGACGATGGGCCCGACTCGGTTGCGCTGGGCAAAATCGCGGAGGGCGGTGGCGATGTCCGGTCCGTACGCGCGAAGTTGCGCTAGGCGGGCGGGGCGGTCGAAGCAGCCCATCGCCGCGAGCGTGGCGCGACGCAAAGAGCGGTCTGGGCTGAGGTCGAGAAGGTAGTTCGGGTCGAGTCGCGAGGACGTTGTCATGGTGCCTCGAGGGTTCTGCGGGCGGTTGCCGTGTGCGAGTCGAGTCCGGACCGTACTGGCTAGGAGGCATGCTGTCACGACGGCAGCGTCGATTACATTCAACGCCTCTGTCGCGACGTCGCCTGGGACGGAGTGGGTCGGACAAAATGGAGATTGAGCGATCGCTGCGCAATTTTCGACGCAGCGAGTTGGCGCCGATAGGCGCGTACTCGAGCGACGAAGGCGGGCTGCTTCGCCCGTCGAGGAGCGAGAGCAACTCGATGCTAGAAAATTGCCGGTGGACGCCAATCGGAGTTTTGTCCGACCCACGGAACCCCCGAGTCAACGCGCGGGTGTCGATGAGTCACTGCAGAGCGCCCCTAAGTTCGGGTAGACTCCCGTCGTGCCTGCTTCACCAGCCAACGTTTGGACGCCGCTCTGCGCGATCGTGCTCTTCTTGGGGCCGTTCTCGCCTCTGACCGCCTCCGCCCAGACCTTCGAGGATATTGGCCCAACGCTCGGGTTCGGAGCCACGTCGGGATCGCAGACGGTCCATATCGGCGGAGGCGTATCGATGGTCGACCTCGACGGGGACGGCGATCTCGACCTGGTTTTCACCCAGCCCGGCGGCAGCGCTGGCGTCGCCTGGCAGATGGGCGACGGGACCTGGCTGAAGCAGCCGAACGTGCTGACGCCAGAGACGCCGCCAGGCAACGTCCTCGGCCATGTGCCGGCCGATGTCGATGGCGATGGAGACGTGGATGTACTCGTCCTGCGAACGGGCACGCCGGCGCTCCTCCGCAACGACGGCGGGACGTTCACCGATGTTAGCGACACGCAGCTCCCCGGCGTGGTCGTCCCAGGGCCGAGTGGGTCCGCTGGCGACGTCGACGCGGACGGTGACGTCGACTTCTACCTTGGCGGCTACCTGCAAGGTACGACCTTCCCCTGGCACCGATGTGCGGCGAACGCCTTGCTCATCGGTGACGGCACCGGCCGCTTCACCGATCGCGCCGCCGCGCTCGGCGTTGACGACGAGGGCTGTGCGCTGGCGACAGCGATGGTCGATATCGACGACGACGGCGACCTCGACCTCGTAACCGTCAACGACTTCGCGATGTTCGTAGGGCCGAGCCGCATCTATCGAAACGATGGCCCCGACGATGCGACCGGGGAGCTACGCTTCACCGCGCTCCCGGGGGGGCTCTCGACGCCGGTGTACGGCATGGGCGTGGCCTTCGACGACCTGAACAGCGATGGACGGCTGGATCTCATGATGTCGTCCATCGGGCGACCGGCGGCGATGGTGCAAGACGAGCTCGGCGGCTTCGTCGACGCGACGGAGTCCTTGGGCCTCGCCGTGCGCCATGGACGCACGGGCCTCCAGGTGACGTGGGGGCTGGCCTTCGAGGACTACGACCACGATGGCCATCTCGACGCGATCGCCTCGGGCGGACACATCCCGGCCGCGATCTTCCTCGAGAGCGCGCCGAACGCATCGAACGTTGTTTGGGCCGGCCGCTCCGACGGTGGCTTCGACGCCGATCCGGCTGGCTGGGTGCTCCCGGAGGGAGGCCAGTACGTCGGCCGCGGGCTCTCCCGCGGCGATCTCGACGGCGACGGCCGCACCGACCTCGTCATCGCGCACTCCGGACTGCGCGTCTCCGTCTTTCGAAACGGGAGCCCGGGGAGGCCCACGCTGCGCGTTCGCCCTCGGCCACGTTATACGGCGACCGCCGATGGTACGCGCGTCCGCGTCTCGTGCGCAGGAGAGGTCCGAACGCGGCAAGTGGTGACAGGTGGGGTCTTCGGTGGGGCACACGCGCCCGAAACGACCGTATCGTACCCGACGACGAGCTGCCCGCTCGGGACTCCGCTCGACGTGTGGATTCGCTACCCGAGCGGCTTCACGGAGCGGCTGACCGCGCTGGCCGGTGATGACGTGAACCCCCAAGAGCCAGAGTGGCTGACGGTCGTGGCGAGCGGTCAAGGATGGCTCGTCAAAGCGGCTCCCACTGGACCCGATGGGACGCTGCTGACCTCCGATGTCGTCATCGCTGGCGGCAGCGGCGACACGACGTTCGTGGACAGCCAGTTCACCGCGCCACTGCCGCCGACCGACGTCGCGCTGTCCCTGGTCGTCTCCGGACAGCGTTGGCCGCTCACTCGTCGCGTGAACGGTGGGCCAGCCGCAGCCCGGTTCGAGTTAGTGCCCGCGCAGCCCCGAGCCGCCCGACCGGTGACCTACCGCGTCGTCTTGCCGCCCGGGTCCTCGGATGTCGTCGAGTTCATTGACGTCGATGGCGTTCCTTATGCGGCACAGACGCTCGCGGGTGGCGTCGCTCAGATCAGCTTTCCCGATGCGGGTGGGGTCGGCATTCGCTCCCTGAAGGCCGTCGCCGCTGGAGAGGTCATCGCCGGCCTGTCGGTCGATGTCGCGCCGACCGTCTCACTCGCTCGCACCCGCGTCACCATCGAGGCGGCGTCCGTCATCGGGCTCCTGGGCAAAGCCAAAGTACGGATCGAACCGTGCGATGAAGCGGGTCGGTGCGAGCTTGACCCCTCACTCGTGGAGTTCCGCGTCAGCGGAGCGAACGTAGCGGCAACTACTCAGGCGCTGACGGGCGCCATCGAGGCCAACGTCGACGTCGCCGGTCACGCTGGCGAGCAATTCGACGTGGTCGTGGCTGGGACGACGGTGGCGTCCGTCACGCTGCACCAAAGCCTGAGCGGGCCCGAGATGGCAGCGCTCGTTTCATCGGCCACCTCGCGCTGCGCTTTCGGCCAGGGGGTGGCGTGGGCGGACGGCTTCGACCGAGTGACCTTCCTCTTCGACTTCCGCGCCAGCGACGGGCAGCGCCTCCCCATCCCAGCGTACTGGCTGGACTTCCCCGCGTCGGGCGTGTCGTACCTGCCCGGGAGTGTCACCGTGGCGAACTACTACGGCACGGCCGCGTTTACGGTCGTGCCAGAGGTGGGGGCGGCAACTGTAGGGACCGTGAGCCCTCGAGTGTACGGCGTGCCAGTCGGGGTGACGTGCGCGGTGCCCATCGTGGCGCCTCCAGCGCCTGCGTTCGACGCCAACGCCTCGGCGTTGACCGTCGTGCCGGCGCAGCTCACGCCGGGTCAGACTGCTGGCGTGCAGTTCGTTCCGCGTACGGCCTCGGGCAGGCTGGTCGGGAGCGCTACCGGCGCCCTCGTGACGACCACGCTCGGGTCCTTGACGGGGCCGCTCGCGTACGACGGCAAAGGCGCATACACCACGGTCGTCAAGCACGTGGGCGACGTCGGGACCGCGACCGTCGCCGGACGCGTGGACGGGCTCGGGGCTCCCGAGTGGACCTCCTCGTCTCTCGAGCTGCTCAGCGAGAGCGAGCCGCCCGGCGACGCGGACGTCGTGGAACCACCGCCCGACGTGGCCTCCATCGACGTCTCCGAACCGGCAGATGTCGACGTGCCGATGGGACTCGATGTCGCCGCCGAAGACGCCGAAGGCGACTCGAGTACGACTTCAGACGTCGATGAGCCCGCAGACATCGAGACGACCGAGCTCTCGGCGCCCGACAGTGAAGCTCCCGACAGTGAAGCTCCCGACAGTGAAGCTCCCGACAGTGAAGCACCCGACAGTGAAGCTCCCGAGAGTGAAGCGCCGGACTCAACCCTAGAGGACGCCAGCCCACCGGCGCAGGACGTCTCGAGCGAAGACACGGCGGTCGACGATGACACAGGTCATGTCCCTGGCGACGTCGATGATGGCGACGCCTCTTCCATTCCGGGCGTCGAACAACCTTCGAGCCCCACTGCCGATGCGAACCCGTCGACGGACCTTCAACTCGAACCGCAAGGCGCCGGAGAGGGGGGCGCTCCTGCCACCGGCACCGTGGGAGATGGCGGCTGCAGCATGAGAAGCGCCCGAACGAGGTGGGGCAACGGGCCGGTAACCGTGCTGCTCCTCGGGGTCATTTGGCTCTACAGCTGGGCTCAGTTGGCCCGTAAGCGGGGCTCGCCGACAGTCCGGAAGCGAGCCCGCCGGCTCGATTGACCCTATCGAACGCGTAACAGTCGTTGCGCCCCCCCTCGAATTCTGGCAGGGTTCCGCCGCTTCGAGGCTCACCCCCGAGTCTGGGGCCGGGCAGGAGGGTTCGTGGCGAAGGAAGACGGAATCAAAGTTGAGGGCACGGTCATCGAGCCGTTGCCGAACGCGATGTTCAAGGTTGAACTCGACAACGGGCACAAGGTGCTCGCACATGTGTCGGGAAAGATGCGGAAGTACTTCATCCGTATCCTGCCGGGCGACAAGGTGACGGTGGAGCTTTCTCCTTACGACCTCACCCGGGGTCGGATCACCTACCGCGACAAGTAGTAGGCTGCTCTGCGGCCGGGGGGCGACCTCCAAGCCCCAGAGCCGGGGCGTCGCTGGGGCCAACAAGACCCAGCCGCGTTCAGTTCCAGCCTCTCGGCGGAGCGATCTCGCTGCAAAAGCGCCGAATTGGCGAGCCGGCCGCGCGGCTCCGTCGCTCAACCTCACTGGCATCGGAATTGCCCTGCCCTCCCCGGCAGCGGCCGACGCAACACGATTATGTGGTGCATCGACCCCGCCTCTTGGGGAGACCTCATGCGAAGACCAGAACCATGGCCGCGATGGCTGACGAGACTCATCGACGCGGACGGACGGCTCGACTATCTAGGCATCGACAAGGACGATCTGCTCGCGGAGTTGGCGTTGCGACGCGTCGAGACGGGACGACCATTGCGTGGTCGCCGCCTTCGTTGGGCCTACCTCGACGTGCTGCGCTGCGTAAGGCGGCAGCGACTACGCGAGACTTTGGCAGCTCAGGCATACAGCGCCTCTCCACCGGACTTGGACCTACAGCTCGATCTGCAGCGCTACCGGGGGCGTCTCGACGCCTCCTCGCGTGCGCTGCTCGACGTCATGCTCGGACCCGGCGCGACCCTCGATGACGCGAGCCGTCATCTGGGAGTGAACCGTTCGGCTGTGTATCGCGCGTTCGTGGCGCTAAGGGACAATGCGCGCGTCTACTTCAGCGGAGCAAAGCGGAATTTACGATCCACCCGCCAAGTTCGTAACTGCGTTGGTTCGTCCGTTGTTCTTGTCCGCTACCGACCTCCGAGTAGAACGCAGTTCACCATTGACCGTGAGAGTACGATGTTACCTCGATCCTTGACGCCCCCGGGCACCGAACGCCGTGAGTACCCCCGCCGCCCCTCGCGCAGCGCGTGTCGTTTCGCGACGTGCGACCGTCCCGAGCAGCTCTCCACGGCGCGGATCATCGACCACTCACCGGCGGGCATCCTCATCGACACGGACGCGCCATTCTCCCCGGGCTCTCGGCTCCAAGTGAACACGGCGGACGGCCTGAACCGCCGCGGCGTCGTCATCCGTAGCTCGCAGGCGGGTCTGGCGCTCGCGTTCGACCGGGCGAGCTGACGTCGCCCTAGCCGCCTTCGCCTCTCTCCCTTAGGAGCCTGCTGTTTTTCTCCCGTCGCCGGCCTTCGCGCTGCCGCACGGGAGCGGCGTCAGGTGTCTGCGATACGTCCTCACGTTGCTCTGGGGTACCCTCTCTCTGGGCGTTTCTCCCTCGGGGGGCGCGGGGGTGTCCCCCGCCGGCAAGCGCAAGAACAGCCTTCCTTGCTCCCGTACGGCATCGCTTCGGCCTGCTCGGTCCGAAAAACAGCAAGCTCCTAGCCGCGGCGCATTGGGAGCGGCTCGAGCCATGTCACTCTGCCAGGACCGCAGCCATTCGAGCACACCCTCCGGCGGATCGACGACGCGCGAGCGGCGCACGCCGTCCTCACCACGCCAGGGTCGTCAAGCCGCTCGCTCGCGCAGGAACGAGACGCTCGCTAGCGCCGGGAAGTCTCGGTCCCGGTGGAGAACCTCTAGGTCAAACGTCAGCGCACACGCGGCGATGAGGCAGTCGACCGACGATTGAACCGTCAGCCCACGACGCCGCGCCGTGCGATAGAGGTCCGAGGCCGTCTCGAAGATTTGGACGGGCATCGGGTCGCCGACCATGGGCAAGCTCATCATCGCGAGTCGGGCGCGGCGATGCGGACCGTCGTCGCGGAACCCCTGAAGCACTTCCTGGACAACTGGAGGGCAAGTGACGATGTCCTCGAAGGCAACGACAGACTCCAGGTCCAAGGGGCAATGACTTCGAAAGGTAGCGATCCAGATCGACGTGTCGACGCGAGAGCCTCTCATTCGGACGGTCGACCGGCCCGCATCTCCCCCAAGTCGCCGTCCCACGCACCGGACCCGCGAAGACTGAGGATCTGTCGTGCGTTGGCCCGACGAATGAAGTCCTTCAAGGCGCGGTTCACGGTCGCAGACCAGGTCGACTCGCCGCTGAGGCGTGTCGCTTCGAGCAGCAAGGACTCATCAAGCACAAGCTTGGTGCGTTTCATGCGCACAGCCTAGGATCGTACCGCGGAGGTCGTCAACGCGGCTGCCACACACACCACGCCCTAGCGTACGGGGCTCTGTTGGCTTCGGCACCCCTCGAGGCGCGTAGTGGCTACTGCTCCTTGCTGGCCGCGCTTGATCAGCCTGAGGCGAGTCCGCGAGCTGCTTGCCGCGGATACCGGGCATGGCCATCACCAGGGGACGCCGCCATCCACGTCATCGTACAAGCCCGATGACGTCGCTGGGCACCTTCCTGAAGGCTTCAAGTAGGCGCGTCAGCCACCGCCGCCCACGGCCCGCCGCGCCGCCAGCTCGAGCGATTCGACGACCGCACTCGTGTTGACTTCGCCACGCGCTGCACTTCGGAGGAGGTTGCCGTAGGTGCCAGAGATGGCTCCCGGGTTGTGATCGAGGGTCCCAATCGCGGTCCCCAGGTCACCGCTCCGAGCGGACGAGGCTGCATTGCGAAGCGCGTCGCCAACGACCATCGCGTCGCGGGTCGACGCGAGCAGCGGGTCCTCCTGTTCGGCGTCCCGACCATGACCGCGCACCGAGACGGACGTGCGGGCCGAGCGGTTGTCGAGGTTGACCATGTCCTTGTACCTCAGCGTGACATCGGCGACCGGGCCGGCGTTCTCGGCCCAGAGCTCCAGAACGACCACGTGAGAGTCGCCGCCGTAGAAGACCGGGATGACGGTCTGGATTCCGTCGTCGTCGTCACCCCGATCAGCCGTAATCCCAAGGACTTGCGAGAGACGGCGGTCCGTCTCGACCTCGCGTGCTTTGACCACGCGGACCTCGTCATCGAGGAGCGGGCGACTGCCGAGCACTCGGATGGCCTTGACGCCCGGCGCCAGCTTCACGTTCACGCGCACGAGGCGCGCGACGACGCGAGAGAGGAGCTCGAGCTCGGCGTCGACGGTCGCAACGACCGAGTCCTTCTGCCCTGCAACGGCAGTGTGCGCGTTGCCGTGACCGGCGGCGGCAATGGTCCAAAGCGCGGCGTCATCGACGCTACCCGAGAGGCCAACGACCGACGTGACGACTCCGCCCAGGGCCAACTGACTCGCGACGGGAGCTGCTTGTGCGGCGACGTCCCCTGGCGAGCGGTCGGAGCGGGTGAAGAGGAGCGCGACTTGCGTCCCTGGCGCCGTGGTTCGAGCGCGGCTGGCTTCTACGAAGATCCACCCCGCTCGGGTCATCGCCTCGGCGAGCGTCCCGGTCGCCGGAATGGCCCGGAGGACCTGTTCGAGTCGCGGCAGCAGCTCGGAGCGATGCTGCCTCAGTCCGCCGAGGATCGCGACCGGCGCGCTTTGTCCCGAGGCCACGATGGCGACGCGGTCCTGAGGTCCAAGGCGTTCGAGGACCGTCTCGATGAAGGTGACGACGTCCGTCGTGGCGTCGCCGAGGCGTGCGGAGTCGAGGACGACCACCAACTCGAGGGGCGGGCGGCGCCAGCCGTGGCGGTCACTGCCGCGCAGCCCCACCTGCAGAAAGACTCGACCAGGACCATCGGTCATGGCCCCAGTGGCGGTCGCGAGTAGGCCCAGCCCATCGCGGACCGGCGCGTCAAAGGCCTGGTCGGGTAGCCGCGAGAGCCGGTGTGGGGCGCCGACGTCGGCCAACGCACGGTCGAGCCGCCTCAGCGACTCACGGTAGCCCGCGTCGCCACCGAGGTACGTGTTCTCGAAGTAGAAGAAATCAGGGAGAAAGGAGGTAGGCCGCTCGCTAGGGCGCTGAGCCACTGGGCGCCTCCGTACTTCGCCCCGGTTGCCGCGCAGGCGAGAGCTCCGGCGCTCTGCCCCACCGCGCTTGTCCTCTTTCGCCTTCTCACCCGACTCGCCTTCGGCCACCTCATCATCGACTTCTTCTTCCACCCCTTCCGCGCTATCGAGCGCTCCCTTCTTGTCGGCGACGACGCGTGCTTCGAAAGCCCCGTTGTCACTCGTCAAGGTCCCAACCACGACGGCGCTCGCGTCGCCGGTCGGCCCCCTTGCCGCCACGATCTTCTCAGCGGGCTTGTCGGGCGCCTGCATCGCGGCCGCGGCAGAGACAGGCTCGGCGACGGGCGCGGGGTCGACAGGTGCATTCCATCCGGACTCGTCGCCGGTCGGTCGGGGCTTTCCGACTTTGGGCCTGTCCTTCTGCGACTCGACCCCTCCTTTGTTGCGTTCCTGGTCACGGCTCGTCGCTTGCCGACGTTTGCCCGAGTCGTCGCCCATGTCGATGTCGCCGGCGAACGCGCCCGTGCCAGGCGCCGCAGACTCCTTACTGAGCCCGAGCGCGACCTGACCGTCCTGCAAGTTTTTTCCGCCGCCACCGTCGCCCTGCTGGCCGGCGCGCGCGAGGCCGTCGACGGCGACCGTGGTATCGGTGACATAGCCTTCCGCGGCGCCTCCAGTTGGGAGTGCGACCACTGCCAGCGGCGGCGCCATGGGCATGGTGGGCGTTGGAGCCGATGCGCCAGACGGCATGGGCTCGGGCCTGTACGCAAAACGACCCGGGACCGGCGCTTCTTGCATCGGGGCAGCCGCAGACGCTGACGCCTCCTCGTCGTAGAGCCCGGATGCCGCTTTCTCCTGACTGACGCCCTTTGGCGCCGCTCCTTGCGTCTGCGACTCCTTGGCACAACTCCCAAGCAGGAGGCTCGCGACGACGAACAGGCGCAGCTTCATGGTCAACCTCCCCCGCCAACGACCCGACGAGCCGCGAGCTCGAGTGACTCCGAGACGAGCTCGGCGCTGAGCTCGCCATTGATGACGTGCTGCACGACGGCTCCGTAGCGTCGCGAGGCCGATAGCGCCGAGCCGGAGAGCAACTGTAGCGCCGTGCCGTAATCGTGAGCGCGAACCGCCGCCGCCGCCTCTTTAAGCTGGTCGCCGGCTTGGAAGGCGCTGCGATTGTTCACGACTGATCTCTCGACGTCCGACGCAACCCGTGAAGACGCTCGAAGCGACACTGACGTGCGAGCGGCGCGGTTGTCGAGGTTGACCATGTCCTTGTAACGCAGCGTCACATCGGCGACCGGCCCAGGCCCGTCGGTCCAGAGTTCGAGCACCACGATGTGAGAGTCACCGCCGTAAAAGACAGGGATGACAGTCTGGATGCCGTCGTCGTCGTCGCCGCGATCTGATTTGATCCCAAGCACTTGCGAAAGGCGCCGGTCAGTCTCGACCTCACGGGCCTTCACCTCGCGCACTTCTTGGGCGAGGAGAGGTCGGCTCCCGAGCACCCGGATCGCCTTCACGCCGGGCGCGAGGCGAACGTTGAGGCGCGCGAGGCGCGCGACGACCCGCGACAGGAGCTCGAGCTCAGCGTCGACGGCGGCGCCGATGCTGGACCGCGCAGGCGACCCATCGCCTTCCGCCTGCTCCAGGACCCGTGCCGTGTGAGCGTTGCCGTGGCCTGTCGCAGCGAGCTGCCAGAGCCCCGAGTCTTCGGAGGCGCCCGGCTCTGCGACGCCGATGACCGACGTGACGACGCCGCCGAGGGTCAGTTGCGACACGACCGGCATGGCGTCCGTTGGCACGGCCTCTGTTCCGGTGAGGATGAGGACCACCTGCGTCCCCGGCGCGGTCGTGCGACGTTTATTGGCTTCTGCGAACAAGAACCCGGCCCGGGTCAGCGCGCCACCGAGCTGCCCCCCGTCGGGGATGGCGGCGAGGTCGCGAGCGAGCCTCGGGAGGAGCTCACTGCGAAGTTGCCGGGGACTCGAGAGTGTCGCGATAGGCCTCTCCTGCCCCGCTACCACGACAGCCAGTCGGTCTTGCGGACCGAGCTTGTCGAGGAGCGCGACCACGAGCGCTTCGGCGTCGGCGGCGCCACCCGCAAGCTCGGCCAGGTCGATGACGGCGACCAGCTCCAGCGGCGGGCGACGCCAACCGTAACGCTCGCTGCCACGCAGCCCGACCTGAAGGAACACGCGACCGGGTCCTTCCATCGAGGTTCGGCTGAGGGACGCGCTGACGCCGAGGCCGTCGTGCTCCGGCGCGTCGAACCCTTGTTTTGGGAGCGTCGCGAGGCGATGGGGCGCGCCGACGTCCGCAAGCGCCACGTCGAGCCGCCGAAGGGACTCTCGGTAGCCGGCGTCGCCGCCCAAGTAGGTGTTCTCGAAGTAGAACATGTCGGGCAGGAAGACCGTGGGCGCGACCTCTCCCGGCTCGACGATCACGGGCTCCTCGGGCTTCAGCTCCTGCTTCAGCTCGATCGGCGCGTGAAAGGCAGCCTTGTCGCGGTCGAGTGAATTGACCAGCCCGGCGACGTCGCCGCGCTGTCTCTTCGTTTGCTGCTGTGCCTCTTCGAGCTTCTTCTTCGGCGCCATCTTCCCGTCCACGACGGCGCTATCGTCCCGTCCATCGCCGTCCCACGAGTCTGCCTTCTCGGTTTCTTTGCCTTCATCGAAGCCCTTGGTGCCGAGGAGGAGCGACTCCGTGGTGCTCTCGGGGAGCTGGTCCTTGCCGGCGTTCTGCTTCCACGCCCTCTCGCCCGAAGCGACCGGGTCTTTCAGGTTCGCAGCACGGCGGTCGACGTAGCCTGCGTCATCCGCCGCTCTCTGCTCGACGCCAGAGTCCCCGAAGGCGTCCCCAGCCGTTCGCCCCTTTCCTCCGCCGACCTCGAGCGCGCCGAGACCCGCGATGCGGCCCACCTCGGAACCGCCACCGGCGGAGCCCTCACCGCGAAAGGCCATCCCGCCGATTTCACCGCCCTTGGGCATGTTGGCGACCTCGGCGGAGAGCGCGTCGCTCAGCTTGCCGAGCCCATGAATACGCCCGACGCCCGCAGCATCGCTCGGAGGCTCCGCTGGCGCCGCTGCGACGGGGTCGGGAGATGGGATGTCCTCGGACTCCGAGTCGGCCATCGGCTCGGCGGACGCCGGCTTCTCCATCATCGGCTTCTCTTCAGCTGACTTCGTGCTCTCCTCGTAGTCGGCCTCGACTTGCATCGGTGCGGACCTCGTTCGGGTAGTCGCCGCAGAGGCTCCGTTTGTCGCTACAGGGGGCGACGACTGGTCCTGCGTGGCGCACGAAGAGACCTGAAACGCGAGGGCGCCATTGAGGAGGAGCCGGCGCAACTTCACGACAGATTCCCCTTTTCTGCAGTAGTCTTACGCGTGAAGTAGCCGAGGAACGCCGCGCCCACGACGACGATGAGACCGCCCGCCAGCGTGCCCGATGAGTCGGACCCAGCGGAGAGCGCGAGCCAGCCGGCGCCCGCGAGGAGGCCAATGACGCCGAGCGCGACCCCCGCCTTGCCGGGACCGCGATGGCGCGCCGTGCGCCATGCCGCGAAGCTGAGCAGAAGCAGCGCCAAGCCGCCGAGCGCCGAGCCGGTCCAGGTCGGGGGGCGGGTGACGAAGCGGAAACTGAGCCGCGCCGCTTCTTCGGCCGGATCGGTGACGGGCCGGGTCAGGAGGATGGACACGGTCTCGCCTGACGGCGGCAGCGTGACCGGGAGCGCAGACTCGGTGGCTGGGGGCCCCCGGTAGCCGGCCGCGTCGGCTTCCGTCAGTGTGGTGTCGATGCCGTGCACCGCGAGGCGAGCCGGAACGCGGACGAGCCACTGAAGGTCAGTGACGAGCACGTCGAGCTTCGGGGCGAGCATTTCGAGCG
>CANMLD010000141.1 GCA_947498315.1 Pseudomonadota bacterium | reverse complement strand
ATCGACCTGCGCTTCTTCACCATGTGGTGCGCTCGGCGCCTGTTGCGGTGCGGGAGCCTGCAAGAACGTGACTGAAGCGCAGTGCACCTCCGGGGGGGGGGCCTGGGCGGGGGCCGCGACGCTGTGTGATGAGACGAGCTGCGGCGCCGCAACGGGCGCGTGCTGCGGTACATCGGGTTGTACCGTCGCTACCGAAGCCGCCTGCACCACGGACGGTGGTACTTACGAGGGCGACTTCACGGCCTGCACCGACACCGACATCGCGTGCGCTCCCAACCCGGATGAGCGCGCATGCTGCCTGAAGAACGGTGAGTGCGACGACCTATCCGCGGCGGCGTGCTTCACCGCGCAAGGGACTTTCGTCGGCCGGGCGATCTGCGCCGAGACACAATGTGTTGCCGCAAAGGGCGCTTGTTGCAAGCCGGACGGCACCTGTGAGGAAGTCGATGGGGGTTCCTGCGTTACCCTCCAGGGCAACTTCGTTGGTGCCGCGACGAGCTGCTTGCTCGCGAACTGCCCGGCGCCAACGACCGCCGCGTGCTGCGCAAGTAACGGCACCTGCACCGTGACTGCATCGGTCACCTGTTTGGGCGGCGGTGGCGCCGTCGTCCCTGACAAGGTCACTTGTAATGGCGTTCAATGCAACGACGCGGCTGCCTGCTGTGTGAAGGGCGTCTGCTCGATGTTCACCGCGCCAGAGTGCCTTGCTTCCGATGGCCTGTTCAGCGAAGGGCTCGTTTGTGACGACGTGGTGTGTCCCGAGACGACCGGTGCCTGCTGCAACACCGACGGCTTGTGCTCGCCGAAGACCGACAAGGAATGCGTGACCGACGGTGGCTTCTTTGTCCCAGGGACCTGCGGCGAGGCCACTTGCAACGTGCCGGCGGATGGCGCGTGTTGCCTCCCGGACCAGACGTGTACGCTTTTGGCTGACGGGCCATGCTCCGTGCAAGGCGGAAGCTACGTCGGTGTCGGATCGGTGTGCTCCGCCGACCTGTGTTTCGAGCAGAAGGTCGGCGCCTGCTGCGTGGCAGGGGCGTGCTCGGAGGTAAAGCCCCAGGACTGCTTCGCGAAAGGGGGCAACTTCACCGGGCTCGACACCGCGTGTAACAACACGAACTGCGCCATCGAAGGGCAAGGGGCATGTTGTTTCGCCGACAAGTCCTGCCAAACGTTCGTCCCGTCCGCGTGCGCCGCGGCAGGCGGCCTCGCCTACGGCGCCGTGCTCTGCTCCGACGATACCTGCGTACCCAAGGGCGCGTGCTGTATCGACGACGTCTGCTCGGTGAAGTCAGCCGGCAGTTGCGGCTCCCTCTTCGGGCTCTACGCCGGTGACGCCGTCGCTTGTGACCCGGAGATCTGCTCAGTCCCGGTCGATGGCGTCTGCTGCACTCCCACCAACACCTGCATCGAAGCGACCAACGTCGCCTGTGACGGTCTCGGCGGGGCTTTTGCGAAGGACGAAGGCCAGGGTTGTGCCGGCGCCGATTGCGCGGCAAAGTTGGGTTGCTGCATCGCGGGTGCCTGTCAGGAGCTCACATCCTCTGGCTGTCAAACAGCCGGCGGAAGCGTCGACGCGACCACATGTGCAGAGGCGGATTGCACGAGCGGTCAGATCACGGGGGCGTGTTGCCTCGATGGCGCGTGTACCGCCACGACCGGCCTCGACTGCGACAAGCTCGGAGGCTCCCACAACGCGAACGTGGCCTGTGCTCCGGGCGTCTGCTCTGGTGATGCCGTCGGTGGGTGTTGCCCGCTCTATGTCGGGGCCTGCGTCGTGACCTCCCAAACCTCCTGCAACGGTACCGATTACTTTACGTTCACCGGGGCCGGCGAGACGTGCGCCGATTGTCCGGCGCCGACACCGGAAGACTTCGGTGCTTGTTGCCTACCGGGCGGGTGCGAGGAGATCCCAGAGACAGAATGTTCCAACGCGAACGGGACCTTCTGGGCAGAGATCGCTTGCGACAAGGCGCCGTGCGCCGACAGCGGGAGTTGCTGCAGCGCGGTGGGCGTCTGTACGCAAGGGGACAAGTCGAGCTGCGCAGGCACCTTCACATCAGGACAGAGCTGTCAGCTCGGGACCTGCGGACCGGCATCGAGCGCGCCTCGGGTTTGCTGCGCGGCCGGGGTGTGCTCCATCGAGACGGCACCACAGTGCGTGATTCGCGGTGGGAAAGTCCTCGATTCGGCCAGTCAGTGCACGGCCAATGGGTGTGGCGTCCTCCCGTCCGAAGCCTGTTGTCAGCAGACAGGCGTCTGTGTCGCGGTCGACCTCTTGACTTGCGCGGCAGCGGGCGGCGTCTCTATCAGCGGCAGCTGTGCAGACAGTGCATTGCTGTGTTCCGGGGCGGGCGCTGGTCCGTGTTGCACGCCAACGGGGTGCCTCATGGCGTCGTCGGTTCAGGACTGTAAGAACAAAGGAGGCGTGCTCGGCGGCTACGGACCGACGTGCGCCGGCGGCTTCTGCGAACAGGCCGGCCAACCGGGAGCCTGCTGTGACCCCACCGGGCTCTGCAAAGACTCGCTCGAGTCGACCTGTCAGTTTGGTTTCGCGCCAGGTGAGTTCTGTTCTGATTTCACCTGCACTGCCGCGATCACGCCAGGCGCGTGTTGCCTTCCGGATGGCTGCAAGGTGCTCAGTCAAACGGAGTGTAGCGCTCTCGGCGGCACGTCCGCCTCCGGGAGTTGCGAGTTCGCGAACTGTGGATCTCTAGGTGCGTGCTGTTCGAACACCGATGCATGCACCCTGACGGAAGCGATCGAATGTTTGGGCACCTTCGTGCCATCCCTACTGTCGTGCTCTCCAAACCAGTGCCCCGCGGTTGGCGCCTGTTGCGTGGGCGGCACCTGTTCGGCCCAGACGCCGACCTCGTGCCAAGCTGCCGGCGGCAAGTTCAGCGCCAATAAAACATGCGAGTCACAACCCTGCACGGCGAGGGCTTGTTGCTCCCCCACCTTCACATGCTCGCTGAAGAACGCACCAGACTGTGAAGCGGGTGGAGGTGGGTCGCTCGACTTGGGGACCTCGTGCGGCGGGGATACTTGCGCCGCCACGTCGCTCGGGACGTGCTGCGCTGGAGATGGCGGTTGCCAGGAGAATGTCGCCTTTGGGGACTGCCAGCAGGGCGGGGGCAATGCCAAGGAAGGGACTTGCCCAGAAGCGTGTAAGTCCGACGCGGACCGGGTCTGCTGTCTCCCGTCCGGCGCATGCAGCCTCGGGGGCAAACCAGACTGCGACTCGCTGGGCGGCGTTTACTTCACGAGTGACGACTCGTGCAGCACCTTCACTTGCCCTTCGAACCAGGCCGGGGCCTGTTGCGATGGGCCAGTCTGCTCTGCCAAATCGGCGTATTCCTGTTTAGATGCCGGTGTGCAGTTCAAGGGTCCGGGCAGCCTCTGTGCGGACGTTCAGTGCACTCAAGCCGAGGTCAAGGGCGCCTGCTGCAAGGCAGGTGCGTGCTCTGTCACGACCCCGTCGTTGTGCGCGTCCTCTGGCGGTGGCTTCGAAGGGCCTAACACCACGTGCGGTGCTGCCACCTGTCCCGTGGCGTCCGCGGGTGCTTGTTGCATTGGATCTGGCGCGAGCTTGACGTGTGAGGAGCTGTCGGGCGCGGCGTGCTCGGCCAAGGGTGGTACGCCCAAGGCTGCCGGGTCGTTCTGTGCCAACGAATCGTGTGGGCTATCGAAGCAGCCATGTTGTTTGCTCGACGGAGCGTGTGAGCCGCTGTTGAAATCGGCCTGTAGCTCGCTCGGTGGTACTGCGATGGTCACGCCATCCTGCTCCGAGACGCAGTGTGCACCGACGGTCGGCTGCTGCATCAAGGACAGCGGCTGCACCAGCCTCACGGCTGCCGCATGCGCGAGCGCGGGTGGCAAGCCGCTCGACAATGGCGCGACGTGCTTCGAGGCCGCTTGTGTGCCCGATTCACTGCTTCAGGCCTGTTGTAAGCCGAACGGGACCTGCGAAGACGCCGAAGAAGCGACCTGTATGGCGGCGGGTGGCCAATGGCTCTCCGACATCAAGTGCGACATCGCGATGTGCCCGGAGCCCGAACCCTTCGGCGCGTGCTGCGGCGCCGGTTTCGTTTGCACTCTCAAGACCTTCAATCAGTGTCAGGCGGCAGACGGTGCCTTCCGAGGGGACGCGACGCAATGTTCAGCCGAGATCTGCGGCGCCCCCGGGGCCTGTTGTTCGGACTCCGGTTGTGGAAGCAATGTGACGTCAGCGACGTGCGCTGCTCAGGGCGGGCTGTTTCAAGGGGTCGGTTCGACATGTGTCTCTGGGCTGTGCGGCCCCGAAGGCGGCTGTTGCCTCGCGAACACGCAATGCATCGGTCCCGTCCTGAAGACGCAATGCACCGCTCAAGGTGGCACCTACCAGGGCAACTCGAGCAAGTGTTCGGAGGTGAACTGCAACCCGAACGAAAAGGCCGCCTGTTGCAACCTCACGGGTACGTGCGACTCCCTCACGCTCGTGGAGTGCGTCCTCGCGAACGGGACCTGGTCGCAAGGCAAGACGTGCTCTCAGGTGCAGTGCTCGGCTCCAACCCTCGGCGCCTGCTGCGACAAGGGCCTCTGCAGTCTCCAACAAGCGTCCAACTGCGCAGGGTCGGGTCAGTCCTTCCAGGGCGTCGGTATCCCATGCGCTGCCGTTTCATGCCCCGAGCCGCCTCCGGAGCCCGGCGCCTGCTGCGTCCCGTCGGCGGGCTGCAGTGAGTATGAACCCTTCGTCTGCGCCTTCTTCGGGGGGCAGTTCCTTGGTAACGGGACCTCCTGCGCAACGTCGTCATGCGACGTTCAGGGCGCTTGCTGTGGGGGTGGGACCTGCTCGGTGAAGAAGAAGAGCGAATGCACGTTCGAGTTCGCGGAGGGGCTCCAGTGTAACCAGACGCCGTGCGTGAGCGGGGCGTTCCAGCACGCCTGCTGCCAGCCATCGGGCTCATGCCTGCAGGCCAGCACGACTCAATGCACGGGCGTGGGAGGCAAGATCAAGTTCCTCCAGAGCTGCAACACCGTGACTTGTCCTGTAGTCAATGACGGCGCCTGCTGTACGTCGACGAACTGCTTCGACGGTCTACTGAACTCGGACTGCAGCGGCATCGGTGGCGTATGGAACGGACCCGGCTCCGTGTGCTCGACCAACCCGTGTGGGTTCGAAGGGAAGGGCGCTTGCTGTTCCATCCCGGGGCTCGGTTGTGTCCCGGAGCTCACGACGGCGGTCTGCATCGACTTCGAAGGAACCTACGCGGGTGACAACACCACGTGCGACTTCTGTCCGTGATGCGAGGCGACACCTAACGGGCCTTTCTTCGAGAGTCGCTCGTTTACTCACTTCAGCTCATGGTCCGACTCGAGGATTGACGCGCCCGGTCCGCTTTCGTCTTCGCCCAATCGCCTTCGCCGGATCACCTTCGCGCTTCGAGTCTCTGCTGTCCTACCCTCCGAGGAGTCCCCGTGGCTGCTGCTTCTTATCGCGTGTTCAAGTTCGGCGGATCGTCCCTTGGCGCCGTGGCTCGCATCGTCCGGGTCACCGAGCTCGTGGCGCAAGAGCTCCCTCGTGGAGGCCCTCTGGCCGTCGTGGTCTCTGCCATGGGCGACACGACGGATTGGCTCATCGAGGCGGCGAAGGCGGCCGCCAGTGGTGACTACGACGCCGCCAACGCGGTGGCCGATCGAATCATCGGCCTCGCGCTTGCCAATACGCGCGGGGCGCTCGAAGAGCTCGAGCGTCAAGGGCGACTCGCCTCTGAGGCTGATCCCACGGACGCAGAGTTACTCCAGTCGGTGGAGGAGCTGCTGGCGCCTCTCCGGCAAATCCTCTATGGCGTTTCCCTCCTCCGGGAGTGCACGCTCCAGAGCCTCGACTTGCTCATGAGCTTCGGGGAGCGCACCAGCGCGACAGTGCTGGCGGCGCTCCTCACGCGGGTTGGCATTGCGGCCGTCTACGTCGATGCGCGCGAGTGGGTCGTGACCAACGATCGCTTCGGGGAAGGCGTGGTCGACTTCGACGCTAGTCGAGAGAAGCTGAAGCTGCTGCGTCGCACCTGGGACGACCGGCTTTCAGTCCACACCGGCTTCCTCGGGCGCACACCCGACGGGCGAACGACCACACTCGGACGCAACGGCTCGGACTACTCCGCTACCCTCCTCGCGCGGGCGGTCGACGCGAGCGAGGTGAACATCTGGACGGACGTCTCCGGCGTCATGACAGCGGACCCGGGCATCGTGACTGACGCCTATCCCCTCGAGCGGCTGTCCTACATGACCGCGGTCGAGCTCGCCTACTTCGGGACCAAGATGTTTCACCCGAAGACGATGATCCCACTCATCGAGTCGGGCATCCCGATGCGGATCCGAAACACGATGCGGCCGGGCGATAAGGGCACGCGTATCGACGCGCTCGGTAACACCGATCCCAACCAACCGATCTCGGTCACGAGCCTCGAGAAGATGGCGCTGCTCGAGGTCGAATGGCGAAAGCTCAATCAGCGCGCTCAAGTGGGGGAGCGTGTACTTCAGGCGCTCGACGGCGCCGGCATCCCGGTCTGGATGGCGTCGCAGTCGGCACATGGGCAAGCCGTCGCGATCGTGATCCCAGCACTAGAGCTCGAGAAGGCGCGTACCGCCATCGCGTCGAACCTCGTCCTCGAGCTCGAACGCCGAGAGGTCGATCCGGTGCGATCCTACGCCCCGGTCACCCTGCTATCGCTGGTTTGTGGCGCCATGGGGCAGTCGCCCAATGTCGCTGGCCGCTTCTTTCAGGCGCTCGGCGGGGTTGGCGTCAACGTCAAAGCGATCGCCCAAGGTGCGAACTCGCGGTCCATCTCCTGTGTCATCGACGCAGCCGACACGATCTCCGCCGTTCGAACGGTACACAGCGCCTTCAACTTCTCTCACCAGCGAGTGAGTCTCTGCGTTCTCGGTCGCGGCGTGGTCGGGAGCCAGCTCCTGGCCCAAATCGCGGCACAGCGGGAGATCCTCACCCGCGACCACGGGATCGCGCCGATCGTCGTCGGCCTCGTCACGAGCAAGCGGACGTGGCTTGACCCGAAGGGAATCGAACTCACCGGCTGGTCCGAACGCCTCGACGCCACGCCGTGCGCTCCGATGGTCACAGAGACTGCCGGCGGCCCCGACTTCGAGGCCGTTCTGTCGGCGCTCGCGAAGCTTCCGGCGCCGATGCTGGTCGACTGCACGGCTGCCAATGGCATGGAGGCCGTCTATGCTCGGGCCTTCGAGCTAGGCATTCATGTCGTCGGCGCCAACAAGAAGCCTCTCACCATCCCCATGGCCGGGCTCTCTCGCCTCCGGACCCGTCACCGTCAGTGGCGCTACGAGACGACCGTCGGCGCCAGCTTGCCCGTCATCGACACACTGAAGAACCTCGTGCGCACGGGAGACTCCGTGCGGCTCATCGAAGGCAGCCTGTCTGGGACGCTCGGGTATCTATCGAACGAGGTCTCCACCGGTGTGCCACTGTCGGTCGCCGTCCGTGACGCCAAGGAGCGCGGCTACACTGAGCCGGACCCGCGAGACGATCTGAATGGGATGGACGTGGCTCGGAAGGCCCTCATCCTCGCTCGGGAGCTGGGCCTGTCGGTCGAACTCTCGGACGTCATCGTGGAGCCACTCGTCCCTGCGTCCATGTTCACGGACGAGAGCGTGCCGAGCTTCCTCTCGCGCCTCGAGTCCATCGACGCCGCGTTCGCAGACCGGGTCGCCGCGCTCGGACGTGAAGGGAAGGTGCTCCGTTACCTTTGCCGAGTGGATCCGGGTGATTCCGATAGGCCCGTTCGGATCACGGTCGGACCGGTCGAAGTTCCCCTCCGCCACCCGGCAGCGACTCTACGTGGTTCAGAGGCCATGGTGGCGTTCACGACCGAACGTTATCAGGCCTATCCACTCATCGTTCGCGGTGCAGGCGCGGGTGGCGCCGTCACGGCGGCTGGCGTCCTGGCCGACGTGCTCGCGGTTGCTCAAACTCTGCGCGGTCGATGACGCCGCTCCTCCTTGGCGTGGTCATGAGCCTTGGGCTTTCGGCGGCGCCGCCGGTGCTGCCGGGGCGCTACTTCACGGAGGCGCATCGCCAACTCTGCGAGAAAGCAGCGGATCTGGCCGCGCCCTTGGCCTCGACTCTCGTTCCGGCGGGGCTGGTCGAGCTCTCTTTGGCCTCGGGGAAGGGACGACGGCCCAAGCCACCCGAGCGTGACCCGCGCGCCGCGTTCTTGGCCGCGTGCATGGAGGCGCCGTACGACCTCGTGACGTGCCTCTCGAAGGCGGCGACGCCGGGCGCGTGGGCCGAGTGCGGGGGCTCACTCGAAGCGGAGTGCAATGTGCTCGTACAGCGCCCCGAGCTCGAGGCCGCGTTCGGGGGCGGCTCGGTTGAGGCGGCGCGAACACGCTGCTTTGGTCTCTCGATGGAGCAGCGCGCTTGTCTGCGAGCTGCCAAGGATGCCACTGAGATAGAATTGTGTGATCAGACTGCGGATTGCGACGAAGCCGTCGCCGTGATCGCCGAGGTCATCGGGGCTGACGAGACCGTCCCCGAAAAGACGCGTCGCGCCGTGATGTTGGCTCTCAGCGGAGCCAAGGGGAAGTACGCAGAAGCCCACGCGTGCCGTCGCCTCCCGAGCGCCCTCAGGTCTTGCTTGCTCTCCGCCGCCGACGGCCGAGGGCTCGACGCCTGCGCGCGGGGCGAGGTCTTCGATCTCGACAGTCGCCTCGCCGCCCTCGATCCCTTCTCGCCACTGTTCACGGCGGCTTGCGACGCTGCCGAACAGAACGCGAAGGCGCTGGAGGTGCCCGAACTGTCGACCCTGAGCGGCTGCCGAACACACGCCTACGAGACACTCCTCTGCCTCGCTCGAGCAGGCGATGCCGACGCGATGACCTTGTGCGTTCGAGAGCGCCGCCGTCGCTGCGAATTCGTCCTGGCTCGGCTTTCCACCCTCGTCGAGGAGAACACCGCGATGCCTACCCGAGACCGTCGCGCGCTCCTCGACGCCCTGCTCGTACAGGCCTCTGGCGTCATCGACGAGTGCGTTCGCGAGCCAGAGCCGGTGTTGAAGTGCCTCGCCGGCGATGGAGAAGCGCCGATGGAGGGTCTCGATCTGCTCCCTCGTATCGCGAGCTGTCCCGAACGCGTCTCTTGCGACCGTGCCTTCCACAACCTTCGCGAGCTCGTCGCCCGGGAGATCCCACGTCAGTTTCAGGCGAAGGCCTTCGACGTCCTCGAGCGCAGGACGCTCGTGCAAGTCTGTCGCGCCGTCCCGGAGCCCGTCCGCCGCTGCGTCGAGTCGGCGTCCTCACTCGCGGAGAGCGCGGCTTGTAGCGAGCCCCAGCGCAAGTGATCACGCTGGATAGGCCACCTCCGAGCTGACGTTCTGCTGCGCGTTTTCCCTTGACCCCCTGGCGACTCCTCGTCTAAAGGGCGCCACCCGCAAAGTCGCGGAACAGGTTTGCGCCCGATCTCGCCCGGTGACGATCCCGCCACGAGAGCGCACCTAATCCAGCGCGGCGACCTGGCCGCGCAGCACGAGGCTCCCATGTTCACTAAGTTCAAGTTGACTCCGCGTTACTCCCTCCTTTTGAGCCTGGGGCTCCTGGCGAGCGGCCTTGCCTCCTGCGGGCATGAGGACGACCTCGACGGCGTCATCCCGACCGATGGCGCCGACACCGCGCAGACGTCCGACACCGGAGGACAGACGACGGACGACACCGGTCCGATCTTCGAGAACGGCTGTAAGACCGACAGCGACTGCGCCTCCATCGTCTTCGAGGGCGCAGGGGCGTGCGACCGTGCGGTCTGTGACGTAGCAGCAGGGAAGTGCATCAAGGCCGCGGTTCCCGACGGGACCACCTGCTCAGACGACGACGCCTGCACCACCGGAGACCAGTGCAACGCCGGCGCCTGCACCGGAACGCGGAAGACCTGCGACGACCAGAACCCCTGTTCGAACGACCTCTGCAATCCGGTGACCGGCGCGTGCGAAGGCAACCCCAACTCGGCGCTCTGCGACGACGGCAACCTCTGCACCATCGGCGATCAGTGCTCGGGCGGCGCTTGTTCGGGCAGTAGCAACCCCGCTTGTGAGTGTGCCATCGACGCCGACTGCAAGAAGTTGGACGACGCGGATCTCTGTAATGGCGTCCTGTCCTGCCAGGACAAGAAGTGTCTCACCAAACCAGGTTCGGCGGTGACGTGTGATCCGGCCAGTGCGGGGCCCTGCGAGGCCGTCGCGTGCGAGTCGACCACCGGCGAATGCAAGACGACGCCCGCCGGCGACAGCGCGCCGTGCGACGACGGCGACGACTGCACCAAGTCCGACCGCTGCGCAGCGGGTCAGTGTGGCGGCAAGCCCGTGACGTGTGACGACAACAAACCCTGCACCGACGACGCCTGCGTCGCGGACAAGGGCTGCGACTACAAGAACAACACGAAGACGTGTAGCGATGGTGACCTCTGCACCGAGAACGACGCATGCAAGGCGGGGACGTGCACGGGCACGGCGAACCCGGCCTGCGAGTGCACGGTCGACGCCGACTGCGGTCAGTTCGAGGATGGCAACCTCTGCAACGGCACCCTCGCGTGTACGGCGGGTAAATGTGTCGCCAAGGCAGACAGCGAGGTGGATTGCTCTGAGCAGGCTGCCACCGCCGGCGTGTGTGAGACCGTCGTGTGCGAGCCGTCCAGCGGCAAGTGCGAGACTCGCGAGAAGCTCGATGGATCGGCTTGTGATGACGGCAGCGCGTGCACGGGCGCCGACGTCTGCACCGCGGGGGCCTGCAAGGGCCAGGGCAAGGTCTGCGACGACAAGAACGCCTGCACGGACGACTCGTGTGACCCCGCAACCGGCTGCAAGGCGAGTAACAACACGGCCACCTGCGACGACGGCAACGCGTGCACCACGGGCGATCAGTGCAATGGCGGCCTGTGCGCGGGCGCTGGCGATTGCCCCTGCACCGACGTCGCCGACTGCGCGGGCAGCGAAGACGGTAGCCTCTGTAACGGCACGCTCGCGTGCATCAATGGCAAGTGTGCGGTCTCGCCAGCGACCGTCGTCGTCTGTGACACGGCTGGACTCTCGCCGTGCGAGACGACGTCGTGCATCGACGCGACGGGCAAGTGCGTGACCAAGGCTCGAGACGAAGGCGCGCTCTGCACCGATGGTGACGCGTGTACCGAAGGCGACATCTGTGCTGGCGGCGTCTGTAAGGGCAAGGCGCTCGCATGCAACGACGGTAACCCCTGCACCGACGACGCCTGCGAGTCGTCCACGGGCTGCAAGATCGCCTTCAACGCGGGCGATTGCGACGATGGCGTGGCGTGCACGACCGGGGACAAGTGCGGCCTCGGCGTTTGCTCGGGCGTGCCTGGCCCCGAGTGCACCTGTGCGGCGAACGCGGATTGCGCTCAGTTCGACGATGACAATGCCTGCAATGGCAAGCTCATCTGTCAGGTCTCGGCGACGGGCGGCAAGTGCGTCATCGACTCAGCGACCGTCGTGTCCTGCGACGTGTCGACCAACCCCTGCTCGATCGCGACCTGCGACGCCGCCACGGGTCAGTGCAGCGAGGCGCCTGCCGCCGATGAGAAGCTCTGCGACGACGGCGACGCGTGCACCACCGGCGACCGCTGCAAGACCGGCAAGTGCGAAGGCGCCACTCAGACGTCCTGCGACGACCAGGACCCTTGCACGAACGACGCCTGCAGCTCCCTCCAGGGCTGCCAGTATTCGGACAACACCGCCGTCTGTGACGATGGCGACTCCTGTACGGAAGGCGACGTCTGCGGCGAGGGCTCCTGCCAGCCGGGCAAGACCAACGTCTGCGGCGACACGTGCTTTCCGGCTTACACCCTCGAGTGTGGCGACACGGACAGTTGGGACACCGGCGCGTTCGACGCGACCGACGTCGTGACGCAGTACGCCTGCAGCACCGACACCTTCACGGGCGGTGAATACACCTACCTCTTCGTCGCCCCATACGATGGGACGCTCCGTGCGACCTTGGCCAACGAAGAGGCTATCACCGACGTGCACGTCCTCCGTCAGACCGACGCAGGCTGCGACTCGAAGGCGTGCGTCGCGACGGACTACACGTCGGCTGTGACCGAGATGAAGGCTGGCGAGACGTACTACATCGTCGTCGACACCTTCGAGCTCGAAGGGGGCTTCTTCGGCGATACCGGCGCTTACACCATCGACGTCGGCTGTGTGCCGGCCGTTGAGACCCGCTGTGAAGACGGTTTTGACGATGATGAGGATGGCGACACCGACTGTGACGACTCGGATTGCACGACCGACCCGGCGTGTTTCACCCCCTCTTGCGTCGTAGACTGGCCGCTCTCCTGTGGCAGCACCGACTCGTACGCCACCACGTACACGGGCTCCACGGACGCCGTCACCGCCTACGCGGGCTGCGGCAACGACTTCGTCTACACGGGTCCCGAGTACACCTACTCGTACGAAGCCCCGATCACGGGCTCCATCACGGTCCGCCTCGAGGACGAGTCCTCACTCGACACCGACATCATCATCCTGTCGAACCCAGCGGGCGTGTGTTCGGAGTCGAACTGCCTCGCGTGGGGCCTGAACGAGGTCACCTTCGACGCTGTGGCTGGGGAAGAGTACTACTTCGTGGTTGACGGCTATCAGGGCGGCTCCGGCACCTACACGGTCGTCGTCGAGTGCGGCGCCCCGGTTGAGACGAGCTGCACGGACGGCTTGGACAACGATGATGACGGAGTGGCGGACTGCCTCGATACGGATTGCGAGAACCTCGCGGTCTGCGCGCCGAACTGCAACCCGCTAGGCGATCTCGCGGTCGAGTGTGGCGACAGCGTCCTGCTCAGTACGGCCAACCCGAACCTGACCAAGAACGTCTCGGACACCTACTCCTGCAGCGACGATGACTACCCGGGCCCCGAGATCAGCGCCGCGTTCGTCGCGCCCTACACCGGCCTCGCTCAGTTCACGCTATCCGAGGAGACCGAAGAGACCGACGTCATGGTCATTGAAGCGACCGACGGCGTCTGCCTCCCAGCCGCGTGCCTCGGGATGGACTTCAACGACCTCTACGTCGAGATCGAAGCGGGAAAGACCTACTACGTCGTCGTCGACGGTTACCTCGGTGCGGTCGGTGACTTCCGCCTCGATGTGCAGTGCGCTGCGAACGACGAGGTCGCCTGCGGCGACGGCCTCGACAACGACCAGGACGGGAGCGTCGACTGTGAAGACGCCGACTGCTTTGGGTCTAGCACCGACTGCGAAGTCGCCTGCGTCCCGGAGACCAGCTTCTTCGCCGATCTGACCTGCCCGTCGGACTCGGACGACTGGAGCAACGGCCTCTCCACGGACAACGTCGTGGAGCGCTACTCGTGTAACAACTACACGTACTCGGGCCCCGAGTACGTCTACAGCTACATCGCGGAGACGTCGGGCTCCATCACCATCTCCGTCCCAGAGGCGGGCGGCGTCAATGACGACTTCCTCGACATCCTCGTCCTCGCGGACAAGGGCCTCGGCTGCAACCCGGCCTCTTGCCTCGCCGACGGCCTTTCAGAGGTCACGTTCGACGCGGTCGAGGGCGACATCTACTACATCGTCATCGACGGCTTCGCAGGCACGGAAGCCGACTACAACCTGACGTTCACCTGCGGCAACTGACCTTTCCGTGGTGGTG
>CANMLD010000140.1 GCA_947498315.1 Pseudomonadota bacterium | reverse complement strand
CACCAAGCCGCTGCTCTCCCGACCCTCTTTCCCCATAGCCACCCTTGAGACCGTGGTGCGCTTCGTTCAATCGAGGATTGGACCGGGTCGCACGAACGCCGGTCGTGCGCGAAAGTTGTGAACAGCGACCCGGCCCAATCCTTCAGATTCGGCGTCGCTTCCGCAACGCCCCAAACCACCAGCCGAAGAACAGGCGCAGTGGTCCCTAGTTGGTGGCGGCAAGGTGGTCCCATGCTCGTGGCGGCCGTCTACCCGCACGCGCCATGACAGGCGGCGTGCAACGAGTGTGCGCTGTGGGCGTGCAACGCAACATCCCTTAGTCCCAGGGCGATGTAGCCGCCCGAGGCGTTCGCCATCGCGGCGTACGTCTCCCAGAACGAATCGGGCACGGCGCCTTGGCCCCCACGCCCGGCCGCGAGCTTGGCCTCGAAGTCCCAGCCCTTCCGCAGGGCGTCGAGGGTCATATCGTGGGCCGTGCCTGTTCATGGGCTGAAGTCACTGGGGTCGAGTACGGCCCCGTTTCCAACCGGCGCGCGGGACCTCCGCGACCAACGTCTCGGGGGCGAAGTCCTGGGTGTCGCCGGGCATGGGGTCGGCGCCGTTGGCGTTCTGGGGCTGCGCCAGGTCGAGGCCCACGCAAACCGGACAGGACCTTCGCGAAGGTCCTATCTGCTGGCGTTGCGCCGTTGCGTCGGCGTCATGGCCTTGAAGCGACTCATCAAATCGAGGACGTAGTCGCTCCTCCGGATGCCGTGGAGTCGAAAAGTGGGATGGGTCTTATCCTTCGAGATGATCGTCAGGGTCCCGAGCCCGAACACCAGTTCCGAGAATGATCGCGACAGCGTCATGTCCTTCAGGTCCTTGAAGTCCAGCACGTGCCGAACGCGGAAGAGGACGCCGCGTTGGTACTCAAGGCGCGTCGGGAAGAGCGTGTAGCGCGTGTTCCGAAGTTGAAGGTAGAGAACAACGACGCCGATGCCGAGCGTCCCGACGATCAGCAACAGGTAAGTCAATGCGTATCCCCGGTGCGCGGGCCCGTCCATCCACTCGGGCACTTCCCGTTCCATAGTCAGCCCTCCTCTTCCAGGTCGCTAAGAGTAGCCCGGATATCCTTGGCGGTGAAGACCAGGTTTTCCCGCTGGGACGCCGGCAAGCGGGTCACTATGGCGAGCGCCCGGAGCAGAGCGAGCCGGGCCTGGGGTGCGGGTCCGTACTCGGCTCCAAGGAAACCGATGGCCCAGAGTAGCTCGGCCTCGAACGCGTGAAGTTCTTCGTCGTCAACCGCGAGCCGCGACCTAGCCCGTTCCAGTACGTCCATTGCTTCAAGGGTGCGGGCATAGGCCGTCGATTGTCCCTCCGGCCACGACTGGTGGAGTGCGATCGATAAGTAGGCGGTGGCTCTCGTTTCGGTCAGCTCGCGATCGTTCGACTCGTCCTGGGCTCCAAGACAAGCTATGGCCTTTTCGAGATAGTGGAGACACGAAGGCCAGTCCTCCAGATCGCAGGCCAGGGAGGCTTGCCCGACGAGACTCGTCACAAAGTCCATCGCCTCGTCGGGCGCGGGGGACTCCGCTCTGTCCAGGAACGCTGCAGCGGCGGCGACCAGCTCGCGCGCGGCGTCCAGGGATCCTCTGGCGACCACCGATTCGGCCAGTTCGTGGAAGGACTCGAGCAGAGTATTGCAGCAGAACGCATCGTCCTCAGCCAGGCCAGCCAACTCGAGCGCGGCGACGACCGCCTTCAGGTAGCACTCCTCAGCGGCAGCGTGTCGTCCGCGTTCGGTCTCGACAGCCCCGAGTCTGGACCATGCGAGCTGCTGCGCCGAGGAGGACATGAAGCGGTCCCGTCCGGTAGCCAGAGGCACTCGAGCCCAGGCGGACATGCTGCGTGAAAAGCATGCCGAGGCGAGGTCGAGTTCATCGCGTTGAAAATGCAGGTTCCCAAGCGAGACAAACAGTTCGTTTGCCTCGGCGCGGAGCCTCGCCGGAATGGCTGGGTCGGCCACGAACTGTTCCAGCTCGCACACCCACGGCAAGCGGTCCGGCGGTAATCCGAGCTGACCCACGAGCTCGGTGTGCTCATGGCGCAGATCGAGGGCCATCTGTCTGTCGTCCTGGTCTCCGTCTTCCGGCCTCGATGGAAATCTGGTGAGTTCGATCAGTCGGCTAAGGCGCTCGAACCGGTCGATCGGCGCCGAGTTGCCCCCAGCCGTCGTGTGCTCCTCCGATAAGCACTTTCGAAGCGTGGCTCGGCAGCTGTCCTTCACCGGCGCCGTGAGACGGCTCGAGCAGACCGAGTGAACGAGCCTGTCCACGAACTCGTAGTGCCACACACCATTGCTGCGCGATGGTCCAGTCACGACGGGCCCATGGACGCGTTCGAGCTCCTGCAACAGATGCCGCACGGCCCCGATCGATAGCGGCGTTCCCGGATCGAGGGCGGCGGAAGCGGCCGTGAGGTAGACGTCAGTAAATCGCCGCGACGCTGGGAAGCACCCCTGATCACGCCGCCGAGGAGCAGATAGGATCTTCGATTGATTTCGCCAGCCAGGCCCAGCATGAAGTTGGGGCACGAAGGCCCGCCAATCGGCCGTAGGGTGTACTTGGACGACTCCGCAGGAGGATGGCTGGCGATCGGGCAGACGCGGTGAGTGCCGTTGGGGCCAACTTCTTCCCTCGCACGACGCATCAGATATCGGCGTACCCCATCTTTGATGGCCATGGCAACGTCAGCCAGTTCAGCCACCGTGGGAGAGCTCGGTCGGGTCCGAGCGCGACGACCGACCCACGTCACACACGCCATCTATCCCGCCAGAATCGCCATCAAGTCCCCCGCCGTGAGCTCGGCCGGCGCATCGGCACCCTCGAGCAAACCTTCGAGCAGCGCCCGCTTCTTGTCGTGAAGCGCCGCGATGGCGTCCTCGACCGTGCCACGGGCGATGAGGCGGTAGACGGTCACCGGACGGGTCTGGCCGATGCGGTGGGCCCGGCCGGTGGCTTGGTCTTCGATGGCCGGGTTCCACCAGGGATCGAGGTGGACGACGTAATCCGCGGCCGTGAGGTTCAGGCCCGTGCCGCCCGCTTGGAGCGAGATCAGGAAGACATCGCCGTCGCCGGCCTGAAACGCGTCGACCTGCCGCCGCCGTTCGGCTGTGGGGGTGCTGCCATCGAGGTGGCGGACGTTCAGGCCGAGGCCCTCAAGGTGTTCTCGCACGAGCCGCAAGAGCGACGCGAACTGGCTGAAGACGAGCGCTCGGTGACCTGCCGCCGCCAAGGTGGTCACGAGCCCTTCGAGCGCGTCGAGCTTGGCGCTCGGGAGCGCGCTGCCCGGGTCGAGTAGCCGGGGGTGGCACGCCGCTTGTCGGAGGCGGAGCAGCGCTGACAATACCAGGGCTTGCGCACGCCGCTCTTCCGCGCCGTCATCGCCTTTGTCCCGCGGCTCAGCCGCCCGCGCCGTCACCTGGGCGATGGCCGCTCCGCGGATTCGGTCGTACTCGGCCCGTTCCGGCTCCGAGAGCTCGATGTCGATGAGGACATCGGTGCGCGGCGGGAGGTCCTTCGCGACGTCGCGTTTCAGCCGGCGCAAGACGAAGGGCCTGATGGCGCGCGCCAAGGCGGAGATCGCGTCGGGGCCGCTATCGCCGCGCTCCCGATGGCCGTCGAGCAGCCCCGGCACCACGACGTCCATGAGGCTCCACAGCTCTGATAGTCGATTCTCGACGGGGGTGCCGGTCAGCGCGAGCTTGAAGCCAGCGGGGAGCGCCCGTGCGGCTTGCGTGCGCCGCGTGGCCTGGTTCTTCAGCGCCTGGGCTTCGTCGAAGATGACGGTGGCCCACGGGACCGCCGTTAGATGCGCCGCGTGGATAGCCATGGACTCCCAGCCGATGACGACCACGAGGCCGGGCTGGGCTTTTGACCCCGCATCACGCCACGCTCGAAACGCCTGCGGCGAGAGTGCCGGCCCGAAGCGGGGGATCTCCCGCAGCCAGTTGAACGTGACCGACGTCGGCGCGACCACCAGCGCCGGCCCCTTTTCTCGTCGATGTAGCAAGAGGGCAATAGCCTGGAGCGTCTTTCCCAGCCCCATGTCGTCCGCGAGCACCGCGCCCGGCGCCCAGCCCGAGAGCTGCGTGAGCCAGCGTATGCCCTCGTCTTGATAGGGCCTTAGCGTCGCCACGAGCCCGTCCGGGACGACCCCCGCAGAACGCACTCGCTCTAGTCCAGCGCGCATCGCCTCAGGGAGTGTCGCGCCACTCCCTTCGAGGTCTGCCAGCAGGGGCGCCGCGAGTGGCGAGAGCCCGCCGTCCACGCCCGCAAGCGACGCGAGCGCGGCGAGCTGCGCCCGAAGACCTTCCTCGAGCTCCAGCCAGGCCGACCCGTCCCCGTTCACTTCCACGAAGCGTTGCCGATCGGCGATCGCCCGCAGCAAGAGGTCGAGTGGGATCGATCCGCCGTCGTGGCGCACGCGCCCGCCGAGGAAGAGCCAACGCGTGCTGCCGGCGCCGTCTCCGCTCCCGATCTGCAGGTCCTTGGGCGTGACCTCCCCGAAAGCCGGTTTGCCCGTCGCCCACTCGATGCGGATGCCGCCGTCCGGTCCGACAGCCGCGAGGCGTTTCATCAGGGCCAGCGCCTCGTCTCCAGTCGCCCGCAGCCGGAAGCCCGGTCCCAAGGACAGACCGAACCGCCGCTCGATCTGCCTTGCGGCGTCGCGCTCACCGGCGAGGTCACGCTCGAGCGCCACGACTCGGATGGTGCCGCGCTCAGGAGCCGCCTCGAGCAAGTCGTCCCTGACGTAGAGGACGGGAGGGCCTTCGCCAGGCGCGAGCATGGGGTAGTCGGGGTGGAGGACGTGTCCGATGGCGAGCTCGAGAGACGGTTTTCGCCATTCGAGACGAACGATCGTCACGGCGCGCTGACACGGTTGCCGCGGCGCGAGGAGGGTCTCGACGTCCGGTTCGAGGCCAACCGCGCGAAGCACCTCCACCAGCCGAGGCAGCACCGACGCGGGGGCCAGCGCGGGCGCTGAAGCGAGCCGGCCGAGCAGCGCTTCGGCGGGGGCTCTCACCGGCGCAATCAGCACCATCGGCGCGAGCTCAGAGTCCACATCCCCTGCCTCGACTCGCACGACGACGCCGCCGATGAGGCGCGCCGGGAGCTCCCCCGCCGCGAACACCTCGGTCCCGACGGCGAGCGCGAGCGACAGCGCCGCTCCGGCCGCGTTGCCCGGCTCTTGGGCAGCGCCACTCTCTGCGACGATCTGCACCGAGAGCGCCTGACGCAGCACCCGGGCCCGCCTCGCCCCGACGAAGACGTGCGGATGGTCCGCGAGGAGATCGAGCGCCGCCCCGAGCGCGGCGTCGGTGCCGAGGGCGAGCAGCAACGCGACGGCGCGGCTCTGCAGATCGTCGGTGTCCGGCAGCTCGGCGACTCGAGCGACGCCTCGCTCCGACCATCGCACGAGCTCGACAGCCACGCGCTCACCGGCGCCGTGTCCGGTCGGCGTGACTCGAAACCCGAGCCGCATCGGGGTCGCTTCGCCGCTTGACGGCGCATCGAGGACCGTCGGCCACGTCGGTGGCGGGGTAGGGATGGGCGCCGACGGCGTAGCGACCGGTGGGCTCGGTGGTGGGCGCATGGGCGCTGTCGGTGCGGGCGGCATCCACGACGGTGCGGGGGGCTTGGCCGAGCCGGGCGTTCGACGCGGTCTCGCCGCCGCTTCATCGATCACGAGGTCGTCGTCAACCGAATCCGAGCCGACGCTTCGTTTGCCCGAACCGAACGGGCGCTTGCCAATCGCAGCGCCGCGCCCGCGCCAACCGGCGGTCACCTCTTCCGTCGCGAAGAGGACCGCGGCGACATGCTGACAGCCTTCACCGAAGGGGCAGGTGCAGCTCGAGGCGAACTCGGCGGGCGACTCTCCGGTGGCAGTGATCTCGTAAGGCGCGACGCCCGCGCCACGCACCCGTGCCGTGACGCCGCCATCATCGGTCGGCGTCAAGTCGAGGACTCGGTCGCGTCGAGCGAGTCGTTCACCGTCCGCGAGCGCCCCGGTCGAAAAGCCCAGGGCCCGCGCGAAAGGCAGGTTCACGTCGCGAAAGCGGGAATCGAGGCTCACGGGGGCAGAGTGCCGCCCGAACGTCGACGCGTCGAGACTAGCTGCAACCGGACGTGCCGCCGCAGGTGGTGCACTTCAGGCACGTGCCGTTGCGAACCATCGTGAACGAGCCGCAGTCGCTGCACGCGTCGCCAGTGTAACCCTGCGCCCGCGCTGCCGAGACTTTGGAATCGAGCGCCGAACCCTCGCCGTCCCGCGAACGGGTGACGGAGTTCTTGGTCACGGTGCGCGGTGAGCCCGAGCCGGAGTTCCCGGGTCGCGCCACATTGGCCGACGGCACCATGCGGGGTGCCTCGGCGGCGGCCCCGTCGGTAGAGAGCATCACGCTGCGCGACCGCTCGGTCTCCCGCGGCGTCGGGAGCAGCTCGACCGCGCCCCGAGCCAGCGAAGACACCGACGTCGTGGAGCTGCCGAGGATCTCGTCGCCACCGTACTCGTCGGAGTCCACGGCCCCGCCGACCGTGTCGCCGCGGAGGTCGTCCGGGATGACCTGGGCGAGATCGGTGCGTCCGAGGTAGGTGATGGCCAGCTCACGGAAGACGTAGTCGATGATGGACGTCGACATCTTGATGTACGGGTTACCCTCGACGAAGCCGCTGGGCTCGAAGCGGGTGAACACGAAGGCATCGACGTATTCGTCGAGCGGAACGCCGTATTGAAGGCCGAGCGAGACCGCGATGGCGAACGCGTTCATCAAGCTGCGGAACGCGGCGCCCTCCTTGTGCATGTCGAGGAAGATCTCGCCGAGCGTGCCGTCCTCGTACTCGCCGGTACGCAGGTAGATCTTGTGGCCGCCGACGATCGCCTTCTGGGTGTATCCCCCGCGGCGGTACGGCATGCGGCGACGGCGCGCCATGTACTTGATGACGATGCGCTCGGCGAGCTGCATCGCTGGGGCCTTGGCCTCTTCTTCCCGCTCGTCGCCGTCAGAAACGATGCGGTCGAGGTCGCCGAAGAGCGAGTCCGCCGTGCTGGCCGACAGGGGCTGCGAGAGCTTGCTGCCGTCCCGGTAGAGCGCGTTGGCCTTCGTGCCGAGCTGCCACGACTGCATGTAGAGGCGCTCGACCTCTTCCACCGTCGCTTCGTTCGGCATGTTGATGGTCTTCGAGATGGCGCCCGACAAGAAGGGCTGAGCGCCGGCCATCATGAAGATGTGCGCCTCGGCGCGGATGAAGCGCGTGCCGTAACGCCCGCACTTATTGGCGCAGTCGAAGACCGGGAGGTGGCGCGGGTCGAGCCCCGGAGCGCCTTCGACGGTCATGCGGCCGCAGGCGAAGTCGTTCGCCTCGCGGATCTGCTCCTTCGTGAAGCCGAGCGCCTCGAGAAGGTTGAAGCGGAAGTCGGCGAGCTGCTCGCGCTTGAACCCCAGCACGTTCGTGCAGAAGTCGTAACCGAGCGTGAAGGGGTTCATCACGAACCCGATCTCGAACGCCGACGGGAGCGCCGCCTCGATGGCGCGGAGCTGCTCATCGCCGAAGCCCTTGGCGCGGAGTGCAGCGCTCGAGATGTGCGGCGCATTGTGAAGCGAGCCGGTGCCGCGGGCGTACTGCACGATGGCGTCGATGACGGACGCCGAGTAGCCGAGCCGCTGTAGCGCCGCCGGAACGGACTCGTTGATGATCTTGAAGTAGCCGCCACCGGCCAGCTTCTTGAACTTCACGAGCGCGAAGTCCGGCTCGATGCCCGTCGTGTCGCAGTCCATGACGAGGCCGATGGTGCCGGTCGGCGCGATGACGGTGACCTGGGCGTTGCGATAGCCGTGCTTCTCGCCGAGGACGAGCGCGCGGTCCCACTCGCTGCGGGCTATGTCGAGAAGCGCCTTCGGGCACGCCGTGGCGGGCAAGCCGACCGGCGTGATCGTGAGTCCTTCGTAGTGCGTCCGCGCTTCGTCGTAGGCCGCACGACGGTGGTTGCGGATGACCCGCAGCATGTGGTCGCGGTTCTTGGCGAAGCCCTGAAAGGGCCCGAGCTCGCTCGCCATCTCGGCCGAGGTGGCGTAGGCGGTCGCGGTCATCACAGCGGTAATGGCGCCGGCGAGCGCGAAGGCCTCCTTCGAGTCGTACGGGATGCCGAGCACCATCAGCAGCGTGCCGAGGTTGGCGTAGCCGAGCCCGAGCGTTCGGAAGCGGTACGAGAGGCGCGCGATCTCCTTCGAGGGGAACTGCGCCATGAGCACCGAGACTTCGAGCGCCACCGTCATCAGACGATTGATGTGCGTGAAGCCCTCGATGTCGAACGCCGTCGCTGCCGGCTCGCCGTCCCGGACGAACTTCAGGAGGTTCGTCGACGCGAGGTTACAGGCCGTATCGTCGAGGAACATGTACTCGGAGCAGGGGTTCGAGGCGTTGATCCGACCGTCTTCGGGGCACGTGTGCCACTCGTTGATGGTCGTGTCGAACTGCAGCCCCGGATCGGCGCTTGCCCACGCCGCGTTCGCGATCTCGTTCCAGAGGTCCTTGGCCTTCATGGTCTTGTGGACCTTGCCGTCGATGCGACGACGCAACGACCACGGCCCATCCGACTGCACCGCCTGCATGAACGTGTTCGAGACGCGCACGGAGTTGTTGGAGTTCTGGCCGCTGACCGTGCCGTAGGCCTCGCCGAGCCAGTCAGTGTCGTAGGTCTGGAAGTCGACCTTCTTGAACCCCTGATTGGCGAGCTGAATGGCGCGGTGGATGACGTTGTCCGGGACGAGCTTCTGGCGCGCCGCGTGGATGGCGAGCGCGAGGGCGCGGTTCTTGGTCACATGGCCGCGATCGCTGTCAGGGACGGTGTCGCTCCAGTACGCATCGAAGATCGACTGCAGGCAGAGCTCGATGGTGCGCGAGCCCGTCACTAGCGCGGCGACCTTCTGCTCCTCGATGGCCTTCCAGTTGATGAAGGCCTCGATGTCGGGGTGATCGGCGTCGAGGACGACCATCTTGGCCGCGCGGCGGGTGGTGCCGCCGCTCTTGATCGCGCCGGCGGCCCGGTCGCCGATCTTCAGGAAGCTCATGAGCCCCGAGGACTTACCGCCACCGGAGAGGGCCTCGCCTTCGCCGCGCAGGTTCGAGAAGTTCGTTCCCGTGCCCGAGCCGTACTTGAACAGGCGCGCTTCACGGACCCAGAGGTCCATGATGCCGCCTTCGTTCACGAGGTCGTCTCCAATCGACTGGATGAAGCACGCGTGAGGCTGCGGGCGCTCGTAGGCGCCGGTGGAGCGCTTCACCTTGCCCTGCTCGTCGACGTAGAAGTGACCCTGTGCCGGACCGTCGATGCCATAGGCCCAGTTGAGACCGGTGTTGAACCACTGCGGCGAGTTCGGAGCGACCATCTGAGCGGCGAGAGCGAAGCAGAGCTCGTCGAAGAAGGCGCGAGCATCACCTTCCGTGTCGAAGTAGCTGTTTTTGTAGCCCCAGTAGGTCCACGTGCCGGCGAGACGACGGAAGACCTGGCGCGAGTCGGACTCACCCGTGAAGCGCTGCTCTTCCGGGAGGGCGGCGAGCGCGTCGTGATCCGGCGCGTGGCGCTGCAGCCACGCCGGGACGCCCTCTTCGGCGACCAGCTTGGTGACGGCGGGGATGCCGGCCTTGCGGAAGTACTTCTGCGCGAGGATGTCGACGGCGACCTGGCTCCACGTCGAGGGGACCTGGATGTCCTTGGCCTCGAACACCACGGAACCATTCGGGTTCGTGATCTTGGAGGTCCGGGACGTGAAGGGGAGCCCCGCAAAGGGGTCTTGGTTCTGCTTCGTGTATCGCCGCTCGACTCGCATCAGCATCATCCTGGTCCCGGCGCTCTGTTCCGGGTCACTTTGGAAATTGAGTGGCCCTGAGGCCACGATGAGGACCGACCATCAAGGCGGTCCTGGGTTCGCTACAGAAGATCCGCTCCGGCTCGTTGACCGTGCTGCCGACCCGTGGCCTCGAGGCCACGCGCGGAGACGCATCCATTCGGAACCCCCAGGTTTCGCACTACGGCCGCGTCAATCGCGCGCCGATTGGTTACACAACCCCCGAGCGCCATGGCCAACCAGAGGCGCCATGGACCGTGGGGGGCAGGTGAGGACCACCGCAACCTTGGGTGTCCTCTTATCCATGGTGCCATATATGGTGGTCAAGAACAAAGAGGCCACAATCGGTAGGGGATCGCGCGGCCGTTGTGGGCCGCCTGTGGCGCATGCGGCCCAAGCACGCGTCCTCCTTCAGGAAAGCCCTTCCGGGGGTTCTCACCCGAAAAAGTAGGGGGTTTGGGGGGGGCCGCCCCCGCCCGCAAGCGCATCGGGCGTCGACCTCTGGAGAGCCCTATATCTCGCCCACGAGGTCACTCCGGGGGCTGACACGCCCCCCACTTCGGCGACCCGATCGTCGTGCACTTGGCACTCGGAAACGCACACGCTTGCAGCGCCAGCTCGCAATAGGTCGTGCAGATCCCGAAGTGGCAGCCGAGCGAGTAGTCGCAGTCCTTGTTGCTCGAACATGGCGTCAGGTACTGGCCGGTCACGAAGGGATCGGTTGGGGCGCTGCATTGCAAGCTCTTCACCGAGGGCTCGTAGCGGCAGTACAGGAAGGTCGGCGTCGTAGGGCACGAGGAGGGCTGCCCCGGGGCGTCGCAGGCGTCCGGGAGGGGCGCGTCGTCGGGCTCGTTCCCCGTGTCGATGGGCGCGGCCGTGTCGGGCGCCTCCACGTGTCGGGCGCCTCCACGTCGGGCACGGCTACGACGTCGTTCTTGCCGCCATCGCTGCCGCCGGTGTCCCCGACGACCCCAGTGATGAGGTCGCTCGAAACTTCGGGAGTCTCGACCGCGTCGGGCCCGGCGACGGAGCCGTCCGTGCCGCTAGTATCCCCGCCGATCGGCGTCGGCTCTACGATCGGCGGTCGGCAGACGTTGCCAACGCACTCGAGGCCGCCAGGGCATGCGCCGCTGACGCACGCTTCGAGCTGAGACCCGGGCGGCAGGTTGGCGGTGCCAACGACCACGTCGGGGTCTTCGGAGCAGCCGATGGCGAGGGCGAGGGACAGCATTCGGGCGAGGTTCATGAGCCGCAGTCTACTCAGCTTTCCACGTGGCTGCGATCCCTCCGGGTGCCGGCTACGCCATCTACCCGCCGTCCTCGTCGTCCCACACCGTCCGGTGCGCCCCGAGCACCCCCGCTGCTTCGAGAAATCCTGAGTAGTAGGGGTGGTCGCCGATCGTCGCGCTGTCGCCGAGCACGACGAGGCTGCGCCTCGCACGGGTGATGGCGACGTTCATACGGCGGGTGTCGGACAGAAAGCCGATCTGACCGTCGGCGTTCGAGCGCACCAGATCGAGGATGACCGCCTCTTTCTCGCGGCCCTGAAAGCCGTCGATGGAGCCGACTTCGAGGCCGGCGGTCATCTCCTCGGCGAGCAGCGTCCTCAAGAGGCGGACCTGGGCGTCGTAGGGCGTGATGACGGCCAGGTCTCGCGCTAAGAGCCCCCTCGCGAGCAGGCGGCGGGCTTCCCGGGCCGTTCGGTTGGCCGAGCCCGGGTTGCGCGTGCTCGGGTCTTGGGGGCGGCCCCCCATGGCGAGGTCGCCACCACGTTCCTCGTCCCACCCGGCACCCGCGTAGTCGATGAACGTGAGTATCTCTGTGCGGTCGGGGTCGGGCTCTAGCCCGAGCCCGCCGAGGTCGTGCGCCCTAACGCTCTCGTGCGCGATGAGGCGCGAGCTGTACATCGACTCCGACGGGTAGGCCATCAGGGTCTCGTTCATGCGGTATTGCACCGTCAGCCAGCTCGTGCAGCCCGGCTCGCGCGCGACCAGCCGCTCGAAGAGCGTCGTCCCGAGCCCGGCTTGGGCGTCTCTCGCGATCACGGTCGGCGGGAGCTGCCGGGGATCGCCCCCAAGGATCGCGATCCGGCCACGCCGTAGGGCCGAGAGCGCAATGGGATCAGCGGCTTGCGTCGCTTCGTCGAGCACGACACGGTCGAAGAGCTCGTCGCCGAGGAGTCCGGCGTCCGCCCCGGCAGCGGTGCAGGCGACCACCCGTGCGCCGTGTACGATGGCGCGCTGTACGCCATAGAGGTGGCGCCGAGCGTCTTTGGAGAGGCGGCCGGCTTCCTGAAGCAGCTCGCGCCGCTCCGCGCGGTCCATGGTGCCGCGGTCGCTGCGGGTCCGTACCTTGCGCCGTATCTCGGCGGCCTCCTTCTGCCACTCCCGGATGAGGCCCTGCTCCCCGGAGGCGGCGATGCGCGCTTCGAGCGTCGCGTCCTGCATGCCGGGCGAGACTCGGATGGGGTGACCGAGTCTCACGACGTCGACGCCGAGCTCGAGCAACTTCTCGGAGAGGTTATCGACCGCCGTGTTGGACGCCGCCGTGACCAGCACCCGCTCGCCGCGGGCCACGCAGCGCTTCACCAGCTCGGCGAGCGTCGTCGTCTTTCCCGTACCGGGCGGTCCGAAGACGAGCGCGACGTCGCGGGCACGCATCGCGAGCGCCACGGCCGCCTCTTGCGGTCCGTTGAGCCGGGAGCCCGGCCGGGGCGCCGACACCTCGTCTCGCCCGAACTCCGGCGCACGCTCGCCGAAGAGAACGGCACGCAGCTCCCCTGCGGGCTCACGCGCGGGGGCGTCGCGAAACGCGGCGATGGCCGAGTCGCCCCGGTCGAACGTGGTGGTGGGTGCGTCGAAGTCCAGGTGAAAACGGCGCTCTTCGAAGGGCTCCGTTAGGCCACCCGAAATGATGACGCCTTGCAGGTCATCACGGCGCCGGCCGAGTACGCCTGCGAGCGCGTCGTCTTCATCGGGCCGGTCCAGCCAGAGCCGCACGGGCTCGCCGGGGCGCCCCGAGAATAAGGTCAGCTCGGGCCGCGCGGGCTTCACCCACAGCAGCGTGCGGTCACCCGGCGCGGCGTCGGTCTCGAGGACGTCGAGGTCGCGAAGGGCGACCCCGTCCGCCACGCGGTCCCGCAGCGACGTCCCCACCATTCGTTCACGGTGGGCGGCGCTCGCCGCGTCGCGTTCGATGCGCCAGAGTCGAGATAGCTCAGCCAGGGCAGCCTTCGCGACGGCGCCAGGGTCCGCCGCCGTCCGGTGCGGCGCGTTCAGTTGGCGGAACCGGCGATGACGATGTCGCGGATCTGAAGGAACTGGTTGTCCTGGTACTCGTACTTCGGGTCGTCCTTCGCGATCCCGAGCTTCTCGATCTGCGCGCTCGCCTCGGAGATGCGCTCGGTCGGCGCCGGGTGGCTCGAGAGGAAATCCGAGACCGGGTCCGACGTGCCGGACAGGTCCCCGATGAAGCCGAAAAAGTCCACGAGTCCCCAGGGGTTGTAGCCCGCCGCAGACGAGTACTCGACGCCGAGTTCGTCGGCTTCCAGCTCCTGTTCCTGGCTGTGGGCCGTGTTCAGGTAGGACCCGACCACGAAGTTGAGCACCTCGGCCGCTTCACCTTCGCCGAGGAAGATGCCCGAGAGGATGGAGAGCCCGAGGTTCGTTTGGATGGCTTCAGCGCCGTGATAGGCCGAGATGTGGCCGACCTCGTGGCCCATGACGCCGGCGAGCTCGGCGCGGGTCTTCATGTTCTTGATGAGCGCCGTCGTGACGTAGACGTAGCCGCCGGGAATCGCGAACGCGTTGATCTC
>CANMLD010000139.1 GCA_947498315.1 Pseudomonadota bacterium | reverse complement strand
TGTGAAGGTGCCCCACTCGTGGACCTCGACCGGTGGCGCGAGGAGCGAGGTGGGCAGGACTAGCCCGCCGAAGAGCGCATCCCACGCGGGGACGTCAGCCGTGGGTATCAGAGTGGTGAATTGCACCGCAGCTCCGGACGTCGCGGAGTACGGCGCCGTAATCACTGCCTCCTCGTTCGTAGGCAGCCCCTCTTTGCCGCGAACCTCGACGCCACTCTGGACGCTCGCCGTCTCGCCAGTAACGCTGCCGCCACACGCCATGGCCCACAAGAGCCCAAATCCCGTCCATCGTCGCATCGTCATCACTCCTCGGGCCTTCGGTTGGCCCCGCGACGATGGGAAGAGCAACATTGGGGCCAGGACTGAACTCATGAAATCACTGGATTTTTTGGCCAGGTAGCGTAACCGCCGACCTCATTATTTCAAACGAGTGTAACATTTGATTACATCCTGGAGTCTTCACTCGCCACACGCGAACCAACACGAGAGGACTCGGAGAAGAGGCAGTGGATGAGGTGGAGGCGCCAAACGAAGCAGTTTCGAGCACTCAACGCTTAGATGTGTTACCGGATTGCATCGCACGGCAAGCAGACCAGCAATCGTTCGGAGGTTCCTCCGAAACGGCGGCCAAAGTTCGCTGCGCTTCGACACTGCTCGAAAGGAGCCCCTATGAAGAAGAACCTCCTCCTCTCCATCCCTGCCCTCCTTGCTACCGCCTGCCTCGCTCTTGCTGCGGTCGGCTGTGCCAATCCCTGCAAGGACCTTGAAGCCAAGAAAGCCGATTGCGCCAAGCATGGCGAAGTGGGCAAGCCGATCTGCGAGATGGGCATCGACACCGTCGTGAAGGCCGGCAACAAGGACGCCTGCAAGGCGACCATGGACGGCTTGAACGCGGCCCCGCCCGCCGCGAAGTGACGGTTTCGTGGGCAGCCCCGTCAGCTCCGACTGAAGCCGGCGGCGCCGGCGCTGGGGCTGACCACTGAGACGCCGACCTAAGGCCGCTCCCGCTTCACTCCGGCGTACACCCGTCGCCACCACAGACGTCGATGACTTCGCCGGTGCGCCAGAAGTGCACCATCTGGGCGTTGTGTTGGTCGTTGCTTCTCGGCTTGCCGTGGGGATCGTCGCCAGCAAGCTCTGAGATGGTCGGCGGCAGATTAGAGCCCGGGGCGGGCCACGGGTTGCCGAAGTCCCAGAGCACGAGCGCGGAGCCCTGGTGTGGATAGGGGACCTCGGGAGCGCCCCACACCTCTCTCTCCGAGTCGTAGTTGGCCATCACCGCGACTCCCACGTTCGAGCGGGCGACGATCTCGTTCGTCATGGCCGAGACCTGGTGATCGCCTTTGGCAGGTGCGAGCAGGACTTGAGACGGCGGCGTGTTCGGGAGCGGGTCCTTCTCGAGGCGGCGGAACCAGGTAACGGAGTCGGTGTGCTCCCAGAGACTATGGATGAGCAGGATCCCAACCGCCTGGTCGAGCCGGCTCTCATACGACACATCTAGGATGGTGTAGAACGAGTCGAAGTTCTTCGAACGCGACAAGAGAAGCGAGTAGTTCGCGCCGGGGACGCCCATGTGCCCACGCGAGATGAACGGCGAAACGGCGACCACCGTGGGACCGTAGATGCCGCCTTGCGAGATGCCTTGATAGAAGTGCTGGGTGGTGTCGAGCTTCACACCACGATCAACGAGGGCCGGGAGCGATCCAAGGCGCCTCTCCATCGCGAGGTTCAGCAGGACGTGGTTGATGATCCCCTGATGCAGCCGATCGGTGAGCCAGTAAGAGCGGCTGAGGTCGATGATGAGCCCGAGGATGTTCTGGATGTCGGTCTCGCTCATCCCGGCCATGTTGGCCGCGTAGGCGATAAGATCGTAGTCCTGGCAGACCTCACCGATGTTGCCGGCGCGCACCTGAACGCCAGCGCCGTTCTGGCCGTGGCCGTGCATGAAGAGGCCCTGCGGCGTGCCGTCGAGGGCGCCTCGCGGAACCCGGACCCAGAAGGGCTCATCGGTCCAGTCGTCCTGGACGAGGGCGCCTGACGCGTCGACGCTGAAGCCCCAGGCGATGGTCTCGAGTGGGGTGTCTTCCGCCTTTAGAAAGCTCGGGACTCGGAAGGTGCCCTTCACTTCGAACGCGATGTACTCGTTCTCCTCTGGAGTGAAGTCGCGGACTTCGGTGACGGTGAGCTCGGGTCCCTCCGGCCCGACGGCGGCGAGCGCCTTGTCGCGCATCTCGAGCATTCGACCGTGGATAGCGTCGTCGCTCGCGGTGTTGAAGTCCCAGGCCAGCGTCAACGATTCCCGATTGATCCCGGCGACTTCGAGAGCTGCGAAGGTCTCGTCCATGCGGCCCTGACGCGGATCGGTGTCCGGCGAGACGTCGCCATCGAGGAACGCTTGGAAGAGCGCGCTACGCGGGACGGGCATGCCGTCCGAGCGCTCCAGCTCGCGAAATGCGACCACGTAGCGAGCACCCGGGGTCAGGATGCGCGCGGGTCGAAGGAAGAGGCCGCGGTCCTTGTCCGTCAGCGCGCGGCCATCGCGCTCGACCCAGTGCGGCACGCGTTCGGTCGTGCCGTCGGCCTTCACTTCGAGCAACACTGACGGGCAGTCTGCGTCCAGCGAACGGCCGATGTCGTCTTCGCGGGGGAAGCCGTCGAGATCGAGCTCCTCGAAGTAGACGACGATTGAGGTGGCCGTTCCATAGCCGTCGAGTCGGCGCCAGAGGGGCGGCGCGATGTGAACGCCGAACTGATTGGCGGGGAGGCTGCCATCGCTGAACGCAAGGGTGTGCCCGGTCTTCCGAGTGGCATCGGGTTCGAGGTAGAGCGACGACGGCCAGGGGAGCACGCAATGACGTTCGATGAGCCCGTCGCAGCGCGGCGTCTTGGGCGGCAGAACGGTGTCGGGCTCGTCGCTCGTGTCATCTCCCGAGTCCGCGGGCGGGTCCGCGGTGTCGTCCGCCAGGAAGATGTCAGGGGCATCGCCCAACCCTGCCGCGTCGGACGTATCGGGGTCGAGCCCGACGTCGGCCAGGAGGCGACCCGTGGAAGAAGACTCGCTGCAGGAGCCGACTACGGCGGCAGCGAGAGAAGACAGCGCAAGAGTCAGGGTGCGGTTCACGCGAGGAGCATAGCCGGAAGCGGGAAGGCCATACCTTGTAAAGATTCGCCGGCGGCTACGTTCGGACTAGGGAGCGCAGCGGCGCCCCGAGAAGCAGCGAGAGCAAGCTAGTGGCAAGGCCCAAGCGAAGGAGATCTTCATGAAGCTGCCCAGCGCGCCCGTGACGACCAAGGCCACCTCTCCGATGAGCGCCGTACCGGCGCGCCCGACCGGAAGCAGGCGGCTGTTCGGGGAGGCGATGAGGAGAGAGGAGACGAGAAAGAGGGTGGCGGCATCAATCACGACGACCGTGCGAACGTCGGCACGGTCGCCACCTCCCGGCAGAGCGCGAGAAGCGTGCGCGCGTTCGGGACCTGCTTGAATCCGTGGACTGGGCCTGGGAGCTCTGGGAGTGCGCCATCACCGGCCTTGTCGTTGGTCGCGATCGCGAGGACCAGGTTCTTGGGACCGAGCCGACGCAACACCTCCCACCGACGCTCGAACGCGGCGCGACGCCAGCGCCAGACCACCTCGATGAGGGCCTCTCGGCCGGTCTCGGGATCGCGGAGGACCAGGTCTGGGAGCACGACGTGTTGGCCGTCGAGGACCGTCATCTCGCCGTCGAGCGAGACCTGCCATGGTGCGGCGAGCGTCGTTAGCCGTTCGGCGAGCGCCGTCTCTTCGGCCGCCGTCCACATGCCGGTCTCGCGCCGTAGGGGCTGGAGTCCGGCGTCGGGCCCAAGCTTCAGGAGACCAGCACGGGTCTTGAAGATGCAATCGGCGGTGAGCGCCCAATCGGTGTCATGCAGGAGCGCCGGCAAGACGTTGGCAAACTGCACGCCATACCGCGCGGAGGACGTGAGCGGGCTGCCGGGCCCGTCGACATTCAGAGTCCAGACCCCGTCTTGCCCGGCCACGGTGAAGAGGAGCCGCTGGAACTTGAGCGCCCGCACGAGGGCGCGGAGACGCTTCGGAGACGGCCGCGTGAGCGTCAGCGTCATCGACCGCGCGGAGAGCAGGAGGCCCTGGGCGAGGCGCAGGTCATAGCGGGCGAGGAGTGCCTCGGGGGAGAGGTCCGGCATCGCGCCGAGACGGGCCGCGGAAGGCAGGTCCGCGTAGAGCGACTGTTCGATGGACTCGGCGGTGGTCTCGAGCTCCGCGGCCAGAGTCGCGATCACCTCCGCTCGGGCGACGGGACCCAGAGGTTGCCGTGAGCCCGCGAGGGCAAAGAGCCGGCTTCGAATGAGGCTCGGGTTGTGTGGCGACGCCATCTTCTCGTCGACGTCGTCGAGGAGGACGGAGATCAGCCCGTGAGTGAGCCGCTCATCGCGGTGCATATCTGCGAGATCTTTGACCTCTGCGTCCAGCACGTCGCGCGTCTCGCCCTCGAGTGAACGAACGAGCTCGAGCACCTGCTCAGCAAGGGCGAGGTGCTCCCCAGGGTTCGAAAAACCCGGCTTCACGACGCCGCCATGGACGCGGAAACGGAGCAGGTTGCCGCTGATCATCAGCGACCTCCGTCCGGGGCCGGCGCGCCACGAGGTCCCGCGGCCCCCTCCGGGCGGTAACCCTCACCGCGTCGACGCTCGGACGTGCTCTCTTCGACGGTGTCGATGGCGACGAGCTCGTAGCAGACGGCGCGCTTGTTCTCACGGCGGCGGAGAAGCCTGCCCACGCGCTGTGTGAACTCGCGAGTCGAGGCCGAGCCGCTGACGATGATGCCGACCGAGACGTCGGGCATGTCGACGCCTTCGTTCAGGACGTGGCTGGTGCCGACGACGCGATAGGTGCCATCAGCGAGCCGGGCGAGGGTCTCGACTCGCTCGGCTTTCGGCGTGTGGTGCGTGATGACAGGCATCAGCATGCGCCGCGAGATGTCGAGTATGGTGCGGTTGTCGTCGGTGAAGACGATGGCCTTCTCGCCGTCGTGGTCGGCCAGGATGTCCGCAATGGCGGCGTACTTGGCCTCGGCCGTCTGCAGGATGGCTTTGTAAGCTTCGTAAGAGCGACTGACCTGGCGTCCTTCGGCGGTGCTCGACATCCGCTTTCGGATCTCGCCGAAGCCGCGCTTGCGTACGTCGGGGGGCTGGCGTGACAGCCACCGCGAGAAGATGGCGCGGTGATCGTCGTACGCGAAGCGTTCCGCATCGGAGAGAGGGATCGGGAAGACCACGAGCTCGTACTCGGCCAAAATGTGACCGACGAGCGAGTCGATTGGGACGCGAAACACCTCATGGCCCACGAGGCGGTCGAGCAGCTCATGTGAGCCGTCGGCGCGTTCGGGGGTGGCGCTGAGTCCTAGCCGGAAGGGCGCGATCGAGAGCTCGGCCGCGAGCGAGTACTTGGGCGCTGGGAGGTGGTGACACTCGTCGAAGATGACGAGCCCGAAGCGATTTCCCAGTCGCGCCATGTGGTTGGACGCTGAGTCATAGGTGATGACGGTGAGCGGCAAGACCTCGAAGTCGCCGCCGCCGACGGCGCCGATGGGCTCGCCGAACGCGTCGTGCAGAATGGTTACCCACTGGTTCATGAGGCTGATGGTCGGCACGACGATGAGCGCGGACCGCCTTGCTCGCTCGATGGCGAGGACCGCGACGTACGTCTTGCCGGCGCCGGTCGGGAGCACGACCACGCCTCGCCCGCCAGCCGCCCACCAGCAGCGGAGCGACTCCGCCTGATGGACGAAAGGCACTCGCACGAGCTTGGAGACGAAGGGGCGCTTCTCGTAAGCAGCCGCTTCGTCGAGGACGGTGACGCCATGCTCGCGCAGGTAGAGGTGGGCGTCGCGATAGGCGCACGCGAGCGCGCGGAAGCGGTCGCCGGCGCGACGGTCCCGCTGAAAGCCAGGAGGCACGACCTCGTCCGGCAGCGTCGAAGGACCGAGCACGAGCGTGCCCTCCTCGAAGCGCAGAACGGCCGAGAGCGGCGCACGTGCCGCATCGGAGTCGGGCGCTCCGGCCACCTCTATCGAGTCCTGATCGAGTTCGCCCATGGGACGCGCGTTATCGTGGACAGAAAGCACCGGGTCAAACCCAATTCGTCGTCTCCGTTTGGGGGGCTTTACAGCGACGCCCGAGTCGCTATCCTGCAGGCCTGCTATCCACTCGGCACTGTGCCCAAGCCACCTTGCCGTGAAGATGGCTCCGATGCCGGAGCGAGGCGCGGTGCGCCCCACCCGGTTCAGCTCCGAACGATGGGGAGGGCGCGGCCACCCCGGAGGTCATTCGATCCCGTGATCAAGGAGTTCAACCGGTTCCAGCTCGAAGCCACCAAGCTGGGGCGCTCGGTCGTCTTCCAAGTGACGGTCTTCGAAAAGAACGAGCGCAACCGACGCCGGCTCTTCGCCGAAACGCAATGTTCAGACCCGCTCCACTTCATCATCCAGTTCATCATTCGCGAAGCCCCGACCTTCGAGGACCTGCTCGATAAGTTCGTGCAGCAGCTTACGCACCGAGGCTTCACGCCGATCCGGTTCCGTCTTCGCGATGGTGGTCGCTGGGGCGAGTGGTCGCCTATCGACGGCAGCTACGCAGCCCCGCCTGCGCGCGAGACTGCCTAGCCTCAGGGCGGCCCCCAGAGAGCGCCGCCCCCTTCGAGAACTCAGGCCGTCAGCGGCGCCGTAACCATAGCCAGCCAAGCCCGCGTGCCCGCGTCGACGAGCGGCGCCAGAGTCGCATTGACCCACGCGTGATACTGATCGACCCAGGTCCGCTCGTCAGCGCGGAGTAGTGTGGCGTCGATGAGACGACGGTCGATGGGCGCTAGCGTCAGAGTTTCGAAGGCGAGCATCTCCCTCTCGCCACCCACGATCTCGGCCTTCTTCACCGCGACCAGATTCTCGATACGGATGCCGTATCCGTCGGTCTTGTAGTAGCCGGGCTCGTTCGACAGGATCATTCCGGCCTCGAGTGGGGTCGTGACCGCGCGGCGGCTCATGTTTTGAGGCCCTTCGTGGACCGCTAAGTATTGCCCGACGCCGTGGCCCGTGCCGTGTTCGTAGTCGAGGCCGACCTCCCAGAGAGCAAGGCGTGCGAGGGCGTCGAGCTGGCCGCCCGACGTCTTGAGCGCGAAGACGGCCCGCGCGACGGCGATATGCCCTTTGAGGACGCGCGTGAAGCGGTCGGCCATCTCGGCGGTGGGTGTGCCGATGGCGATGGTGCGCGTGACGTCGGTCGTGCCGTCGGGATATTGGGCGCCGCTGTCGATGAGGTAGAGCGTGCCCGGCAGGATTGGGGCGTCGGACTCGGGCGTGGCGCGGTAGTGGACGATGGCGCCGTGGGCGCCGGCGCCGGAGATGGAGTCGAAGGAAAGATCGCGGAGGAGCGGCGACTCGGCCCGGAAAGCCTCGAGGCGGTCACTGGCCTCGAGCTCCTTGATGGGCTTGCCAGCCGCCGCGCGAACCATGACGTTCTGGTCCAGCCAGCACAAGAAGCGAGTGAGGGCAGCACCGTCACGCCGATGAGCCGCACGGATGCCGTCGAGCTCGGTGGCGTTCTTGCGCGCCTTCGGGAGCTGGCACGGGTCCTTCCCATCGACGAGCGTCGCCCCGGCCTTCTCGAGGGTGCGGGCAAGGATGGCGGGACAGGAGCTGCCCTCGATCTGCACCCGCAACTCCGAGCGCCCGAGGTCGCCGAGCACGCCGATCAGAGCCTCGCGCCCATGGATGCGCACTTCGGCCCCGAGCCACTGCCGGGTGGGCTCGGTGAGCTTACGGCGGTCGATGAAGAGGTCGACCGTGCCGTCCGCGTGCAGGACGGCGAACGAGAGTGGGAGCGGCGTGTGCGGCACGTCGCCGCCGCGGATGTTCAGCAGCCACGCGATCGAGTCTGGGAGCGTGATGAGGGCGGCGTCGACTTTGGCGGTCAGTAGCTCGTCGCCGAGCTCGTGTCGCTTCAAGTCCGGGTTTTTACCCGCGATCTCGGTCGGGTGCGGGAGGACGGGCGCGACTGGCGTCGGCGGCTGCTGAGACCACGAGGCGTCGAGCGGGTTCGTCTCGACCAACACCACGTGAGCGCCGAGCTTTCCGAGCTCCTTCTCGATCGACTTCACCTCCTTCTGCGAGTGGAGCCAGGGGTCGAGGCCCAGCCGGAAGTCCTTGGCGACGATGCCGTCGGTCTTGCCATTGAGGAGCGACTTCAGCCACTCGAGCGGAGGGTTGTCAGTCAGGGACTGAATCTCGAAGGTCCCGGTGTCCACCTGCTGCTTTGCTTGGAGCGTGTACCGGCCATCGACGAAGACGGCGGCTCGGGTTGCGAGGAACACGGCGGCGCCAGCCGAACCCGTGAAGCCCGTCGAGTACCGAAGGCGTTCGGCACCTGCGGGCACGTATTCACCTTGGTGCTCGTCCGCTCGCGGAACCAAAAATGCGCTGAGGTTACGGCGGTATAGCTCATCACGGAGACGTACGGCGCGCTCTCGCGTCCACGGCGTCGGCTCGATCGCCGCCCGAGCGCGGTCGATAGCGTGACCGAGGATGCGCCGGTGTTCTTCACTGACCGCGCTGCCAAACAGAGCGACGATCGCGGCGTCATCGCGCGGTGGCGGGGCGGCGGCCACACCCCGAATCAGGGCCTCGAGCTCACCGATTGGCAACGAGAGTGTGGCGACGAGGGAGGAGAGGGCTTCGCTCATGACGACTCCGGGCTACATGCAGAGAGCCCGGGACTTCGGGGGCTCAATCCCCAGAATCCTTGGGGACTTGAGCCCCGCTGTCAATCAGGGGCTTCATATGAGGGCCACGGGAGTCTACACGGCGGGCATACGGGCCAAAACCCTCAGAAACAGTCGGTCGTGTCGTAGAGCGACGGCCCGATCTCGATGACCGCGTCGGCGGTGCGGTCGGTAACGAGCAGTCGTGCTTCCGTCTCCGCGACCGACTGCGCGATCGCGCGGGCGATGAGGGAGGCCGACCCGCTCGCCGGGCGTACGGCGACCCTCCCTGGCGTGACCGAAAGAGTCTGGCTGAAATCGAGCTCGTAGACGTGCGACCCCACCGAGAGAGTGGTGCCGTCGCTCACGGCGCCGTTGACCGTGATGGTGGCGACAGCCTTCTGGGCCACGGCGCCATCGGTACCGCCTCCGAAGGGCGCCACCGTGATTGCGGGGTTGGCGCTGACGAGCGCGGTGCTGTTCCCGGCAGCCCCCGGAATACGGGCCGTGAGCCGGACCACCGCAGCCTCCCACGGGGTCCACGTCGCGACGACGTCCTTCGAGTCGATCGCGAGCCCGCGGACGGCATCAAAGCCGTCGGCTAGGACCACCGTGTCACACGGGAGCGTGCTGCAGCTCGGGCTCGCCGGATCGACCATGACGACGCGCCCCGAGTTCTCCTCGGTGGTGATGACGCAGCCCGACGGCGCCACGACGATGTCGCGGGGTAGGCTCACGTTCGCGATGTTGGTCGTGGCGCCGGTGGAAGCGACCTGACGACGGATGGTCCCGCCTGTCCGATCCGCGCCGTAGACGATTAGCTCCATCGGCTCGCCCTCCCAAGCGACAGCGACGCCGCGAACTTCGCCACCGCCGAAGTCGAAGCGGGTTCCGTAGCACGACGGCGCTGGTCCGGTAGACGCCGCGTCGAGGGCGTGGACGAAGCGGCTTCGGCCACCGACGAAGAGGGTCGGTTGGAAGTCGATCGGTCCATCGACGGCGATGTTCGCGCTGCCGGAGTTGTTGAGGAGGTCGGTGGCGCCCGGTGTGAGCGCGAAGGTCCCATAGAACGCGAGCTCGCTGTAGTCGGTCCCGTTGGTCGTGCACGGCCCTCGCAGGGCGGAGAGGCCCGCGAAGGGATTGGCGAGGAAGGCGGTGCGGAGACCATCGCGAGACGTGCAGACGTCGCCGCCACCGAACGTGTAGGCCGCGGACGGCGTACCGTCGGCGTCGGCGATCCGGACGTGTGAGCCGGACGCAGGCGCGTTCGGAGAGATGCGGACCGAACCACGCAGGACGGACGCGAGCGCGATCCCCATGGCGTCACCCCCGTTGCCATTGCCAGGCTCGCAGGCCCCGGCGGTGCCAGAACCGGTGTTCACGTCATCGCCGATGTCGAGCAGCGTGACCTCGTCGCCGTTGGCATCTACCCGTACGACGACGCCCTCACCGCCGTTGTTCACCCCAGAGACCGTGACGAAGATGGCGCCATCCTCGTCGACGACGAGCCCGTTGGGTGAGCCGGCGAGGTCGGCGAGCGTGAAGTTGGAGGTCGGGCCGACGATTTGAACGAGGCGGTCACCGTTGTTGTCGACGGCCACGACGCCCCCATCCGGGAGGACGGCGACGTCGTCGATATCGGCGCCACCCGTGACGACCCCAACGACCTCGATCGCGTGATCCTTGCCGTCAGCGATGGCAGGGTCGATCTCCCGTACCCGGATTGGCCACGCTGCCGAGTTGGCGATGTTACCGACCTGATCGACGGCCTGGGCGACGAGGTCCGTATCTTCGAACGCGGTGTTGTTGGGGATGGTGAACGAGAAGGCCGGGGAGGCCGCCGTCGTGCCGCTGGAGATGAGGATGATGCGCGTACGGAGCGTCCCGGCCGTTCCGGCGGAGGCGAAGAACGCGGAGTAGGACACCTCCGAGATGCCGAGGTCGTCGACCACGTCGACCTCGAAGGAGGCGGTGTCGCCCGTCTGCCATGTGCACGCGTCGGACGAGGGGCAGAGGTTGCCATTGCGACGAACGTTCTTGAGCGAGATCGTCGGCGGCGTGACGTCGAGGACCGGCTGCACCGACACATAGCGCGTGTCGGTCCAGGACGTGGCCCCTTCGGAATACGTCGCGGTCAGGGCGAAGACGCCGACACGAGAGAGAGTGAAGGTGGCTCCGACACCGGTGAAAGTGGCTGAGGGCGCGACACATTCAGCGACGGGGAGCGGGGCGCAACCCGAGGTGTCCACGGCGAAGCTGAAGGTCGGCGACGAGATGAGGTTCCCGTAGAGGTCGCGGGCGGTGGCGGTGAGGATGACGTCGTCACCCATGGCGATACTCGCCGTCGACGGGACGAGCGTGACGAAGCGCTGCCCGAGGGCGGGCTCCACGACGACCGGGAAGCTGGCCGTGACCCCCGTCCCGGTGATGCGTCCGGTGACTTGGTAGGGGACCGGTGAGGCCCGCACGAGCCCCGCGATGAGACCCGCACCGGAGACGCCATCGTCGAGAGTCGTCGCGTCGGGATCGGTGACGGTAACCGCGATGGGCGAGTCGACCCGGTTTCCGTACGCGTCTTCGACACGGTAGACGTAGGTCAGGTCTTCACCCGCGCTGATGTTTCCATCCGCAGCGCTGCCCGCGGGGTCCGCCTCGAAGCGCGCGATGGTCGTGGCGGGAGCCGGGAGCACCGTGAGCGCGGCCGTCGCGGCGCCGCCCGACGCGTGCTCGGCGACGATCGCCAGCGTCGTCGAGAGCTCGGAGGCCACGCGGGCGGAGCTGACGCAGGGTGCGAAGGTGGCGCCGTTCGGGTCCTGCTGGCCAGCACAGGCGGGGGAGAGGGTGTCGAGCTCGGTGGGCGACGGGGTGAGGGTGACGGTGGCGGCATCACCCGTGTCATTGCCATACGCGTCGCGGACCACGGTGACCACGGCGATGGGCTCCCCGGCGACCGACACGGTCGGTGACACCGCGAGGTCGACGGCGACGGCAGGGCCAGGGACGACGCTCACGGGCGTGGTTACCGAGAGGGCTGACCCGGCAACCGACGCCACGATCCGGTATTGCCCGGCGACGAGGAGACGGCTCAGATGGAGCCCGCCGACGAGGGCGCCTTCAGCGTCCGTGACGATGGTGACGGCGCGGTCGAGCGTGTTGCCGAAGCGATCGACCACCGTCGGCACCACGTCGAGCTCGTGGCCGGCGGGGAGCGACGCGGGCGGGTCGAGCTCGACGCTCGCCGTCGCGTCCATCAGCGCGACCGCGACGGCGTCCGGGCCCCCGGGGTCGACGTGAACGGTCGCCGCGTCGGTGGCGGGCGCGCCGTCGAGATCGGCCGTGGCGGTGATGACGAAGTCACCGGCCCGACGGATGGCGAACCGAGCGCCCAGCGCCTCGCTGGTCTCCGTGAGGCAATCGACGAGGTCGAACGGGGCGCAGCCCGACGTATCGACGGCGATGGTCGCCGTATCAGTCGTGGGGACGACGTTACCCCAGGTATCCTTCCGAACGGCCGTCGCCAACACGGCGTCGCCGGCCGCCATCGTGGCACGATCAAGGGTGAGCGCGATGGACGCCGCGGGCCCCGGCGTCACGGTGAGCGTCGCGACGGCCGACTCCAGGGTGCCGTTCAAGCGCGCAATGACGCGGTAGTCGCCGGCGAGAGTGACCCCTTCGAGGACGCCGTCGACGATGACTCCGGGCGCGTCCGTCTCGACCGAGACCGGCGCCTCGACGGGGTTGCCTGCCGCGTCCTCGACGGTGATGACGACGTCGACATCCGTCCCTGCCGGCACGGTGGCTGTGGCCTCGGGCTGGCCGGACGCCCCATCGACGAGCAGCTCGACCCGGAAGTCGGCAGGTCGGCCCGCGACGACGCGGAAGGGTGTCTCGGCCGTCAGGGCCTCATCCCGAACTGCAGTCGCGGTCACGACGTAGGCGCCGGGCGTCTTCAAGCCCTCGAAGGTCGCCGAGGCTTGCCCTCGAGCGTCGGCGGCGACCGTCTGATCGGGTGCCCCGTCGAGACCCGCGATCGAGAAGCGAACCTCGAGCCCTTCGAGCGGCACGCCTGGCTCGTCGTTGTCAACGATGGCGCGGGCGACAAGTCGTCCGGAATCGGCGGAGATCGGAGAGTCGTCGAGCGAGAGGACAAGGCCCTCTGGCCGGGGGAGCTCGTGCTCGATTTGGACGACAGTCGCCTCGCTGCGATTGCCAGCGGCGTCGATCGCCGTCACTTCGAGCTCAGTCGCTTCACCGGGATCGAGCATGACGGTCGTACGCCACCGGGCGGTGAAAGGGTCGACCTGAGCCGTCGCAACGCTAGCACCGCCGCTCACCTCGATGGTGGCGCCCGGCTCGGCGGAGCCCGTGAGTGACTGCGCCGGCAGGCTCGTCGGTGAGACCACGGGCTCCACGACCGGGGCCGGCGGCGGTGTGGTGTCAGGGTCATCTGCACAGCCGTAGGCAAGTAATATCCATCCCGTCCAGAGTCGTGTCATCCGTCGTCTCATCAGCCCCTCCTGCATGGATTGCGTCACGTCGATACGGCTCGAGCACGTCGACGTACTGTAGTCTCGAGGGCCTTTTCGGGATGCGACGATGTCGTCGACGTCTCGAGGTTGGCGCCCATCGGGAGAGCGTCAGCAAAAGCCGAGCCACCACGACTACGCCGTCGGCGCTGTGTTCTGACTCCATCGGTCGACGGTAAAACAGGCGAGTGCTTGTATTTTCAGCACATGCTGGCGTCCGAAGGAATCGGCGCGAAGTACCCCTCAGGGAGGGCGAACCGGCTGGAGGCGCCGCCGTTGTCGATTCGGGGTGGGGCGTCTCAGAGGGTCGGTCAAAATGGAGATTGAGCGTACGCCGCGCAATTTTCGACGCAGTCACTTGGCGCCGATAGGCGCGTACTCGAGCGACGACGACGGGCTCATAGCCCTTCTAGGAGCGAGAGCAAGTGAATGCTAGGAAATTGC